>NZ_LSHB01000031.1 GCF_001643375.1 Chryseobacterium sp. FP211-J200
ATGAACTGCGTTCTGTTCGCATCCTCAGGAATCTTGTTCTGTCATTGTTCCCGATTTGCGAGTGCAAAAGTAAAAAGTTTTTTCCAAACTACCAAAACTTTTTTAAAGTTTCTTTTCATAACCCGAAAGTCATCTTGGTATATTCTCTAACTGATCTCCTGCGCTACCCATCTCTCTCGATTTGGGTCTGCAAAGATATGTTTTCCTTTCTTATCCTGCAAGACTTTTTTTTAAAAATATCTAAAACATATCGCTACGTCTCAAACCTCCTCAATCAAGTCCCACCGGGCTCCTGTGCTACCAATACTCTCGTTTTGGTTCTGCAAATATAGGGTGGAAAAAGCTGCACTTGCAAATGGATTTAACATAAAGTTTACAATTGTGTAAAACTACCGTAATTAACAAATTGTAAAACAGTGAGATAAACTGTATTTCAAAGTTATCCACATTATGTTAAATAGCGTTCAACGGATGAGAAAGCCTGAATTTATGGGATTGCGACAGGGATAGTAGCGGTTATCCTTTTGCTTTTTTCGTTCATGAATTAGAGAAATGTGATAGGATCAAGATGTTTCTTATATATAGTATGTTTGAAACTATGTCAAAAAAAGCAAAAGATAGTAGCGGATAGCCCGGTGACAAAAATAGCGTGGGGAAAGAAACGGCTTTTTGGCAGTTGCCCAAAATATTGGAATTGGGCGATTGATGGTTTAATCCTAATTTTAGCTCTCATAAATCTATTGAACCTTGGGGATTTAATTATTATTGAAATAATTTTAGATCCTGTTTTGGAATTTTACATACCTATTATATATATAGTATGCGAGTGATAAGCCCAAAGTGTCGGCAACGGCATCCAGAAATTCCAACGAGCGGCCCCAGTTCATTGTGTCTTGGAGAATCTCCGTGAGCAATGCGTAGGAAACCAGGATGAGAAAATAATAAAGTAGGGATACTTTTGGAAATCTTACGCGGAAGAAAAATCCGAGTAGAAAAAAGATGGTGAAGTGAATGAGCTTGTCCAAATGTGGGAACATGAAGAAATATTCTTTGTTCTCTACGCCGGGACGCAAAAGCATATAAGTAAGAAATGCCCAATAAATGGGCAATGTGATCTTACTGTATTTGTTTATGAGATTATCCAACAACTTCCTGATATTCTTCTGCGGATAATAATTTGGTGAAGTCTGTGTCTTCAGCAACTTTCAATTTGATGATCCAGCCTTTTCCATAAGGATCTGTATTCAGCAATTCTGGTTGGTCTTCTAATTCTGCATTGACTTCCAAAACTGTTCCTGCGATGGGAAGGAAAAGATCGGAAACGGTTTTCACAGCTTCTACACTTCCGAAAACGTCGCCTTCGTTCAAGTCTTCGTCAACAGTGTCAACATCTACGAAAACGATATCTCCCAATTCGCCTTGGGCATAATCTGTAATTCCGATGGTTGCTGTGTCGCCTTCAACCTTGATCCACTCGTGGTCTTTGGTGTACTTTAGTTCTGATGGTGTGTTCATTTCTTTTGATTAGGTTTTGGCAAATTTAATTATATAATTAAGATATAACAATAGAATAAAAATAAATTACAAAAAAAAGAGTAAACAAAATGCTTACCCTTTTTTATAGATATCAGACTTTAGATCTAAAATCCTTTGTCAACTTTTAATTATTGATTAGCTCCACTTCCTCCAAATGTCAACGTTGCTGTAATACCAGCTCTTGTTGTAGATAATGGGAAAGCAGTAGAGATCTTGTATTTTGTCATCATCTGATCGTAGAAGAATTTCAGGTTCAGGTTCTGAGACATATTGTAGTCTGCAGATAACTTGAGACTGAAGATCTTCTGACCTCCTGTGATCTGAGAGTCATCGATCAAAATATTAGTGATCGTGGTTTTGCTATCTCTCATGGATAGATCGGCTCTCATATTAAGGTCACTTTTCACATTTCTGGTTTTCCCCTGATAATTAAGACGGATCTTCAGATCTTTCAAAATATAACCGTAACCAACTACAAACTCATTTCCTAATTCTTCCGTAAGCGTTGTATTCACCAATCCTAACATATACGTTCTATCTCTGTTGTAATTGAAACGGAACTGCATGTTGTTTCTCATCGTAACATCGAAACCAATTAATGGATAGAAAGATTCTACGTATCCAACTTGTGAGAAGGTATATGGATTGTATCTGTTCCCATTTGAGTCATAAGCTGTTTCTGAATTCTCTAAATCTCTGTTATAATAATCGATACTTGACTGAACGCCTGACATTGTAAATGTAGAGACATAAGAGTGCAAAATATCAAACTTAGAGAACTGGCTGTTGACAATTGGTAGATTTCTAAGTCCAGAATACACGATCTTCCAGTTTGGCAATGGCGTGCCTGCTTTGGTAGGATTGCCCATTTGTTTTGGAGACTTGCCTTCTATCGCTGCTTTGAAAGCCGGAATCAAAACATAGGTATTACTTTTTGTATAACCCGCCGTGAAGCCCTCTCTATCTCTAATGCCTGTATACATTTGAGAAATTGCCAGCGCATTTTCTTTGATCGACTGATATAATGCTGCGCCATCTTTGAAAGCCGTATTGAAAGTCCAAGATGTATTGGAATACGTGATCAATTCTGTTCCAAAAGCATCTCTGTATCCACGGTAATCTTCCGTTTCATTCACATTGTAAACATTGTAGCCACCTTGAACGTAATTTCTGCTGTATCTCTGCAATACGTTGAAATCTATTCTAAGGTCATTCGCAGGCATGATCTGTAAATTACCTGTAATATCTCTATTATTAAGTTCAGAATATGCATCACTCATCAACTCGGAGTTGGAAACCCAACCATTCTCGATCACTGTTCTTCTAATGTCTGCCTGAGACCCTAATAAGAATCCAATCGTTGGTCCACCAAGCGTCTGTCCATATCCGTAGAAGTTAGGTGCAGACAGTAGACCTGGCAACATGATCCCGTTGTTCTCATTGTAATTGAAGTCCAATTGCTTGAATGATGTCAAAGCATATGCGATCGCCTGAACTGGCGTCAATTTATTTTTAAATTTATAAGTTTTGAATTTGAATCTGCTATTCTTCTTCGTGAATGCCGTGTTGTAAACATTGTTAAGTGAATCTATCTCCTGACGACGCTTCTGCATCTTATCCGTGATCTTCCTGAAGTAACCGAACTTGTTGAAGAATTTCGGAATATCAACTGTGGATGTTGCTACGATCGCATTGGTATTCTGGGAAATATTACCCAGATTTTCTATCCTACCATCGAACTCAACATTCCTCGAAGCAGTAGATCTTGCATTCCAGTTGTATTGGAACTGATAACTTAATTCTGCGTTGATGAAATCCAAATATGGGAAATATTCAAACGGCAATCTGTAGTTCAACTGTGCTCTGTGGTTATACAAAACAGGACGACCAGCACGGAACGGATTTCCGAAGATCGAACGGTTGTTCATAGCGTTCACATCGATCTGGTCATTCAAAGTTTTTGTCTCAGAATTGATCTCCAGTTTCAAGGATTTGGTAAAATTAAATCCTAAACTATACTGCCATCCGAAGAAGAAGTTTCTGTTTCTAATGACATCGAAATCTGACCCACCGTTCCCCGAAAGAAGTGCATCCACATTTCTATATTCCAACTCATTGTAATTTCTGTCCAAGATCGTTCTGAAAGATAATCTCGTAGGAACCGGATTGAAATTGAATTCCTTGATCCATCTCAGATATTTGTAAGATTTGGCCGTGTCGCTGACCATCTTGTTGAATGGCTTCAGAACATACGGTTTGAAGGTATAATTGTATTCAACATAACCTTTCAGATATTGTTTGTAGTTCTTTTTGGTATAGACATCACGATAGAAATCATCGTTGTAGATCGCTGTGACACTTAAGTTTTCTACATCATAGAATTTCGGTTTTTTGTCCGGATTCATTCTATCTTTTCTCATGTTCACCACACCGATGCTTCTCTGCTGCGTGTAAGTGCTTACTACTTTTTTGAGTTCAGCTTCGTTTGGAGCTTTGGTAAGTTCCACATCGTTATCCAATGGATTGTACTTAGGATTGGTCATCGTCTGAGTGTAAGAGTAGTTCACAGGAATCTTCATCCCTACTTTCTCTGGCAAGAACTTGTCTACATTCACAGTGGTGTTGATGCTGAAAGCAGAATTATCATCCTGAGATCTTTCTGATGGTTTCTGATCGATCGCACCGAATCCTACTGAGGCGTAAGATGCATTGGCATTCACCATTGCAAAATCTCCTAGGTTGAAGTTAAGACTAGCATTACCTGCATACCCACCTTTGTTCTCGATCTCGGAAAGACGGATCTCATTCACCCAAAGAACCATATTGGTTGCCGGAGGATCAGCTAATTTATTCGCTGCTGTTGTATTTCTAACTCCAATCATAATGGTCGTTATATTACCAATACTTGGACGACCTTTTATATATATTTTCTTATCTGCTTCTGCGGCACCATATTCCTCATATAAAAATCTTTCATCAATAGGTAAACTTCCAGCTCTTAGCAATTCATCACGTTTCAGTTTTCCATTTACAAAGTTTTCCAACTCTAAGTTGACATCATTCTCCGATGGCCAAATATCCAATTGTGTGGTTGCATTTTTTGCGGTATAGTTAAGAGATGCTTCATATTCGTAGTAGTTGTCTGTGGCATCACTACCAAAACGAATAAAGAATTTCGCGCCTTTGTCAACACCAGTTCTTGTAGGACGATCCAGATCTTCTGCGTGAACAAACAATTGAAGTTTTTTGTAACGACGCATATCGAGACTTGTATTTTTGAAAACACCTTTTGCTTGTCCAGAAAGTCCATTCACCTTCATATAAAGTGAAGATTCATTTTGTCTTTGTGCACCTGCATTTCCACTCAAAACCTGTCTGTCGATTCCTGGAGGCAAGACGTATGGCGGCGTTCCCAATGCATTCTCTTCCAAGTTGACACTTCCAATATCAAAATTAGAATTATCAATATCAGCAGTTCCTTCATTGGTTCCAGTTCCACCAATTGCTATATTTTTGGTATATTTTCTCCAGTCTGACCTTACTAGATCGAAAGATCCGAATCTAAGAGTAGAAGTCTGATCGAAACCTTTCATCAATAATCTTGCGAATCTCACATTGTTAAGAACAGAATCATCTGAGCCCTCTACTTTTGTGTTATCGTCGTAATTAGCAACTGGAATTCTGAACAAATACCATTTTACTTTTTTGGATTGTCCGTTCTCAAATTTAACATCTACTTCTTTTACATCTACAATTTTATTTTCTCCCAAAACCATACTTGTTGGAGCAAGGTCAATTGTATATTGGTTGTAATTTTCTGTTTGGTCTAGATTATAATCTCTGTTTACATCTTCCGCATCAGGCGTCTGTGTTGCCACTTCCAAAGTATTGGCCGCTGAGTTTCCTTCCGGTCCACGGAAATATTTGTAGCGCTCCGTCAAAGATGATGCAAGATCACCTTGGAACTGATCGGACAAATAGAATACGAAATTATCAGAAGCCGGATCCAATTCATTGGTTACAGGATTGACAAAGTCCACCCCGAATTTTGCCTGCTCCTGAGTTCCATCTAGACCATCATAACCTAGATCTTGCTGACCTCTCTCGTCACCTTCCGATGAGAATGCATAAAGGATCGGGAATTGATTTGGCTGAGTTCCCCAATTGGTGTTGGAAGTATTGGAAGCTACACTTGCCGTAGGTAAACCATTTTCGTACTGTAATTTTCCATCTTTCAAAACATCTTCGGAGACGTTTCCTAATTGCAGCAATAGTTTTGGATCGCTACCCAAAGTACTTCCATCTGCATGTGGATCTTGTAGCCAGAATTCGACATAATCGATATTGGATGTTACAAAGTTGGTCACACTGATCGGCCTCATAAGTCCTGCCCATCTTTGGGAAGCTGACTCGTTGCTTGGATTCACATTGTAAGGACCTCTTTGTTCTGGATAATATGTAATATCAAAAGTATTAAGAAGCGTCTGCTCACCTGCCACGTAATCTCTGTTGTTGTAAAGTTCCTTCATCTGAACTCTTCTAGAGGCAAAGTTTGAAAGTGCAGCCGCATTGATACCATTTGGAGCATTGCCACCAACACCGTAGAATCTTGGATCAATGGTGTACCAGGACAATAATCCTCTACCATTGCCACTTCTGAGATCATCATTGTTGACTGTTTGTGGGAAAACTGCCGGATCATCCTTATTTTTTTCAGGACGAGAAGCAAGACTCCACATGGCAGGTTCTTTCAAAGAAATTTTGGAAGTGGTCTGCTCGAAGTCATCAATGTAAGATTGGTCATTGATCCCTTTGCTTTGTCCCGGAATCAAATATGCGCCTTCCGCTTTGAAGTTTAAATTCGAAGGGGCTTCTGTATTGATGAATGGGATCTTATCCGTCAATCTTGTCAGGAATGGCAATTCGTTATTGTACATCACATTGAATCCTGCCATTGTATTGCTGACAGCTTCCTGACCATAATTTACTTTTTGGGTCAATGGTCTTTCGGAGTAGTTGACAACTGTAGCACCAACTGTCAAATGCTCATTGAATTTTCTCTCAAGGTTAAGTCCCCAGAAACTTTTTCTCTGCGTATTAAAAGTCAATTGATTTTCTAATGAAATATTGATCGCCTGTCCAGACTGCTTCACAGTTTCATTGATGATCGTAACCGTTCCCAGCATATAATCCACGGTGTAGTCTACACCTTCAACTAATTGAGCTCCGTTTGCAGTTACTTTTACAGAACCTTGTGGAACGTTGATTGCGCCAAGAGAAATCCCTTGACCTTGTGCCCCTTTGTAACGACCTTCTATTGTATAACGCTGAGCAAGTGAGCTTTCTGAAGCTTGCGCTTTCTGTTTGCTATACAAATCATTAAAAACATAAGGTGTCTTATCTGCGTTTGTCAGTATTCCTTCCAAGTACGCCCCAAATGGTTTTGCTTTTGTAAAAATTATTTTCCCATTTTCCGCATCTACGGTAATTCCATTTACAAAATCGAAAACGCCATCACCTTTTGTTCCGTCTGAATTATTTTGTGAATCTCCATTAACGTTCAAACGGTCCAAATTGAACAATCTCAACAAGTTGGTGTCTGCTGGAAAAGGTGCATTGGGATTACCATAGACCGCTCCTGGCAAATAGTTGACTTTACCTCCAGAACTTGGATCTCTGAAATTGATATTCAATAAGAAATCCTGAGCCTGCAATTGATTGGAATTAAGGGAATAGATATTCTTCATCATCAGTTCCCACATTGGAGAACTTGGTTTAACAGCGATATTGGATTTCAAAAGTTTTGTGATCAATACCGGATTTTCCTCAGAAAACTCTCCTACTTTATAAACCGTGCTTGAACCATTGATTGTGTATGAGTACGAAACCGCCAAAAACTGGTTGTCATTAAGCCTTTGATTCAATGACATGTAACCCAATTGCGTATTGAACTTATATTCCGAAGTATTAAGTTTTCTCGCTTTGGCATTGGTAATATACTGCTCTCCCGAAACATAAGGCACTGATGTTCCTTGTGAATTTGGAAAAGATCTTCCGTTCAAAGTGCTGTACGCCGTATTGATATCTCTGATACCTCCTAGAGTAGACGCGATCTGATTGTATAGATTATTATTGGTATTGGTAGGTATTACACCGTCCTGATCTCCCAAATCTCTAATCCCTACAATCGGTTTTTGAGTTTCAAGATTAGCCCCACCTTGATCCAAGACCCAAACCTCCATTCTTGTAATGTTGATCCTGGAATTGATGAGTGGATAATTGGCCAAAGAAGAATCATAGTTATCCAAAAAGTAATGTCCCAGATAGTAATGCTGATTATCTTCATAATCAAAGGCGTTCACTTTGAATGTACTCATTGTTCCGCCACCTTGTGCTACGATAGTTTTCGCTTCGCCTTGTTGTTGTGAAAACACCAAAGTTCCGGTTGTCTTACCCATCTGGAATTCTGTTTTGAGACCGAATAAAGATTGTGAACCTCGAATCAAACTCGTAGAAAGTGGCATGCTGATGTTACCAACCTCTACCCTTTTGATGATCTTATCTTCAGGATCTTGTCCTTTTTCATTAAGACCTTTTGATTGTAAGTCTTTCCAAGAGCCTTTGGCCTGCCAAACCATATTCATACGATTTTCAAAAGCAAAACCACTTTGGGTGTCATAATTGGCTTTCAACTGGAGATTTTCACCAACTTTCCCCGTAATTCCCAATTGGATCCTTTGCTGGATATTGATGGCAAAACTTTTTCTGTTTTGGGGAAGAATCAATGGATTATCGATTTTTTGAGACAAAACACCTAGATCAAATGATGCAAAACCTTGTGGGATCAACTCGATCTTGTTGCTGCCAAAGATATTTTCGAACATCTTGTTCTTGATCGTGATCGCTGGTATCAAGCCTTTTTTCTTGGCATCGGTCTGGTCTTTCCTCTTGGAAAGATCATTGAGAAGAGATTTTTCTTCGTAATAAGAACGCAGATTATTCTGCATGGTGTAGTTTTTGTATTCTTCAAACGTCATTGCGATTGGAGGCCCTACAACAGTGTTCCCAACTTTTGGATATAGATAATACATTCCCGTACCGATATCATAGAAAGCATCGTAACGGATAGGATCAGCCAAACTGAAATCCTTCCTCACGCTTACTAAACTATCGGAAGGCACATCTTGTGCGAAAACGTTTGTAAAACCTACAAAAACTAAAAAAAGGAGGGTTAATTTATAAAGGTAAATATTTTTCTTCACTTATATTTTTTTAAGAAATTGATGATAAACTACCACCAAATGTTAAATGTTTTTTAAAATCTCTTTCACTAATTCTTCAATAGAAACTTCAGGATTTTGCTTTAATATCCTATCTGCGATCTTCTCACTCACTTTCCTGGAAATCCCTAAAACTTCTAAAGCAGATAACGCCTCATTCTTGATTTTATTGTTTACCAAATTAGAAAGTTTTTCTTCGGAAATGCTGAATCCGCCAACCTTATCGCGAAGGTCTATGATGATACGTTCGGCAGTTTTCACACCTATACCTTTCACTTTTTGAATGATTGCACTATTGCCAGAAAGTATCGCATTTGCAGCGTCTGACAAGCTGAGAGAAGATAGTAAAATGAGTGCAGAAACAGGCCCAACACCATTAACACTTATTAACAGGTTGAACATCTCTTTTTCCTCCTTTGTGAAAAATCCGAAAAGCAGATGCGCATCTTCACGAATGATCTGCTGGATATATAGAAAAACCTCAGAATTCAACTTCAGGTTTTGGGAAGTTTGTAGGCTCACGCTCACATAATATCCGATTCCATTGACGTCGACGACGACAAATGTAGGTGTCAGTTCCTGAACCAAACCTCTTAAAGAATAAATCATTGAAATACAAAAATTAGGGTTTTGCGAAGATATAAATTTAACTGAAACATAAAAGCCATCTTAATAATTAAAATGGCTTTTTATCAATATTTCTTTAATAAAATCAATGTTTTTTATACTTTGTCGTTGGCAAACCGAAAAATTGGGAATATTTGAATAAAGTGAATCAAATCATTTATTATCGAAATATATTTTCCCAAATGCCAATTTCGACCTAGTGAACTTCAGGTCTTCTTCCGAGATAGGATTTCCATGCAAAACTATCTCCTCCAACAAAAGCAAATTTGAAAGATCTAAAGAAAATGAAGTGATCTTGTTATTTTCCAAAGCGAGTACTTTCAGACTTTTTAATTGATTTAATTCCGGATCAATTTTTTCAATCTGATTATTTTCCAAAAACAAACCCCATAAGTTTGGTAGATGATAAACAATATTCGGAACCATTTTTATCTTGTTATTATTTAAATTAATTCGTCTTAGCTTTTCAAGATCTTTGATAGAAACAGGGATTTCTTCCAATTGATTATCATCTGCATACAGGTCTTCTAAATTTTTGAGATTGGATATAGAATTTGGTAAATTCTTCAACTGATTTTCTGATAAATAAAGGTTTTGTAAATTGGTAAGATTTCCAATATTTTCTGGCAATTGTTTGATCTGACTGCGCTCCAACGAAAGTTCTTCCAGATTTTTCAGATCATAGATCGCATCAGGAATTTTCAAGAGAGATGCATTATCGATGACCTTAAGCGTTCTTAATTTTTGCAAACGTCCAATTGACTCCGGCAACTTCTTCAATTTTGGATTAAACGCAATGATCAGATTCTCCAGATTGACCAGTTTATCGATAGACTCTGGCAGTTCTACCATGTCTTCATCATCAGAAATAGTTAGATTCTTCACCTTTAAAGGTTCTTTGAAAGCCTCTTTCAATGATCCATAAAATTTTGTTTGCGTGTGGAAAAAACCACTCATGAAAACAAATAGTAATAAAATTAACTTTACTTTTTTCATATTCTAACTTCTAATTTGAATGACTTGAAAACGAAGTTAAGAATTAATAATACAAAAAAGCCATCTTAGTAATTAAGATGGCTTATCATATTTATTCAGATTTGAAAAAATCTATTTTTTCTCTTTCGTCTGCGCGTCCAAAACTGCAATAGTAGCAAGATTCACAATCTCGTCTACACTCGATCTCATTTGTAGAACGTGAACTGGCTGATCTAATCCCATCAAGATCGGTCCGATGGTTTGAGCCGCTTTCATTCCTCTGATGATCTTGTAAGAAAGATTGGCACTTTCAAGATTTGGGAAAACCAAAACATTGGCTGGGTTGGTTCCTAATTTTGAGAAAGGATAATCTGCCAAGTGATCGCTGTTCAAAGCAAAATCTGGTTGGATCTCTCCGTCAACGATCATCTTAGGATATTTCTCGTGAAGCATCTTTACTGCGGCCGCTACTTTTTTGGAAGATTCTCCTTTTGCGGAGAAGTTCTCATAACCCAACATGGCGATCCTTGGTTCAATAGCAAAAGACTTAACCGTGATTTCTGCCATTTTTGCGATATCGACCAGATCTTCCGCAGAAGGATTTTTATTAATGGAAGTATCTGCAAAGAACAATGGTTTCTTTTCTGTCAGGATCATCATCATTGCTGCCACTTTATTTACACCTTGTTTTTTAGGAATGATCTCCAAAATAGGTTTCAGAATGGATGCATAACTTTTAGAAAAACCAACGATCAAAGCATCTGTATCGCCGTGAACCAACATCAATGGCCCAAAATAATCGCGCTGTCTTACATATCGTTTTGCTTTGTACTCATTGATTCCTTTTCGGTTTCGAAGATCCCAAAGTGTTTTTCTGTATTTTTTGCGGGTTTCTTTGTTTTCGTCATCATTCGGATCGATGATAGGAATATCGAGATCCATCCCGAACTCTTCCATTCTTTGCTTGATCAACTTTCTGCTTCCTAACAAACTAGGAAAAGCGATCCCTTCTTCCTGTAGAATCTGTGCTGCTTTCAGAATATTGTACTCTTCTCCGTTTCCAAGCGTTACTCTTTTCGGGTTGGCTTTGGCGCGGTTTTGCATCATTCGAACGAGCTTTTCGTCGCGACCCATTCTATCCAACAATTGATTTTCGTAAGCTTCGAAATCTTCGATTGGTTTTCCTGCAATTCCACTTTCCATGGCTGCTTTTGCAACAGCGATAGAAACTTTTGTGATCAATCTATTATCAAATGGTTTAGGGATGAAATATTCTTTCCCGAAACTCATATTCGTTACATTATAAGCCAGTTTTACCATTTCCGGAACTGGTTCTTTTGCAATTTCTGCCAAGGCGTAAACCGCTGCCAACTTCATCGCTTCATTGATTCCTCTTGCCTGAACATCCAACGCACCACGGAAAATATATGGAAAACCAAGAACGTTGTTCACCTGGTTCGGATAATCACTTCTTCCAGTTGCCATCATCACATCTGGTCTTGTAGCCAATGCAAGGTCATAACTGATCTCTGGATCTGGATTTGCCAAAGCAAAAACAATTGGATTTTCTGCCATCGAAAGCAACATCTCTGCAGACATTACGTTTCCTTTTGACAAACCGATGAAAACATCAGAACCTTTGATAGCATCTTCTAAAGTGTCGATGTCAGTTTGAGCAATGAAATCCAATTTCTCGGGTGTCAGATTTTCTCTTCTTTGATTGATGACACCTTTACTGTCACACATCAAAATATTTTTCGGATCAAGACCTAATGAAATGTACAATTTTGCACAAGCCACTGCGGCTGCTCCTGCTCCATTGATCACCATTCTCACTTCACCAATTTTCTTTTCTGCGATTTCCAAAGCGTTTATCAAAGCGGCTGCAGAGATAATTGCTGTTCCGTGCTGATCATCGTGCATCAATGGAATATCCAATTCCTCTTTCAGTCTTTGTTCTATATAGAATGCTTCTGGCGCTTTGATATCTTCCAAGTTGATCCCACCGAAAGTTGGCGCAATTGCTTTTACTGTCTCGATGAATTTGTCAGGATCTTTTTCATTGATCTCGATATCAAAAACATTGATGCCTGCAAAGATCTTGAAAAGCAATCCTTTTCCTTCCATTACAGGTTTTGAAGCTTCGGGACCAATGTCGCCCAAACCTAGAACCGCTGTTCCGTTGGAGATCACGGCAACCAGATTTCCTTTGGAAGTATATTCGTAAACTTTTTGAGGATCCTCGTGGATCGCCATACACGGCACGGCAACTCCCGGAGAATAGGCTAGCGAAAGATCTCTTTGTGACGAATGCGGTTTTGAAGGAATGACTTCGATCTTACCTTTTGGTTCCTGACTGTGATAATCTAAAGCGGCCTTATCGAAAGCGATCTGATCTCTTGAATTTTTTGACATTTTTAATTTCTTTTGAGTGGATCAATCGGTTGAAGATGACCCACAGGTTTTTATTATGACTCTGCTGCGTAAGGGCGGAGGGCATTGTTGGGGCTCTTTTTTGTTTTTGACTGAAAATTTCTTCCGAAAACCTCAATATGAAAAAACAAAAAAAGCGACTGCCCGTAGACCGGCCCGCTTGTTTTTGCTGGACTGAAAATATCCTTTTACAGACTCAGTGTGATAAGCAAAAACAAAGGGATACGCCCCAATATTTATGCAAAGTTAAAGTTTTGGAATGATATAGTCACGATGATAATTCACCAGACTTTCTATCGGTTTCTGAACAACGGTTCCAATTTTCAGATGGAAATCAGAAGCAGCTGCCCGAAGGATATCCTCGAAAAAATAGGCTATTGAACCGATGAAATTGACCTCGCTCTGGCGGCACTCTTCGTACGGCATCACCTGAAACTCAAGGAAGTTCTTGAGTTCTTTGTAAATGAAATTCTGAAAATACGGATGCGTTTTCCTGTCTACAATGAAGCGTGTAAAATCTGCCATGTAAGCGTTCGCCCGGGGATTGTGGTACATATTTTTGAGCAGATCATCGATGTTCAACTGATAAATCTCAGTAAACTGCTGGTGTAGATCTGGCGGTAATTTCTTCATAAAATAATGACGCACCAATTGCTTCCCAAGCGCACTTCCGCTACCTTCGTCGCCAATGAGAAAACCTAAAGAAGGCAATTCGGTTTTGACTTTTTCGCCATCGAAATAGCACGCGTTGGAACCAGTCCCGAGAATACATACAATTGCCGGAACACCTCTGTAAGCAGCATAAGCCGCTGCGAGAAGGTCCTCCTTGATATTGACCTGAGCGTTGAGAAAAACTTTTTGAATTTCCCGCTCGACAATCAATCTGTTTTCTGGTATTCCGCAACCGGAGCCGTAGAAGAAGATGTTTTCTATGTAATCGTGGAATTTGGAAAGTGCCTGATTGTTTTCTATTTCGGGCGCGATCAATTCTGCTTTTATAATATTAGGATTGAAACCGATGGTCTCGGTCTTGAGTACTTCTGTACCATCATTTTCCAGGATAACCCAGTCGCATTTGGTAGACCCTCCATCAACAATAGCAATCATATCAATATGTTTTAAAATGCTAATGTAATATTTTTTGGGAAGATTTTGTGAGAATTATGTCGATTGGTCATCTTGTACCAACCAATCTTCGATCTCATCTTCCAGGTATGAAGTCTGAAGTTTGATGGCATTGATGAAATCGTCGGGGATGCTTTCTGCAGTCTCGTTGCTTTCCATATCCCAGAGTTCATCGGACATCAATTCATATTCTGAATAGATTCTTTTGAACCTGGAGCTGCTTTTTTCCAATTCCTCAATTTTTTTTTGCTGAGGCAGAAATTTTCTGTACGGTCTGTTAGAATTTTTCATTTTTTGTAATAATTATTTTGTGAGTGTGGTGTCTTGACAAGCGATGAAAAAATTTCCCGGCTGAATTTCTAGAGCCAGGATTGCGTTACATCGTCGATTAATATTAAGATTTCCGTAAATAATTAGACTAAAAATAATTAAATACTCAATGATACTTTGTAAAACCTTAATATTAAATAAATTTAAAAATAATATTGATACAAAAAAATAATTTAACTATTATTTAAAAAGATTTAACAAATCGTATAAATTTGCAGACGAAATGAAACAATTACTACTTCGTCACAAGCAAATTCTATTTTTTATCATCGCCGGAGGTTTGAGCGCCATCGTCGAAATTGGAAGCTTCAAACTTTTCAGTGTTTATCTTCCAAGGGTTTTTGCGAGTGAATATAATCTGTACGGTATCAAATATCCTTTCAGTAATATCTTTTCTACAAGCTGCGGCATCATCACCAATTATTTCCTGAGCATTTGGTTTGTTTTTGAAAGAGGGAAGCATTCCAAAAGGAAAGAGTTCGCTTATTTCATTTCTGTTTCGGTGGTTTCTACGATTATCAGTCTGATCCTGTTCCAGATTTTATACCATTATGTTTTCAAAGATGCGTTCGATCTAGGTTTCTATGTCTTGTCACAGGAAATGATGAGTAAAATAAGTTCTATCCTGATTGTTTCGCTCCTTAATTATTCGGTAAAGAAAAAAGTCATTTTTAACGGATAAAATCATATTTTTGAACTAAATAGATTATTAATGAAGGTTTTGTTGGTTTATGCCTGGCGGTTTTGGATGATAGTTGTGGCAACTATTTTCACATTGATCTTTTTTCTCCCAGTTTATCTCTTATCCATCCGAAAGGAAGATTACAAGGCCTGTTACTTCTTCATCCGAATCTGGGCGATGGGAATTTTCTACGGTACGGGTTTCCGATATCGGATCATTAATAAGACCGATAAAAAAATCGATAAAAATCAGCCGTACGTTATCATTTCCAACCACACTTCTTTGATGGATGTGATGATCCCGTGTATTCTTTTCCCCAATCATCCACTTTGCTACGTTGGTAAAAAAGAGCTTGAGAAGATTCCGGTTTTCGGAAGTGTTTACAGACGAGTCTGCGTGATGGTGGACCGGAAAAGTGCGAGAAGCCGCGCCGACGTCTATAGAAGATGTGCCGAAAGGATGAAAGACGGACAAAGCGTTGTCATCTTTCCAGAAGGTGGCGTTCCGGATGACACGAGTATTATTCTCGACCAATTCAAAGATGGTGCATTCATCCTTTCTACCAAACATCAATTTCCGATTGCGGTTTACACATTTGTAGGGTTAAAAGAAATGTTTCCTTTTGATAATAAAAAAGGATATCCAGGACGCGTTGATATTTTCTTCAATGATATCTTGACGCCCAACACTCCATTGAAAGAACTCAAGGAAAAAGCGCACGAGGAAATGCGATTGTCTCTTATTGAGAAATTAAAATAATTATTCTACCAATAAGACTTTTTACTTACATTTGTTTTTGAATATTAACCTTAAATTAACAATTAAATAAATAATGGAAACACAAAAAACCAATTGGGCACAGTTTATCCCGCTAGTCACCGTTTTTTTCTTTTGGGGATTTGTCGCGGCTAGTAACGACATCTTGATTCCAGTTTTCAAAAAAGCATTTGATTTGACACAAGGTCAAAGTCAGCTTGTATCAGTAGCTTTTTATATTGCCTACACAGTTGGTTCCCTCATTTATATGTTGATTTCATTAGCCATTGGAAAAGATCTGGTCAATAAAATTGGTTATAAAAACGGATTGGCGTTGGGACTCTTAATTTCGGCCTTAGGAACATTATTGTTTTATCCTGCTGCAAATCTTCAGTCCTTTCCATTGATGCTTGCCGGATTATTTACGGTGGCACTGGGATTCTCACTACAACAGACTGTAGCAAATCCATTGGCGATCGCATTGGGACCAATTACAACTGGTTCGCAGCGTCTGACTTTGGCTGGAGGAATCAACAATCTTGGGACTACGATTGGACCTTTGATTGTAAGTTTTGCCATCTTTGGCTCTGCTGCTTCCGAGAATACCAATATGAGTATCGAAAGTGTGAAAATCCCTTATCTTGTTTTGGGTGCAGCTTTTTTAGCAGTTGCCATTTTACTGAAATTCTCCTCTTTGCCGGAACATCCAGAAACCATTGAAGAAGCTGTAAAAGAAGAAGGCACTGTGAAAAGTTCTGCTTTGAAATATCCTCAATTGTTATTGGGAATGCTTGCTATCTTTATTTATGTTGGTGTAGAAGTTTCTACCGCAAGTAACTTGCCTGCATATATGGAAACTATCGTCAATTCTGAGACTGGCGTTCTCTATACATTAAAGGAGATCTCTCCTTACATCTCGCTATACTGGGCAAGTTTGATGATCGGTCGTTGGACAGGTGCTGTTGAAGCTTTCACCGACAATATGAGTTTGCAGAAAATTTTACGTTTCGTTGCTCCATATTTAGCATTCGGAGTCTTTCTACTGGTAAATGCTGTTGCTAAGCACGACTTATCACCTTTTTATATCTATGGACTGATCATTTTAGTTCTAATTGGTGCCGATATGGCCAGTAAGGGAAATCCTGCAAGAATGCTTTTGATATTCTCTGCACTTGGCATTATCGCTTTAACAATCGGAATGTTTACGGATGGCATAGTTAGTATTTATGCATTCACAAGTGTTGGCTTATTCTGTAGTACACTTTGGCCTTGTATCTTTACATTAGCTGTAAGCGGACTTGGGAAACATACAAGCCAAGGAAGCAGCTTCCTAATTATGATGATCATGGGCGGTGGAATCGTGAGCTGGCTGCAAGGTGTGGTCTCTGAAAGTATCGGAATTCAGCACAGTTATATTGTTGGGATTTTATGTTTTGCTTATTTGGCTTTCTACGCTTGGAAAGTAAGTGGAATTTTGAAAAACCAAGGCATTAGTTTTGATAAAAAAGTATCAGGTGGACACTAAAAAGAACATCTTTCTTAAAAATAAATTTTGGGCAATCATTCTGGTTGCCCAATTTTCGTTGTTCTATATCTTATCAAAAATAGATTTCGCAGTTGATTTCTTTTCTAATCTTTTTGAATGGAAAAAAAACTTTCACGTTTTCTTATTTTCGAAGTTTGGATTTTCAGTTGGCGATCTTATTTATACACTTGTTTCACTTTATCTAGTCTTTACAGTCATCAATCTTATTAGAAAGAAAAAAAGTGAGACTTTGAAGCAACTATTCATTTTCATTAATATCACGTATTTCATCTATCAGTGTTTTTGGGGAACGTTATATTTTCAAAAACCGATTATTGAAAAATTACCGAAGAAAGAAATTACAGACATTGAACTAAAAAAACTGACCATCAAATATCTGGCACTTTGCAAAAAAACGAGAGAGAAAGTTTCGGAAGACAAAAATGGCATTTTTACAATAAGTGATTTTAAAAAAATTGAGAAAGAGATCCTATCTCAACAAAACAATTTGTCATCTCAGATCACGTCAAAGACATCAATTGAAACTTTATCTGTAAAACCAAGTCTGTACAATAATCTGATGAACTATACAGGCATTTTAGGTTATTACAATCCCTTCACGGCCGAATCTCAATACAACCCTAATTTACCACCTACACAAGTCCCATTTACGCTGGCGCACGAGATGTCCCATCAGCTGGGATTTGCCCGTGAACAGGAAGCAAGCTTCATCGCTTACCTGTGCGCTAAAAGCACTAATAATGTGGATTTGCAGTACAGTGTTCAGCTTTATGTTCTTAAAAGTCTATTGAGGAATCTATCTGTGAAAAACAAAGCCTTTGTGAAATGCATCCTGTCACAATATTCGGAGAAAATGAAAAAGGACAGACTAAGCGAACTTGAGTTTTTGAAAGATCACGAAAGCGTTTTAAGCGATGTCTTCGGATTTACAAATGACCTATTCCTCAAATCAAATCAGCAAGATGGTAGTATTAGCTATTCTTATTTCATTACGCTTGTTGCTCTGTATGAGGCATAAAAAAAGAATCGTACACGAGGTACGATTCTAAAAACACAAATGATGAAAAAAAATTTATTGCTCCTGAGTGATTGTCTCAAAAGCCCCGTAAAAGTACAACATTTGGAAATAACCTCCAATTATATTTTAATAATAATTTAAAATAACCTGAAAACAATTAATAATCAAAAAGTTACAAACAGATGATTTTGCAATCCATTGTCTCGCAAAGAAGCAATAATTCAAAATCTAGAAAATAAAATAAAAAAACTCTTTTCTAATAAAAGAAAAGAGTTTGTAGTAGCGAAGACGGGAATTGAACCCGTGACCTCAGGGTTATGAATCCTGCGCTCTAACCGACTGAGCTACCTCGCCATTTTTTGGTGGTGCAAATATAAGGATATTTTGCTTTTCACCAAATTTTTAATTGACTTTTAAGTAATCTAAAACATCACCCACATGATTTGGTTTGCTAATGATTTTATTATCAGCATCTAAGACAAAGTAAGTTGGTGTCGCCACAATGTTATAAGTATCTCCATAGGAGCTGTACCAGCCTTTTCCTTCAGAATCATTGACCCAAGGATAGATATTGGCTTTATTCTTAAACTCATCCAAATTACTATCTAAAGAAAAACCGATAATCTCTATGTTCTGAGCTTTCAGTTTATCATATTTTTCCAGAAGTTTTGGCAACTCTGCCTCGCAATGAGAACACGTAGAAGACCAGAACACTACGATTTTCTTAGAAGCTTTGATATCGTATAGAGATTTCGCTTTTGTATGGATAGCATTCACGAAATTATTGTTAGGCATCTTGGCACCGATCTCTGTATTCTTATTGGCTTGTATTGTAGATGCCAATCTGTCGTTGATGGTACATTTCAGGTTATTAGCTTGGGACAAATACTTATCCTTTAACTTATCCATCCCATAGGTATTGAATATCTCGATCAACTCGGACATGATGGTCTGTCCTCTGGGTGTTTCCAGATTTACAGCTTCCAAAAGTTTATCTACGTTGCCTTCGACATTAGATTTTGATACATTCAGAAAATTAATAAGTGAAGGTTTCAAAATAGTTGAAGTTTCCAAATACTCTCCTGATCTAGAATAGAAATTGATGAAATCTTCCGGTTTCAATTCAACACCTTTTTCCTGTACAGAGTATTTCTGATTTTTGTTATAAAAATCAAGGAAAGGATGATCGGTGTATGCAGAAACATCTTTGTTTGATAAAGTACTGATCTCTGTCTCCAAAGAGCTGTAAAACTGATCAGACGGCTTGTAATAATCTTTGATCTGAATTAATGCAGGTAAGATCAACTCTTGTTTTTTCTGACTTTCTACCTCACTGCTAAAAAGCTGATTGGCCTGATCCTGAAAAGTGACATTAGAGATCTTGTTTTTGCTATCAAGGTCAATTCTAAAGTTGATATCCTTATTCTCGGAGACCATATTGACAGAGGAGTTTGCTTTCTTAAAAAAAGCTCTCATCATTCCTACATATTGCTTATCGATTTTGAAAGATGCAACATTGTTGGATACTTTTGCTTTGGAATATAAGATCTCTTTTGAACCGTTGAAGCCGTAAAGATAAATTTCTGAATCTGATAAGTAAGATGGTATTTCTACCTTAACATTAAACTGTGCGAAGGAATATGCCGACAATAAAATGCTACTCGCCAATAATATTTTTTTCATTGAGTAAAAATAAAAAAAACCCACTAAAAAAGTGAGTTTAATATATTAAAAAAAATATAATTTATTCTATGATCCTTTGTTTTTGTTTCAGTACAAAAAATACGATCATGGCAATTGCCAAGACAAACAAAACGAAAGTGTAGGCATCTATAGGAGACGCTGGATATCCTCCAATACCTCCCGATTCTGGATTATCTGGTGGTGGCGGAACTGATTGTGCGAAACTCAATATACTTATTAATACTAACAAGAAGCTATAAGTTCTTTTTGATAGTAAATTCTTCATATGCATGTATTTGTGTGTGTGTCCTAGTTAATAATTTTTTTGATAACAACTTCTCCCTTATCAGAAGTAGCTTTTACAACGAAAACGCTTTTTGCCTGATAGTTAAGGGGAATGGTATAGTCAGTGCATGTAGATATCTGTGATTTTGAATTCAGAAGTTGTCCAGCTGCAGAATAAACTTCTACTGAAGCATTTTTCCAATCTTTAGCAAACCTTACAACCCATTGAGAATCTTTTTTTGCAATAACGGTTTGAGCTTTAGCAGCATTATCTGTTCCTAAAGTTCCACCTGCCGGCATCTCATAATATAATCCTAAATTCTGTTGAGAACCATTCATCGCTATACTATCTCCGTCTACGATCTTCACAAATTGACCATCAGCATTTTTAAAGTAGAAACTATTACCATTTGAAAGTCCGTCTGCTACTCTTTCTCCTTTTTCATACACCTCAAACTTCAATTGATAAGGTTCGTCGGCAAAATCTATATAAAGAGGAATTTGTTTTGATTTGAAATCGATCTCATTGGCTTCATTGATGTAAAGCTTATCATTGTAGTTGGCATCCAAACCACCGTCATATTTTTCTTCTTTTGTATAGATCCTTCTGTCACCAGAATAAGCTTGTAAAGTTGCTAAAGTACTATATCCATTTTTTGCCGAAGGTGAGATGGCGTAGTAGGTTCTGTCTAGTTCGTAACCATCCAAATCATACATTACTACCGCAACCTGTTTTACGATCTTATCAGCATCAATACCTTCTAGGTTAGAGGTAGACTTATTGGCAGTTACTGAATAATCTGTTCCCAGTAAACGAGATGTAGCATTAAATCTTCTTGTTCTTGTCAAATTAAGAGTCTGGGTAGTCTGCTCCTGGCTGGGATCTATTTTTAATTTCACAATGAAAGCGCCCATAGGCTTTATCATTGTACTCTTTACATCTCCTGCCTGGAAATAACCATCAGAAATTTTTAATACTACTGCTGGACTTGGGTATTTAGATCCGATTGCTACATTCCAGTTCACATTACTATTTCCATAATAAGCTACACCTTCCAGGTCAGCAATACGGTTACCATCACTTCCATTATTGACATCATCATCTGTTCTGCCAATAAACTTCAGATCCAGATTTGTAAGGAATGGGTTTGCCAATTGATAAAGATTCAAGGCATAATCCGCTGGCCAACTAGACGACCTTCTAAAAGGATCATCTAAATAACTATAATATCTTTCGCCAAAAAAGTTTGCGGCGTTGCCATTTACTCCAAATCCTCCGGTGTATCCACCCGTTAGAGTCATTTGAACATTACTTGGTGTCAAATCGGATGCTGGAGTTCCTCTAAAAGTTTTCTTCTCTGTGGTCGGATTCCAAAAAAATGTCCCATCTGCTTTTCTTCTAGGAAGAATATAATAGGTCATCGGACTGATGAATGCAGCTGATGGATTTCCATTAGCATCATAAGCAGTTCCGCCTTTGGCAACTTGATCGAAACGTGCTCTTGCGTTGTTCCACCAAAATACAGATGCTATATTGAATCTTCCAGAAGAATTGTTGGTCGTATTTGTAACATTCAGATTTCCTGCTCCAAATGCATCCTCCAGTTGAGTAGTAGTAAAATTATAGAAAGGTAATCCTGTCTGTTGGTTACCTGTAGGACCATTCAAAAATTCTGAAGTATATTCCTTATTCACTACGCCAGAAATATTACCTTGTTCAATTCCTGTTATATACAACTGCCCATAATCTGTGGCAGCATTTGTAGTAGAAGCTACGATTCTAAAAGTAGATGAAGGATCTATAATCAGTTTCGGATTCGTAGTGGTATTTCCCGTAGGAATACCATTCAGCATAATATTACCAGCATTGTTAATAGTAGATAAGCTAGCTGTCTGCAAACCTCCACCGTTGTACACCAAAGTCTGAGGCTGAATGGTCACCAAAGCTGAATTCCCTACATAAGTAAGAACTTGAGAAAAGCCCATACTAGAGAAAAATCCTAAATTTAATAAAAATAATTTTTTGATCATTGTGTTCATATTATTTGTGTGTTTATCTTGCAAAGATATTACATTTTTGAATATTCGGAAATAATCTTCCAATTATTAAAGATTTTATAATATTGAGTCTATTTTCACCTCTTGATTATTTTCAATATTAAACATATAATCTTCCAATACTTTTTCGGTTGTCCCTCGCAATCCTCGAGCTCCAAGTCCCTTACTCATAGTATCTTCCACTATTTCTGCTATCGCTTTATCCGTAAATTCGAGCTTCACATCATCCATTTTAAAAAGTTCTGTAAACTGATTGACGATTGAATTCTTAGGTTCTTTCATAATTCTTACCAGCACCTCTTTTGTCAATTTCTCAAGATAGGTGATGATTGGAAACCTGCCCAAAAGCTCTGGGATCAAGCCAAAGCTCTTCAGATCGATCGCATTGATCTGACTTAGGATGTAATCTTCATCCTCAGTTTTCTCCAATTTATCTTTAGAAAACCCGATCGCCTGTTTGTTCAATCTCCTTTCGATGATCTCTGTCATCCCATCAAAAGCACCTCCAGCAATAAAAAGAATATTCTGTGTATTGACCTGAATATACTTCTGATCTGGATGCTTACGTCCTCCCTGAGGTGGAACATTCACGATGCTTCCTTCCAGAAGTTTCAACAATCCTTGCTGAACACCTTCTCCAGAAACGTCACGCGTAATACTAGGATTATCGGATTTCCTCGCGATCTTATCGATCTCATCGATAAAGACAATTCCTTTTTCAGCTTTTTCCACATCATAGTCTGCCACCATGAGCAATCTGGAAAGGATACTTTCAACATCTTCTCCAACATAGCCCGCTTCTGTAAGGATCGTAGCATCTACGATACAGAATGGGACATTCAGTTGTTTAGCGATTGTTTTTGCCAACAATGTTTTCCCTGTTCCAGTTTCCCCTATCATGATGATGTTGGACTTTTCTATCTCCACTTCACGGTTTTCGTCTTTAGCGTGGAGTATTCTTTTATAATGGTTGTAAACAGCAATGGACAATTGTTTCTTCGCCTGGTCTTGCCCGATCACATATTCGTCAAGGAAAGATTTGATCTCTCTTGGTTTTTTCAACTCAGATAAAGAGGATGCCATAGTAGTTTCCGGGCTTTGCGTTGCACTATCTTTTACAATTGCATGGGCCTGTTCTATACAATTTTCACATATAAAGCCATTTTGTCCAGAGATCAGAATTTGAACTTCATTCTTTTTTCTACCGCAAAATGAACATTGATTTGGATTCATAAATATTTTGAATTCTATTAATTAAAAAAAAGAAGCCGAAACTTCTTTTATGCATTTATTATGGATTGTTGAATTTCTTTGTACTCGTCAGCTGAAAATATAAGCCTAACATTTTTAAAATTAAGGTCCTCAATACTATTAAGAGGGACAAGGTGTATATGGGCATGAGGTACTTCCAATCCCACTACCGCTATTCCTACTCTTTTGCACGGAATCGCTTTTTTGATCTGTTTTGCAATATCCTGTGTGAACGCCCAAAGATCTTTGTAATCTTCAGCTTCCATATCGAATATCAAATCGGTCTCTTTTTTAGGAACGACCAATGTATGACCTTTTACCAATGGCATTGCATCTAGGAAAGCGATATGTTTATCGTCTTCTGCAATTTTGTAACTGTCGATTTCCCCATTGATGATCTTTGAAAAAATACTGCTCATAATATAATATTGACCTTTAAAAATCTCAGCAATTATTAAACCAATATGACCTCTATTCTAAAGTGAGATCTCTAAAACTTCGAAAGAAAGTTTGTTACCATTTGGCAAAATGATATCAGCCGTTTCTCCTACAACTTTACCCAAAAGCCCTTTTGCAATTGGTGTATTCACAGAGATCCTTCCAGATTTTATATCGCTTTCATTATCAGGAACAAGTGTAAATTTTTGCTCACCTTTTGTAGCATTGTTTTTCAACCTAACTGTAGTCATGATAGAAACTTTGCTTAGATCCAGCTGTGTCACATCGATGATCTTGGAAGTAGATACGATATCTTTCAGTTTAGAAATTCTCATTTCCAACATGCCTTGCGCTTCTTTTGCAGCATCATATTCTGCATTTTCAGACAGGTCGCCTTTATCTCTTGCTTCAGCAATTTGCTGTGTTATTTTTGGTCTTTCTATGGTTTCAAGTTGTTCTAGTTCAGACTTCATTTTGTCCAAACCTTCTTTGGTTACGTAGTTCATAACAATAAAATTTATCGTTTGTATAAAAAAATAATCCGACCTTTGCCGGATACTATTTTGTCTCAGATTGAGTTTACAAATATATAATTAATTTTGAAATGAAGATCAAAAAAAACCTATCTCTTTTTATATCATTACTGACTTTCAGTTTATTAACTTTCACCAGCTCTTGTAGTGAACGTAATGAAACCGTGAGTTGCTTTCCCAATGCAAATGTTTCCGTTCAGCTCAATCTCAGTTTGCCATCTTATTACGCATTGCAAAATGTCGGAGGTTGGGTCGATGTCAACGAAGAGGGATCTGGAACCAGAGGATTGATCGTTGTCCGGATCACCAGCGGATTCAAAGTTTATGACAAGAATGCGCCACATATTTGTCCAGACAAAGACACAACTTTGGAAGTTAAAAATGGAACCGCGATCCATTGCCCAAAAGATAATGCAGAATGGATTCTCATCACTGGACAACCTACCGCAGTCGCAAAGATAGCGCCTAAAACTTATGGCTATAGTTTCGATTCCAATTCCAATATTTTATCGATCTATAATTAATTTTAAAGTCTAATATTTTCTTTTAAAATGAAAGTTGTTCTCCAGCGTGTTTCCAAAGCCCATGTCAAAGTTGATAATGAAATTGTCGGAAAGATAGAAAAAGGTCTAATGCTGTTAATCGGTGTTGACGAAGCAGACGAAATTTCCGACGCAGATTGGCTTGTGAAAAAAGTCTTGGACGTGCGGGTTTTCTCAGATGAAGATGGGAAAATGAATCATTCTGTAAAAGACATCAATGGCGAGATCCTTTGTATCAGCCAATTCACTTTAATTTCCGATTATAAAAAAGGCAATCGACCATCGTACATCAAAGCGGCAAAACCGGACAAAGCCATTCCTTTATTTGAACACTTCAAAGAAGAGATCAAAAAATCTGGTTTGAAGATAGAAAGCGGCATTTTTGGCGCAGACATGAAAGTTTCCCTGATCAATGATGGCCCAGTAACTTTGGTCTTTGACAGCAAAACGAAACAGTAGATCAATAATAATCACAAAACAAAAGGAGCATTTTAAAGTGCTCCTTTTGTTTATTAATCCACCTCGTATTCGAGTTTTATGGTGATGCTGGCTTCCTTATCTTTGGAAGTCGTGTTGTAAGTTCCGCCATAGGAATAATCTTCGTTGGAATTGGGCGCTGTAATTTGGATGACGCCCATGGTTGCCTTCTTCAAATTTCCAAGACCACTTCCAGCATTTTCAGCAATTTTCTCCGCGCGTTCTTTGGCATCTTTGGTCGCGTTGGCAATCATTTCCTGTTTTACGTTTGCCAATTTGGTGTAGAAATATTGAGGCGACGAGGATGTAAATTCGATGCCGCGGTTGATGATCTCTGTGATGTTTCTGGAGATATTCTCGATCTTTGAAACTTCTTTCGATTTGATGGAGACGCTTTGAGTCAGATTATAACCTGAGAATTCCCCTTGCTGATAAGTTCCATTGGAATCTGTAAAACTTCTGAATTGTTTCTGAATATCGACGGCCGAAAAGATCATCTCGCTTTCCTTTACGCCTTTGGATCTCAGATAATCGTAAATCACTTTTCTGTCAATTGCCAAATCGTCGTAAGCTGTTTTCAGCTCGAAACTATTTTTGGAAAAGCTACCCGACCAAGAGATCAGGTCAGAAGTAAAGGTTTTGGAACCGAGTCCTGTAACTGAAACTGTATTTTCGGATTTGTTCCGGTTTTTGATGGCATTTCCCAAGAATGCAGCAGCAATGATAAAACCGAGCGCAGCAATGGCAACTGCAAGATATGTTTTCATGTAATTTTGAATTTGAATCTTTTGCATCAAACGCAATACCAAATTTTAAGATTTCATTAACATTTTTAATTTAAAACCTTTCGAGAGCCTCAAAGTGGCACATGAGCAATTTAGTAGTAATTTTCCCATTGTCAGGCTGAGGCTCTAGAAGCCACAGAATTAATTAATTTCCTTCTCAAATTCCAAACTCACACCTTTCATTTCGCCTGACATTGGTGGAATGGTCTTGCTCAATTTGATCTTGATGAATGTGATCTGTGGGAATTGGTTTTCGATTTTATTGATGATCCTTCCGATGACATGTTCCAAAAGTTCGGAACGGACATTCATTTCCTGATGAATGATGTCATTGATCTCCGCATAATTAATGGTGTCATTAAGGTCATCCGACTGTGATGCCTTTTTCAGATCAGCATGCACTTCCAGATTCACAACGTAATGATTTCCGATGATGGCTTCTTCTGGCAAAACGCCGTGATAGGCGTAGATTTTTATGTCTTCTAAAATGATTTTTGATTTCATCTGCTAAAAGTAGAAAAACTTTCTGATCTGTTAGTTTTAGATTAGAAAATTTGAACGCAAAGCTCGCAAAGATTTTTCTATTTTATTGAAAACATTTTAAGGTTCACAAATCGAAGATTCAGCGATTCCGAAAATCAAATAAAAAAGATTGAAATAAAGGTGCTTTGCTCAAAAAAGAAATTAATATAAATACAAAGTTTGTCATTCCGGAGAAATCTAAGCTGTTGAGATTCCTCCGGAATGACAATAGGATAGTAAAGTGTTAAAATATTGCTGAAAACGTTCCTTCTTGCGCAGCTGCAATAGGGATAGTAGTGGAAATCCTTTTTTGTGGCGTTGATCAAGTTCAACCACAGGGAAAATGCCGTCCACAAAAAAGATTGCAACGGATAGCCCGACCCGAGCGGTGGCCAAGATCTGGCGAGGGGATTGCCCAAATACCAGCACAAAAAAACCTCATCGGAAGGATAAGGTTTGTAATTTTTTATTTGATGCTTTTGGAAAGTTCCAACATGGCTTCGATTGGTTTCAAGGCTTTCAGGCGAATGTCTTCGTCCATGGTGATCTCGGGAAGTTCATACTTCATGCACAGGTAGAGCTTTTCGAGCGTGTTTCGTTTCATGTAAAAACATTCGGAACAGTTGCAGCTTTCGTCGAAAACTAAGGCTGGAATCAGTTCTTTATGCGGTGCGCGCTTTCTCATTTCGTGAAGAATCCCTTCCTCTGTTGCGATGATGAACTGCTGGCAATCGTCCTGTTCTACATAATTCAGAAGCGCTGAAGTGGAGCCGATGAAATGTGCCAATTCCAAAACCGGTGTTTCGCTTTCCGGATGCGCGATCAGTTTTGCGTTGGGATGGTCGGCCAATTGTTGTGCGATGCGCTCCATAGAAAATGCTTCGTGCACGATGCAGCTTCCGTCCCAAAGGATCATGTCGCGACCAGTTTTTTTGCTTAGATAACGTCCAAGATTTTTGTCCGGAGCGAAGATGATCGGGCGGTCTTTTGGAAGAGCCTCGATGATCTGTTCTGCGTTGGAACTTGTCACGATGATGTCCGAAGCGGCTTTGGTTTCCGCATTACAGTTGATGTAAGTAGCGACCAATGCATTTGGATATTGCTCACGCATTTTGTTGAGGCCTTCCGCAGAACAGCCATCTGCTAATGAACAACCCGCAAGCGTGTCAGGCAAAACGACTTTTTTGGTTGGATTAAGGATCTTCGCTGCTTCTGCCATGAAGTGAACGCCACAAAATGCAATCATATCGGCATCGGTTTCTTTGGCTTGTCTCGCCAATTGGAGAGAATCACCCAAAAAGTCGGCAATATCCTGAATCGGTCCCGGCTGATAATAATGCGCCAAGATCACGGCATTTTTTTCTTTTTTGAGGTCAAGAATTGCTTTTATAAGATCGTCTCCGGTCGGAATCGCAAATTCCTTAAGATCAAGAAAGCCTTTGACAGGCATGTTATTTATGGCGTTGTCTAATGTTTTGTCCATTATGTGTTTCAGATTTTATTCGTTGATAAAGTTATTAATTATTTTCTCGACTTCGGCTTTTGCCGTGTCCAAATCTGTATTAATAATGATCTTATCGAAATGTTTTTGATAGGTCATTTCCTCGCCTGCTTTTTCCACTCTTGTTTTGATGGTTTCTGCGCAATCGGTATTTCTTTTTATCAATCTTTGTTCCAACTCGGCGATGCTTGGAGGCATTACAAAAATCGATAAAGCTTTGTCTCCAAAAATCTCTTTCAGTTTGATTCCGCCTTTGACATCAACATCGAAGATAACAACTTTGCCTTGACTCCAAATCCTTTCGACTTCAGATTTCAACGTTCCATAATATTTGTCTGTATAAACTTCCTCGAATTCTACAAATTCATCCTTTGAAATTTTATCTCTGAATTCTTCCGGCGTCAGGAAGTAATAATCTTCGGTGTGTTTTTCTTCGCCTCGCGGTTGTCTTGTCGTTGCGGAAATCGAAAAACAGAGTTCTGGCACAACCGACAAACCGTGTTTCACCAAAGTTGTTTTTCCACTTCCGGATGGTGCGGAGAATATGATAACTTTTTCCATAATTGATAAGTGATAATCAATAATTGATGAATTTTAGACTGAAAAGCCATCATTCATCAATTATAATTCATCTTTTATAGTACATTAAGCGTTTGTTCTTTGATTTTTTCAAGATCATCCTTCATCTCAACAACCAATTTCTGGATCTCGGAATGGTTGGCTTTTGAACCCAAAGTATTGATTTCCCTTCCCATTTCCTGAGCAATGAAGCCTAATTTTTTCCCATTGAAATCTTCATTTCTCATCACTTCAAGATAATATTTGATATGTTGGGAAAGTCTCACTTTCTCTTCGGAAATATCTAATTTCTCAACAAAATAGACCATTTCCTGGTAATATCTTGTCTCGTCGATATTTTCAAAATTCTTAAGTGCAGATTGATAACGGTCCTTGATCGGTTGGATTCTCTCATACTCGTATTGAGCAACTTGATTGAGATTATTCTCGATATTTTGAACGATCTTCTCAATTTCCTCAGCCAAATTATTCCCTTCGGTCTGACGGAATTCAATAAATTTACTTACCGAATCCTGTACAACCACAAGAAGAGATTTCCACTCGTTTTCGTCAAGGTCAGAATTTTTTGTGGATAGAACATCTGGCATTCTGACCGCCATTTTGAGATATTCAAATTCTGGTGCGTCGGAAGCAACAGCTCTTAGCTGATCCATGTAATTTTTTACGATATCATGGTTGATCTTCACATCGTTGCTATCTTCAAGACTTTCGCAATTGATGTAACAATCTACTTTTCCACGAAGGATCTTGTCATTGAGCAGTTTCCTGATCTCGAATTCTTTTTCTTTATATCTCAATGGTGTCTTGACATTCAGATCGAAGTTTTTGCTGTTCAGCGATTTGATGTCCACCGTTATTTTGGTCCCTTCATAAACAGTTTCGGCTCTCCCAAAACCTGTCATAGATAATATCATATTCAATATTTATAAGATTGCAAAGATAAGGTTTTCATTCATTTGTAATAACGATTGAATTTTAACAATTTCCTGTTTAATATTCTTGCAATTAGAAATTTGAAAATTGTATTTTTGCAATCTATGAAAAGATGGTATCTCTACCCCTTTTCCCTAGGTTATCATCTCGGCACTTCTATCAGAAACCGGATGTATGATTGGGGATTATTTTCTTCTTCGAAATTCAGAACACCCATCATAGGTGTCGGTAACCTGTCGGTTGGTGGCAGCGGAAAATCACCAATGGTCATGTACTTGGCAGAATATCTGTCCAAATATTACAGAACCGGCGTTTTATCTCGTGGATACGGAAGAGTCACAAAAGGCTACGGCATTGTAAATTACGACAGCAATTACAAACTGGTTGGTGATGAGCCGATGCAATTATTCGAACGTTTCCGAAATCGTTTTGTGATCGGCGTTTGTGAAGACCGCGTTTTCGGGGCTAAGAAAATCATCGAAGATATGGATCTGGAAGTTCTGCTTCTGGACGACAGCTACCAACATCGTGCGATCAAACCTGGAATGAATCTGCTTTTGACAGATTACAACGACCCGTATTTCAAAGATTTCATCTTACCAGCCGGCGACCTTAGAGAAAGCCGACATGGCATGAGCCGGGCCAATGTTATCATGGTGACCAAATGTCCAGATGACCTTACCGAAGAGAAAAAACAATATTACATCTCTAGAATTAGACCTCAGCATTATCAAAAGGTATTTTTTTCATCGATTGCCTATGACGAGAATATCATGGGCGTTGATAGCATGATGCCCGTGAAAAACTTGGATTACTATGATGTTTTATTAATAACAGGTATAGCAAATCCTTCTCAATTATTGAAAGAAATTTCCAAATACAACAAGAAAGTCAAGCATCTACAGTACAAAGACCACCACAACTTTACAGATGATGACATCAAAAAGATATCAGCAGAGTACAAAAAACTGGGGGAATATAAGGTGATCTTGACAACTGAAAAAGATTATGTTCGCCTCAAGACTTTTGATTATCTTCGAAATAAGATTTTTTATTGGCCGATCAATGTAGAGATCGACAAACGCGAGGATTTTAACCAGATCATTCAAAATTATGTTAGAAAAGTATAAAGAGACAGCAGAATTCATCAAGAATATCATCAGTGAAACACCTGATTTTGCAATTGTATTGGGTTCTGGTTTAGGCAGGCTTCAATATGAGGTTGAGGCGATTCACACTTTAGATTACAAGGACATTCCGAATTTCCCTCAAACCACAGTTGTTGGTCACGGCGGAAAGTTGATCTATGGGATTTTGGAAGGTAAAAAAGTATTGATGATGAGCGGCCGTTTTCACTATTATGAAGGTCATTCTATCGAAACTGTTACGTTTCCTTTCCGTGTTTTCCATTTGTTGGGAATCAAGAATTTGATTCTTTCCAATGCTTGCGGTGGCGTGAATCCAGACTTCAAAGTGGCTGACATCATGATCCTGACCGATCACATCAATATGTTACCGGAACATCCTTTGAGAGGAAAAAACATCGACGAATTCGGACCTCGTTTTGTCGACATGAGCGAGCCTTACAACCGCAAGATGATTCAGATTGCGAAGTCTGTAGCGGTTGAAGAAAAAATTGATATCAAAGAAGGTGTTTACGTCGCTTTGACTGGACCAACTTTCGAAACACCAGCAGAATACGGAATGATCAAAGCCATTGGTGGCGATGCTGTTGGAATGAGCACTGTTCCGGAAGTGATCGTTGCGAAACATCAGGGAATGGATTGTTTCTGTTTATCAATCATCACCGATCTTGGAGGACCAGACATTGCATTCGCAGTTTCTCACGACGAAGTTTTGGAAGCGGCCAACAAAGCGATGCCAAATGTCATTAAAATCGTAAAAGGTCTTGTAAGGAATTACTAACTTTAACTCGTAGTGCATTAT
>NZ_LSHB01000032.1 GCF_001643375.1 Chryseobacterium sp. FP211-J200
CAGGTTTTGATCTTGATCCTGTAATTATATATTGCTTAGCAAATCACACTACAAATTTATATTTTTACCATCCTTGATGTTTTCCATTTCATCCTCTATTTTATCAAGAAAGATAAAGAGTTCTTTGAAATCAAACAGAATGTTATCCAGATCATTTGGAGTTCCTCCCTTTAAAGTATAAGTATAGTCTACAAATAATGAAAAAAGATTTCTTTTTATAGTTTTTGGAGGGTGGTCTTCTATAAACCGAATAATAGCTTTGCTTAGATTTTCATTCAATTGTTCCATCCTTTTCTGTTTTATCAATTAATCCTTCTTCTTTGACCAATTCATCAAGGTCATTCATCAGCTTTTCCACGATGACTTTCATATGGTCTATTACTTCCTTGTCAAGACAAGTAAACTTATGGCGTAGAAATTTATGGTATTCCAAAGTGGGAATAAGTTTAAGCAGGAATCCATCATATAAATGTTGATAGCGTATCATATCCGGATTGGCGTATAAGCATAGTTGCCATAATGATTGAAAGGACAAATAGTTGGGCATATAGCAGGGCTTCACAAAAATGTAGGTTCTGCAAAACGAAAGGAAGAATAAAGCGAAAAGAAATGGTATTCCCTGATGGTTGTCATTTTCATTCCCAACGATACTAAAAAACTGCAAGCCATTGCCTTTTGCTGATTTGTAATATGAATCCAAGTCTTGGTGCAGATGATGGGGAGATTCCCAATGTGGCTCGGGATGATATGGACTTGAAGCGTAAATCCTGTTTTTACCCTGTATAATCTTGGCAAAGAAATTTTGATACTTGAATAGGTGTTGCTGAATCCAATTGCGGTCGTGGCTGATAAGCACAAAATCATATTGTTTGCCAGCTTTACTTTTAAGATAATATTGGGTCTCTTTCAATTTTTCATTACTAACATTATGAGCAATTATAAGCAGATAATAGGTAATATTGTTTCCATAGGTGGCTTTATGAAACAGATAGATCTCTTCTGTATTTTCCAACTTTATAATGATTTTGACTGCTTTATCGACAATTTTATCATTGTTATCCGCCAAAACATCGGGTATTTCAAAAGATGTCACAATGTGACGAGGTGATTTTTTGATCTGTTTTTTCAATTAGTCTAAGCGTATTTCTATCATACTGAAAAGACTTTCTTCTGCAATACCAATTGCTTCAAAGAATTCGTTTTCATACATAAGTTCATCCTCACGAGCTGATCTTCTTGCTTTGTCAAATAAACTGATCAGATAATATTTCTTTCCATTTTGTTTTACAAAATATTTTTGAATCTCAGGAGTATAGGGTACTAAATTATAAATGCGCTAGTGCAGGTTTTTTGTATCAAAGGAAAATCCTGTATATAGGTTTTCAAGATATTCCAAGTCATACCTAATCACCTTTTCATAGCTGAGGAAAACACTTACAAACGATTTGTCCTTAATGAATTCACGTGTTTGAGACAATAATAAATTGTGATCGGGGTAAAATATTTCCTTGTAATTTTCAAACTTTTTGTTGAACTTTTTCCAATTTCTATCAATCAAAAGGTGATTTCCATAATGCTCATTTTGATAGATCAAAGCAGATGGTTTGCAGTAATATTCAACATAGGGATGTCCTGAGTCAAACTTATGATGGAATTGAGTATTGTAAAATAGATGGATATGCACTTTATGCTCATAGTAGGCTTTTTTTATCCAGTGTTTTTATTTTAACTTATCAATATCCTTTTGGTGTTCCAAATTAATAATTAGATGAGAATACTGAGAATGTACACTTTTGTTATAAAAGATCTGAATGACATTGTAATCTTGGTTAACCTGTTTGATTGCACTTTCCAAAACTTCGTTTTCGAGTTTTAAGAATGAAAATTGTTCTGAAGTTTTCATATTAGTAAGATTTTGGATTGTGATTTTCGATATTAAAGTAGAAGTAAATAGCCGGTGCTGCAAAAGAAGATTTCTTTACAGCTATGTGGAGCTCTCCTGAAATGTTTGTTTATCAACTCATCGGGGAACTGCAGTTTTTCTTTTATATCGTTGGCGTATTCATAATACTCAAAAAATATAAGAAGATTTATCGTGAAAACTACACGAATCCCAACACCTTGTTGTACAAATGGCTGTTTCAACTTACCATCATTTTCTTATTCATACATATATGCATTATTTTTAAAAATATCATACGATATACCACATACAACGATTTGTTTATTTGGCTTCATATTCTGGCAGGAACTTCCTTTTTATTGGCTGCCTGTTGGTTCATATTAAAGGCATTAAATTATCCTGAGCTTTTTCGCAGAATTGATTCTACATTACAGCCAACAAAAGATTTTGCTGACATTCTTGAAGTTGAAAATAAAACCGAAGAAACAAAAAAAATTCGGATTGAACAGCTTAAAAATTTCATGGTTGAAAAAGAGCCCTTTTTAGAACCTTCATTAACGATTCAGGAACTGGCAGACCAGTTGAATATTCCTGTTCGTGAGTTATCTGTATTAATTAACCATCACCTCAATCAGCATTTTTTTGATTTTGTAAATGAATACCGCGTCAAAAAAGCAATGACGATTCTAAGAGATGCCTCAAAAAAAGAAGTAACCGTTTTAGAAATCTTATATGAAGTGGGTTTCAATTCAAAATCTTCTTTTCATACTTCATTTAAAAAACACACGAATCAAACCCCAACAGCATTCAGAAATAGCTGATAATTAATCAATTGTAAATACTCGAACTTTGATTTGTAGATAATCGGACTCATTTTATTCATTGAAATGAGTTCGACTTTTTTTACATGGACTTTTTTCAAGATACTCTACAGCATATTTGCATCAGATTACGAATATCAAATAAAAATTTAGAAGCTATGAAATATTTAATCCCTATTTTATTTTTTGTCTTACTTGGGTGTAAAAGTGTTCAACCAATCAATAAACAAAAGATTGAAAATGCAATTACAAAAAATGCGCTTCAGTTATTAGAGGACAAAAGATTTCATTCTGTTTCCATTGCAGTGCTTAAAGATGGAAAATCCACCATAAAACATTTTGGAGAATTAACGATTGGAAAAGGAAACAAACCCACCGATTCTACACTTTATGAATTAGCTTCTGTAACTAAAATTTTTACGGGTTATATAACCGCTAAAGCCGTACTTGATAAAAAAATAAATTTAGATGATGATATTAGAATCTATCTTGACGAACCTTATCCCAATTTAGAATTTAAAGGTGAACCTATAAGAATCAAACACCTCATCACCCATACTAGTGGATTTCCTAACATGCCCATAAAAAGCGAAAATAAAAAGGCTTTTTTTGAAGGATTAAAACTTATCAAAATTGAAACGAAACCTGGAGAACTCTATTCCTATTCAAACACAGCTCCGGAGTTAACAGCATACATACTTGAAAAAGCATATCAAAAGCCTTTTGAGGCGTTGGTCATTGAATTTGTTTTGAAGCCCAATAACATGGACCAAACCAAGTTTACACTCAATGAAAATGACAGAACAAGATTGGTAAAAGGCTATAACGATAAAAACGAGTTGATGCCAAACTTCAACAGAACTTTATGGGGCGGAATTTCAGGATTACACTCTACTGCTCCGGATTTAGTGAAATATATGAAATTGCAAATAAACCAATCAAATCCTATTGTAAACGAATCCCATAAAAAATTATATAAAGAAGGTTCTGATTTTTGGGAAGGCTATCATTGGTACATCATAGAAAATGAGAATCAATTAATTTATAGACATCACGGAGGGATATACGGAATGCAGAATTGGTTTGTGATTTATCCTAAACAAAATATAGGAATATCCATATTGACAAACACCAGCTTTAATGAAACAGGAGAAATTTTAGAAAAAGTAGTTGATAAATTGTATGACGACATCAATGTAAAGTAAAAACAAACAGCACATAACAAAAGAAAGTTGGACACTTTTTATCAGGATTATTGCTGTTGCAAACTTTCTTTATTGCGTCGTGACATTAGGATTATTGATTAAATACTATTTTTCTCCTCACGATTTAAACTATTGAAAAAAATGTACATACGGTTCGTTTCAAAGGCAATATCAGTGATGTAAGCTAAAGAAACCATTATATTTCATTTTACAAAATCTCCCACTTAGTGATATTACAAAATTTTTTACGTAGCATTCTAAAAATCAATACGGTAGCTTATCTCGGAAATACCCATAGACCCAGGTTACGAGAACAACACTCACCAAAGTAATGATAACCGCAAAAGCTCCTGTTCCGATTTGTGCAAAAAGAGATCCGGGACAAGCTCCGGTAATTGCCTAACCAAACAAGAAGATCAAATCTCCGTTATTTGTCCTTTGTTAAAAGTTTAGGAGCAATTGAAATTTTTTCTCCGTAAATGGTTTTTATTTTAAACTTTTTGAATAGCCATACAGAAATCATTCCTGTGACAACTGCGCTTCCGATGACACCATACATATGGAAAAACTGCAAACGGAACATTTCCTGAATTGCATTTTCATCCAGAATGATATGGCCTTCGTGGTATGTTTTCAGGATACCGTTTTGATAAAGCTTATCAGTTAATTCCGGAGAAGAACTAAATTCGGAAGAAATTATATTGGGATCAATTATGTGAAAATATGCTACGAATTTACATAAATTTTCAATTTTACATCAATTAATTTTTCTTATCAATAAAATATATCGTAATATTGCAATATTAAATTATTAAGGGAGCTACAAAGACGGATCACTTTACAGATCAACAAAATAAAATAGCAGTGATAGCAAAAGCATTGGGACATCCTGCCAGAGTTGCTATCATAGAATACCTGCTCAAGGTAAATACGTGTATCACGGGAGACATTGTCAATGAATTACCCTTGGCGCAACCCACCATATCCCAGCATTTGAAAGAACTGAAAAATGCCGGTTTGATAAAAGGGAACATTGAGGGAAATTCAGTATGCTACTGTATCGATGAAAATACTTTCGAGATCCTGAAGGATTACTTTTCAAAGATCATTAATACCGTTACTGATCAGAAATGTTGTTGATGCATTTTTTTACTTTTAAATATCGCAATATTGCATTAGTACAATATATTTTTAGACTTTCAAATCGCTTCCATCAAATTAAAAACAATTAAAACAAAATACTATGACACTAGAACAAATAAAAGAGATCTTGCCAACATTGGAGAATGTAGAGTTTCAATTGGAAGACGGGACTTTGATACCTGAACATTTCCACGTGACGGAAGTCGGACAGATCAATAAAAAATTCATTGATTGTGGCGGAGTGATCCGTGAGGAATCAGTGGTCAATTTCCAGTTATGGAATGCAGACGACTACGAGCACAGGTTAAAACCCGGAAAACTGCTCAATATTATCAAACTTTCTGAAGAAAAATTAGGGATTGAAAATAATGAGATCGAAGTGGAATATCAAAGCAATACCATTGGCAAATACGATCTGGAGTTCAATGGGAAAGTTTTTGTTCTGAAAAGTAAGACCACTGCTTGTCTTGCTCAGGATGCTTGCGGAATTCCGTCAGCAAAAGTAAAGAGAAATCTGACAGAAATTACCATAAATCAAAATAACAGCTGTACTCCTGGCGGTGGATGCTGTTAACCCGTAAACAGTAACATTCTATATTTAAGCTCATCTGAATTAAAATAAAATCAATCAATGGAAGAAATTTTTGATGTGGTGGTCATTGGAGGTGGTCAAAGTGCCCTAGCTTGCGGGTATTATCTTAGGAGAGCCAAACTCAATTTTCTAATTTTAGATAAGCAGGATCTTCCAGGCGGTGCTTGGTTACACGCTTGGGACAGTCTTACGCTTTTTTCCCCGGCAGATTACAGTTCTTTACCTGGTTGGTTAATGCCCAAAAGTGAACATCAATTTCCTTCAAGACAGGAAGTTGTTAATTATTTGGCAAAATATGAAGAGCATTATCAGTTAAATGTCCAAAGAGGTATTGAAGTGATTGATATCAAAAAAGAAGGAGGTCATTTCACTGTTTTTACTCAGCAAAATCCCATTAGGTCAAAAGCAATTATTTCAGCTACAGGAACCTGGGGCAATCCGATTATTCCTCATTTGGAGGGAGCTGAAGATTTTAAGGGAACCCAGATCCATTCACGGAATTATAAAAAGCCAGAAGATTTTATCAATAAGAAAACACTGGTCATCGGTGAGGGCAATTCGGGAGCTCAGATTGTTGCCGAGGTTTCTAAAATCACTGAGACCAAATGGTCTACAAGAAGCGAACCTCAATTTCTGCCTGATGATGTGGACGGATACTATCTGTTCAATGTTGCCTCGGCAAAATATAAGGCGGAAAAAGAAGGAAAACCTTTTGATTCATCGAAGTATAATTTAGGAAATATCGTGATGGTTCCGCCCGTTAAAGAAGCTCGGGAAAGAGGTGTATTGGTTTCCAGCGGAACATTTCATCAACTTTACAATAAAGGGGTGATATGGTATACTCGTGAACACGAAGAATTTGATGCCTTGATTTGGTGTACCGGCTTTGGCTATGATACTTCATATCTGAAAAAGCTGATCCATACAGATGAAAAAGGAATTCCTAAAACAATTGAAAGCAGATCACTTGAAAAAGACGGTTTATGGTTTGTCGGATATGGTAACTGGAGTGGCTACGCATCAGCAACACTGATAGGAGTTAACAGATCCGCTAAACAAACAGTGCTGGAGATTGAAGAATTTATAAATAAATAAAAATGAAAATGAACCAGACCATTTCAAAGATCATAGAATCAATTTCTATAGACTCTATCACCGAGGAAAGAAAAACTGTTTTGCAACCATTGATAGATCATTTACAAAATAAAGCTGAAGCGAACCAAACCATCAGGCTGAACTTTATCTGTACCCACAACAGCCGAAGAAGTCACCTGTCCCAGATCTGGGCGCAAACAATGGCCTATCATTTTAATATTAAAAACGTATTCTGTTATTCCGGAGGTACAGAAGCGACCGCAATGTTCCCAAAAGTGGCTGAAACTTTGGAAAACCAAGGGTTTCAGATTCAGATGCTGAGTGATAATGAGAATCCTGTCTATGCAGTAAAGTATGCAGACAATGAAGCGCCTATCATCTGCTTTTCGAAAGAATACAGCAATGATTTTAATCCAAAAAAAGAATTTGGTGCAATTATGACGTGCAACAATGCCGATGAAGGCTGCCCTTTGGTTATAGGCGCAGAGGCAAGATTTCCTATTAAGTACAATGACCCCAAATCTTCAGACAACACACCGGAACAGACGCAGATCTATGCTGAGAGAAGTTTGCAGATCGCCACAGAGATGTTTTATGTTTTTTCGCAGATAAATAAATAGAATGGAAATAATACCAACAGACAAGAGGCATTTTCCAGACATAGCGGAAATATACAGGCAAGGGCTTGAAACAGGCAATGCCACATTTGAAACCAATGTTCCGACTTGGGAGGATTGGGACAAAGGTAAACTAAAGCACAGCCGACTGGTTGCTATAATTGACAACACGGTTGTTGGCTGGGCTGCACTCTCGGCAGTGAGTGACCGATGTGTCTATGGTGGTGTGGCAGAATTGAGCATCTACATTTCCAATAATCATAAAGGAAAAGGCATTGGAAAAGCCTTAATGCAAAAACTGATAGAAGAAAGTGAAAGGAACGGCATATGGACATTGCAAAGCGGGATGTTTCCTGAGAATGAAGCAACAGTGGCTCTTCATCAAAGTTCGGGCTTCAGAATGATAGGCTATCGCGAAAAGATTGGAAAGCTAGGAGATACTTGGCGTGATACGATCATTATGGAAAGAAGAAGTAAAACAGCAGGAATAAATTAAAACTGTATGCAACCAAAATTAAAATTTCTCGACAGATACTTAACGCTATGGATATTTCTTGCCATGGCGTTTGGAGTAGGCTTGGGATATATATTTCCCGAAATAACAAACATTACCAATTCGCTTTCTGTAGGAGCTACAAATATTCCGCTGGCCATTGGATTGATCTTGATGATGTACCCTCCCCTAGCAAAAGTAGATTACTCTTTCTTGCCTATTGCATTTAAAGACAAAAAGGTAATCACTATATCACTTCTGTTAAACTGGGTCATCGGTCCCATATTGATGTTTATACTGGCCATTATTTTCTTAAGAAGTGAGCCTGATTATATGATAGGATTGATTTTAATAGGCTTGGCAAGATGTATTGCAATGGTCATCGTATGGAACGATCTGGCCAAAGGAAACAGAGAATATGCCGCCTTACTAGTCGCCTTAAATAGCATTTTTCAGATATTCACCTACAGTTTTTTTGTCTGGTTGTTTATTAACGTTTTACCTGGAAAATTAGGATTGGCTAATTTCAATGTAAGTGTATCAATGAAGGATGTAACCGAGAGCGTTTTCATTTATTTGGGTATTCCATTTCTGGCTGGTTTCTTAAGCCGATACTTTTTGGTAAAATTGAAAGGTATCGACTGGTACAACAGAAAATTTGTACCGGCAATATCGCCCATAACATTGTATGCCTTATTATTTACCATTGTTTTGATGTTCAGCCTGAAAGGTGAAAAAATAGTAGAACTACCAATGGATGTGGTAAAAGTTGCGATACCACTCGTGGTGTACTTTGTTCTGATGTTCTTTGTCAGCTTCTTTATCAATCGATCGATGAAAGTACCTTACGACAAAAATGCTTCCATCGCATTTACAGCCACAGGAAACAATTTTGAACTGGCAATCGCAGTTGCGATCTCTGTTTTCGGCATCAACTCTGCGCAGGCCTTTGTCGGGGTTATCGGTCCCTTGGTAGAAGTTCCGGTTCTGATCTTGTTGGTAAGGGCAAGTCTGTGGTTTAAGAAGAAGTATTATAAGAATTGACACACATAATATAATCCCTGATGACTCTGCACTAAATATTGATATCCCAAATCATTAACTACTGAAAGGATTTATCTTAATTAACAAAATACATTTTTTATAGACTTGATCCTTTATAAGAAAAACTTCAGATAGAGTAGATAATTTTCATCTGATTTTCGTTGATCAAAGTATAAACATCATTTAAGAACTTCAAAATATTCTATATCTGCAATTAATGATTTGAATAGAGTCCTGTCATGTTCACAAAAGGTAAAGGATCTTAAGGATAGAATTTAATTTTAAATTGTTATTTTTGAAAATCAGCTATCCATTTGATTTTAGTTCCTATGAAAAATATTATTCTTATCGAAGATGAATCCAGCGTTGTATCCTTTATCAAAAAGGGATTGCAGGAATTGGAATATGAGATATCGGTGGCATTGGACGGATCTACCGGGATCAAAATGGTTGAAAATAATGACTTCGACATGATCATCATGGACATCATGCTTCCAGACATCAACGGTCTGGAGGTCTGCAGAGAGATCAGAAAGAAGAACAAAACGGTTCCTATCCTATTCTTAACAGCTTTAGACTCTTCAGAAAATATCGTCATGGGATTGGAAAGTGGTGGTGATGACTATCTTGTAAAACCTTTCAAATTCATAGAGTTGGTTGCCAGGATAAAATCGTTGCTAAGAAGAAGTGGTCACAGCAGCGGCACAGATTCCAATGAAATCGAAAACGATGAGAACATCTATCAATTTGAAGACCTTACAGTAAATGACTATACCAAAAAAGTAAGCCGAAACGGAACTGAAATATCATTGACCTCAACCGAGTACAAGCTTTTACTCTACTTTCTAAACAATCCTGAAAAAGTGATCTCGAGAGCGGAAATCCTGGAAGCCGTTTGGGGCGTGAATTATGAACTGGGAACCAACGTCGTAGATGTTTACGTCAATTATCTTAGAAAAAAGATAGACAGTCAGGATGACAACAAGATCATCCATACCGTGATCGGAATGGGTTATGTTCTGAAAAAACCTTAAAATTATGCTGAAAAGAATATCCACCAATCAAACCAAGACAATGCTTCTTCTGATGCTTGTTTTTACAGTGGTCATACTGCTTTTCAGTGGATTGGTCTATTTTTCCATCGTAAATTTTTCCCATCAGAGGTTTTATGAACTACTGAAGATCCGCGCGACCACAATTGTTCAAATCGAAAAAAGCAGACCTCATATTGATACGACGACCAACCAGATCATCTCCAATCTTACCAGAGAAGAGGAATTGCCGATGGAGAAAGATTATGTTTTCGAAGTTCCAAAGGATTCCAATTACAACAAAATCTCGCATCAGATCCACATTCCGGATACCTTTTTCAAAAGCATTGTACGAAAAGGTGAAGCCAACTACAACGACAAGGAACTTTATTACATCGGGCAAAGTTTCCGCTCCCACGATAAGAATTATATTGCCATCGCTTCTGCAAAAAACCATTATGTGGTTTACTATTTGGTGTATTTGAAGCGAACTTTGATCACCTGTATGATCTTGGCGCTTTTCTTCTCGATGATCTTTTCATTCTATTTATCAAAAACGTTGTTCAAACCGATTCTTAAAATAACGAATAAGGTTAAAGAAATTAGTTCCGAAAATCTACACCTTCGTTTGGAGCCTCAACCAGGAAATACAGAGCTGAACGAACTTATCGACACCTTCAACGGAATGCTGAATAGGATCGAGACTTCATTCGAAACACAAAACCATTTGATCGGAAACGTGTCGCACGAACTGAGAACGCCTCTTACCTCGATCATGGGCGAAGCGGACGTAGCCCTTTCTATGAAGAGAACCGAGGAGCATTATCAGGAAACGCTTCAGATCATTTTGGAAGAAGCTGAGAAACTTGATAAAAAGATCAAAGCGTTGTTGATGATCGCCCAAACCGGTTTTGATGGCAAGATCCAAAAAATGGACAAAGTGAGAATGGACCAATTGCTGTGGGATGTGATCGAAACAGCGACGAGGATCAATTCTAAGAACAATGTCTTTATGGATATCAGCATGTTGCCAGACAATCCGAAGAAACTGAAAGTTCAGGGGAATGAACAGCTACTCCACCTTGCAATGGCGAATATCATTAATAACGCATGCAAATATTCTAATTTCCAACAGGTTAAAGTATCACTTGGTGCAACCGACACCCATGTTTATATTATTGTAAAAGATAATGGGATTGGAATTCCGGATTCTGAATTCACTAAAATATATGATCCTTTTTTCCGTGCTTCCAATACAAAGAATTACGAAGGTTACGGCATCGGATTACCTTTGGCGAGAAATATCATCAGGATCCACAATGGCGAACTGATCATCAACTCTAAAGAAAATGTGGGAACAACGGTACAGATCAGTTTTCCCAGCTTTGTTCCTACAGAAACCACTTAGCGTCCAAACCTTTATATCTCTAAAAACATTAGCCAATATCATTTTTGAAGATGATGTAAATAAAATACTTTTTATGTTCTATATTCGTGCAAAAATCTGATGTTATGAAAAAAATAGTAGTTTCCTTATTTGCGTTGGCCGTTCTCCAGTCCTGCATCGTTTCTACAGCTGCGAAGGCGGTGAAAGGCGTTGCAAAGATCGGATACAAAGCCGTGAAAGGAACGGTAAAAGGGGTAAGCTGGGCGGTGAGCAAAGCCAACGGAAAAATAGATAAAGACAGGATAGACGGCAACTGGAAAGTAGTGGGAATCTACCACGGTTCTTTTGCCGACTTCAGCGTGGACCAGAATCCGGAAAGCTCTTTCAACAGTGAATGCGTGGAGGGTTTTGACCAGATCATATTCAATTCCAAAAAGTCGAAGTTCAAGCCTGTGCATTGCAGTACTGAAAAGGAAAGCTGGCAAAAATATGATTTCGAGTTTGGTAAAAACCCTTTGACGAAAGAGAAAGAAAACTACATCGAATTCAATTCCAGCAATTATATTACGGTGATCGACATCAATAGTAAAACAATGATCCTGGAAGGGAGCCTAATGCCAAAACAGGCCTTCTCGGGTGGGAAACTTTATCTTTTGGAAAAGGTAAAATAAAATACAAAAGCAATCTGAGAAGGTTGCTTTTTTTGTATCTTTAGAATACGTTTTAAAATGTTTTTTTTAAATTTAAAGAGAGTGTGCTAAAAAATTTTTCACTAACGGTTTTTACATTTTTATTAGTTTCTTGTTCTGGAGATATAGAAAGTTATAAGCTATTAAAATATTCGGATTCAAATAAAAAATATCAAATAGATGTAATTGAGCGTGAATACAATGAAAATGACTCTTTAGTATTTGAGAAAAAAAATCTAACAATATTTGATTCGAAGAATAGAATAATCAATATTAACAATTCACAATTCTACTTTTACAACATTCATAACAAGCTTACTGATGAAAAATCAATTTATCGTCGCGGATGGAAAACAAATATTCTTAGACATACTTATATCTACGACAAAGACGGAAAATTAAGATTTGAAACCTTTCAGATTAATTCTCAAATTGATACTACTGGAATATACAAATACAATAATTTCAATCAATTAATTGAAATTAAGAATCCAAATTTAATCAAGAAGTTTAGCTATCAAGAAAAAAAAATATCAGAAGAAATCGAAATAATAGATGATGAAATTTCTAAAAAATCAATTTTCACCTATGATTTGAAGGATAATAAAATTATTGACAATTGGATTTGCAATGTTTCTCAAAAAATGAAAACTTATTTCAAATACAATTCTAAAAATAAATTAATAAGCAAAAGAGACAGTTGCATTACAGTTTTTGGAAATCCAAATGAATTCGTTGAATATTTAGATCAATATTTCTACGATAAGAATGATTCTATAATAGAGAAAAAAATGTTTGGTAGAGTATTAAGTGAAAAGGAATTTAAAATTCGTTCTAAAACAAGATACTTATATAAAAAAACAGTTTTTTGATCTATCATTCAATTCAGTTATTTTTACCAGCATTTCTATTTTTCTTTACCTAATAAACTGACTTTAAGAATTTTCGTACAATCTTTTTCTTTTCTGAAACCGCAGCCCGACTTGAACGGAGCTCATTTTTTGCGGCTGGAAAAGCATAGGCAAAAATAGCGGGAGTGGAAGGCGGAAAAGCTGCCCTAATTTTAAAATTCTTCGAGAACCTCAGGATGACAACCTCGATATTCTCTTCTCAAAATGAAATTCTAATCTCATTTTAATCTCTCTAATTACATTTTAATTTGGTTCCAAAGACTTTCTAATTTGGTGCGTATAGTTTTGTAGTATCAAAAAATGACAACTCACAAAAATTATAAAGTTATGACCAAAACCATTTTAATAGCGACAGACTTTTCACTGGAATCTTTGGACATCTTGAAAAAAGTGTTGAAGAAGAAGCACGAACAACACGACGAGAACAAATATAACATTCTCTTCGTTTCGGGTTACGATATGGGCGATTCTATAAGAGATCTCCTGTTCACCACAAAAGGTACGATCCTAAATAAAATAAGACCTCAGGAATTTTGTGATGCCTACAGCATTATCAATAACAAATATCCGAACCTGATCAACAAGATCACGTGCGACATCTTTACGGGAAGTTTCCAAAGGGCGTTCAACAATTACATAGATGCGGTCAATGTGGATGAAGCCTACTACTCGACCACGAAGAGCAGGAATCTAAGCAAAAGCCAGTTCGATATCAAAGCTTACCTGAAGAAAAACAAACACCTGGAAGCACAGGAAGTGGTAACAGAAACCACAGAGTTCTTGCCTGAAAAAGGAAGGCTAGCAGAGGTTTTCTTGTAAGACCAAATGATGAAAACATTAGAATTAATTATTAAAAAGTAAAGTAAAATGTTAAGAAATTATAGTAACAGCAGAACGTTGGGAGACAACATCAGACTGGGGACGCTGACTGCTTTCACAGCAGGGACTATAAATATAGCATCTCTATTGATATTTCTCTCTTTTACGTCCAACGTCACAGGACATTACGCCATCTTTGCGGCAGAGATAAGCCAGGGAAACTGGTCTCAGGTAGCAGTTGTGGGTGGATGGATCTTCTTATTCTTCTTCGGGGGATTTGTAGCGAATATGAGTGTGATCAACCTTAATAAAAAGAGTAAATATTTTGCACACTCACTTCCGATCTTCCTAGAGATATTGTGCCTTTTGGCAGTTGGGATCTATGGTCAGTTCTTTTACGAAAAGACTTTGGGAGAGACAGAAGCTTTGGTAGCATTGATGTTGTTCGCCACAGGACTTCAAAATGGATTGACAGCGAGCATCTCCAACTTCTCGGTTAAAACCACCCACCTTACAGGAACGACTACCGATTTGGGGATTTTGGCTTCGATGTTTACGCAGAAAAAATTCAGAAAGAATCCGGAATTGATTGCGAGAGCAAAATTATTGATGAGCATCATGGCCGCATATGTTTTGGGCGCGATCTTCTCAGGATTAACTTATTACAGCTTGGAGTTCCGAGTATTCTATGTGATCAGTGTTTGTCTTTTGGTGGTGATCGGATATGATTTTTACAAGATCAACCTTCGGCATTTCCAGACAGAATACAGATATTACAGAATCTTTCATAAACCGACTTTGATCGCATATCTATATTATAAAATCCACAATAAGGAGGATAAGAGAACAACAAGTCAATCAATTAGACAAAATACCAAACTTGCTTTCAGCAAGGACTAAAAAGATAAAAAACACTCCATATATATTAGTTTTTGTAATAGTTCTTTTCTAAAGAAATACACCGAGATATTCTCGGTGTATTTTGATTTTATGATATATAATGAATATTCTTATTGCTCTACCCAAGTGTGGTTTTCACCAGCTAATTCTCCTAGGTATTTTTCCGCATCCATTGCTGCCATACAACCGCTTCCTGCAGCTGTGATCGCTTGTCTGTAATGATGATCCTGAACATCGCCTGCTGCGAAAACGCCCGGAAGATTGGTTCTTGCCGATTTTCCTTCGGTAATAATGTATTCATTCTCATCCAGATCGATCTGTCCTTTGAAGATACCTGTATTCGGTTTGTGACCAATCGCGATGAAAATCCCGTGAACATCGATTGTTGAAACTTCGTCTGTCAAATTATTCACCACTTTCGCTCTTTCTACCAAGAAGTTTTCACCTTCTATCCCGATGAGTTCGTGGTTGTATTTCACTTCGATGTTCGGTGTATTCAAAACTCTGTCAACCATAACCTTGGAAGCACGGAAATGGTCTTTTCTTACCAATAAAGTAACTTTTTTACAGATATTTGCAAGGTAAGTCGCCTCTTCCGCAGCCGTATCTCCAGCACCAACTACCACCACATCTTTTCCTCTGTAGAAAAATCCGTCGCAAGTAGCACAAGCAGAAACACCTCCGCCAGAATATTTTTTCTCATCTGCCAATCCAAGATATTTAGCAGCAGCTCCAGTAGAAATGATCACACTTTTTGCAAAGATCTCACGAGAACCTGTACTCAATTTGTGGATCCCACCTCTTACTTTGGAAAACTCCACTTTTGTGATCATCTCATAATGTACTTTGGTATCGAAACGTTCTGCCTGTTTTTGAAGATGAAGCATCATTTCCGGTCCAGTGATCCCATCCGGATAACCTGGGAAATTCTCAACTTCTGTAGTGGTCGTGAGTTGCCCTCCTGGTTCCAATCCTGTAAATAATTCGGGTTTCAGACTTGCTCTGGCTGCGTAGATCGCCGCTGTAAAACCAGCAGGCCCAGAACCTATGATGACACAATCTAAAATATTGTTTTCCATTTTTATAATTAAATTATTTTATTCTTTTAAGGCTAATTGATAATCGATTTCTCAGCCGATTTATAAGTTTCCAAATATAAATCTTTATGTGAAAAAGCGAGTACAAATTTCGGGAATTAATTATTCAAAACCTATCTAAACTGTCGATTTGAGAGATTGACCAAACGCGTAAATGGAAAAATAAATGAATTACTGATGATTAAAAACAAAAGCCAAAATGATCAGGACAATGTCAATCCCGACAATGATCCAAACCAATTTGAGGTCTGGTTCTGCAAAACTTGCAATGAACTGTTTTATTTTGAGCGATAATATACTATTCAGATTCGTATTTGGATCTTTGAAGTTGACATCATCCATTTTAATTTTTTTCAAAACAAATTTGATGATCTCTTCTGTAATTTCGGTGTTTAAGAATCATTGTTGATCGTATCCAGCAGCTTTACTTTTACGACACTCCAATCTGTAATATTTTTCAGGAAGTCTGGCTGTTTTTGGAGGATCTTATCGATATAAAGATCAATTTTTGGTTCAATGAAATCAGCAATTTTATACTTCCAAACATTATAAACGGCAGAAGCAATCGCGTTTTTGTTTGCCAGAACAATAAAAAGAACAGGCGCTAAAATTCCGACAGTTAAAAGTAAAGCGGTCCAAAATTCAACTACAAAAAGTAAAATAAATCCCATCACAGCGCCCAAGATCCCTGCGTGCGCTGACGCTGGAAATCCGCCCCCAGTATTGTCGCCCAGCAAAATAATGGCGATCACAAGATCCACAATCATTATGACTGCGCCAATTAACGTGACTTTGATCCAAGCCAATGATGCTTTTCCGCTGATCTTCGCGAAAATTTTGATGTTACCGAGTAATTCTTCTTTCATCTGTGTATCATGTTTTTATTAATAGTTTTAAACTTTCACTTTGAGCTCGTCAACTTTTATAATTTTGTAAACCAACTCTTTGTATATCTCATCATCTTCCATTTGACGAACGCCTAGACCTTTGGATTTCAGATCCATTTCGCGAAGGATCGAAATGACACGAGTCGCATGTTTCAAAGGATAAAATCTTGCGGCTTCTGTATAATCTTTGATTGCATAAGGATTGACACCCATCGTGGAAGCCATGGTTTGCGGTGATTGACCGGATAAAGTATGGTATATGATGATGTTCGAAAAGAAATTGTACAACGCTCCGAAAGCCATCTGCACGGGATTCGATTTTTTGTTCTTTCCCATGTAATAAGCAATGCTGAAAGCCTTTGCTTGATCCTTGGTCGCCAACGCTTTTTGAAGTTCGAAGATGTTGAAATCCTTACTGATCCCGATATGTTCTTCGATAATTTTGCCGTCCAGAACAGCACCGTCCTTCAAAACGATTTTCAGCTTATTGAGCTCGTTGGCAATTCTGGAAAGGTCATTCCCAAGATATTCTGCCAAAAGGTGGCTGATGTTGGGTGCAGATTTGATTCCCATCACGCTCATTTCCCCTTGGATCCAGGTTGGAAGTTGATAATCCTTCATCTTCTCACTCGTGAAGAGCATTCCTGATTTGGTTAAAGTCTTCGTGACTTTTTTCCTCGCATCCAGTTTCTTAAGCTTGTGTGCAAAAACCAAGATCGTGGACGGAACAGGATTTTCGAGATACTTTTCCAAGGCTTTGGATTCATCATCATTCAGTTTCATATCCTGCGCTTCCTTTACGATGATGAGCTGTTTGTCACCCATCATTGGATATTGTCTGGCTAATGACAGAACTTCCAAATAATTGGTATCTCTTCCGTAAGCAACCGTTTGGTTGAAAGCCTTCTCGTCCTCTTCCAAAACATCGTGCTCAAAATGCTTGACAGCGAGGTCTATGTAGAAAGACTCGTCGCCGTGAAGAAAATAAACCGGTAATAGTTCTTTATTTTTAATATTTTTGAGGATAATATCTATTTCTTTCATCTTAACGTATGCAGGTTCCGAAACTTAATTTTGAAAATGACTTTGATCTGCAGATCAAACAAGACAAAGATACATTTTTTATCTATGATCTGGCAAGGAAGATGTGGCTTGTACTGACGCCGGAAGAGTGGGTAAGACAGCATTGGCTGCATTATTTCCACATCGTGAAAAAGAAAAATCTGTCCTCATTGATTCTTGAACAAAAGCTGGAACTGAACGGCACGACAAAGCGGATCGACCTGCTGGTCACAGAAAAAACCAAGCCTAAGATCCTAATCGAATGTAAGGCTCCGAACATCGCTTTGAAAGAAATTCATTTTGAGCAGATCGCACGTTACAATAGCTTAATAGGTGCACAGCAGATCATCATTAGCAATGGTTTACATCATATTTTCGCAGAACTTACAGAAACGGGATATCAATTTCGTAAAGCAATGGATTGATCAATAACTACAGTTTTACGGGATTGGAATAAGTATTGATTATTAGAAATTTAAACATAATTCTAATTTGTTGAGAATGAGTGAAAAAACTACCAAGCCATCTAAACTAAAAAAAATACTGACCATCACCGGAATTTCTATTCTGGTTTTGTTACTGATTTTTCCATTTGCGCTGGATGCTTATCTGAAGCGTAAACTACCTGACCTCATCAACGATAAAACACCGTACCATCTGACTTTGGATCAATTCAATCTGAGTCTGTTTTCCGGTAATTTGAATGCAGAGAATCTTGTCATCAATAATAAAGATCAAAAAGATTCCACAGTTACACAGATCAATGGAACGGTCAAAGAACTGAAAATTGAGGATTTCAGTATTTGGAAAGCGATTTTTAATAAGACTTACAAGGCTAAAGATGTGGTTTTGACCGACCCAAATATCACCGTAGTTTTCGCTCCGAAAAAAGACAAAACCAATCAGAAAAAGAAGAAAATAGATGTTGCTCTGGAAAATATCATTGTTTCAAATGGTAATGTTAAGATTCAGAATCATAAAGGGAAAATATTGTTCAATGGACAAAACGTCAACATCAAGCTGACAAACATCAAACAAAGTGACGACACATCTAAAATTCCTCTGGCCTTCGAAGAGTTCAAAATTGATGCGCAAAATGTTGTCGTAACCGCAAATGAATTCTATGAATACAATGCTAAAAAAATTTCGGCAAAGAATAAAACGCTCACCATTCTTGGTTTTCATCTCAATCCAATTCAGAATGCGAAGAATTACAATGCCAAGAATATTTTCGATTTTTCTGCGGATGAACTGACTGCGACGAACTTTTTGGTAAATCAAGATTCCTTGATCGTAGACCAAATTGATTTTGTGAAACCAGATCTGAAAGTGACTTCCACAGGAAAAAAAACAGTAGAAAAGAAAGTTGAGAAAGAAAAAGAAATGAATTTGAAAATCGGGTTGAAGAACATCAGTTTCAATCAAGGGAAAATATTGGTTTTGCAATCTAATCTTCAGAAAACGGCTTCGATCGACAACTTTAATTTTAAACTGAGCAATATTGTTTTTGACAAGAATACGGTGAAGGAAAAAATACCGTTCAGGTTTACCAATCATAATATTGAAGCAGAAAATATCTATTTGAAAACAGACGATCTGCAAGCTTTGAAAATTGGGAAAATCAAGTCAGAAAATCAAGACATTACCATTGACAATTTTGAGATGATCCCGTTGGGGAAAAGTAGTCATAAAGATGTTCTTGACATTAAAACCGATAAAATATTGATCACGAACAATCAATCGAAATACATTGGTCAACAACTGAATTTGAATTTTGTCGGAATCGATGTGGTGAATCCTAAAATCAAAATCTTCTCAGCGAGACATAAAGCTCAAGCCAAAAAGAACACTTCATCAACACCGGATTTCAAAGCTTTGATTGGAAAATTGAATATCAGCAATGGAACTTTCAAACAAATTTCGGAAGGAAAAGAAAAATTGTCTGTGGGGAAATTTGACATCAATCTTAATGAATTAAAATCTGATAAAAACATTGCAAAAGAAGACCTGCCTTTCACGATAAAAAACCATCTGATCACCGCAAAAACCGTCAATCTGGATGCAGGAAAACATTACAGATTGAAATTGGCTTCACTGAAAAACACAGGCAAACAAACCGATTTGCAGAATCTGGAATTCCTGCCAAAATATTCAAGAACGGCCTTTAGCAAAGTGATCGCTGTAGAAGAAGACCTTTATACTATTAAGACAAAACATATCACAATCACCGATAAAGATTCTAAAATAGGGAAAAACACGATCATCAATCTTGATAAAATTATCATTGATCAATTGGATTGTAACATCTACCACGACCTTGCGCCACCGGATGATCACGCTGTCAGATATTTGTTTGCAAAGAAATTGAGAGATGTGAAATTTCCTCTTTTCGTGAATCAAATTCAGATCAAAAACTCGGCTTTGACCTACGAGGAAAATGCTGAAAACGCCAACAAACCAGGAAAACTGACGTTTGATGACTTCAATGCGACCATTAGAAATGTGAACAATACGAAGATCAAAGGCTTGCCGACGATGATCACTGTGGATTCTGACTTCAAATTCTATGGAACCGCGCCTACGAACGTTAGCTGGAAGTTTGATGTGAAAGACATGGAAGACAAATTCACGATTGTTGGAAATATCCAAAAACTATCTGCGGACAATGTGAATCTATTCGTAAGACCTTATCTGAACGTAACATTGGATGGGAAAATCGATTATATTAAATTTGATTACTATGGTTCTAGCGCTGGAATCGCTGGGAAATTCTACTTCAAATACAAAGATATGTACGTGAATTTCATCAATAAAAAGAATGGAAAAGACCGCAAGGTCTTGAGTACGGTTGCCAATTGGTTTGTAAGAAATGAATCGACCGGAGAACCCGACCATGTGAACATCGAAAAGCAACGTGATCCGGAGAGGAGTTTCTTCAATATGCTGTGGCAGGGCATTATGGAAGGTTTGAAGAAGTATGTTATTTGATAGTCAAAGGAATAAATCTTTTGCTGGATATAAATCTTTTATAAGAGACCTTGGACAAAACGTCTGCTACGCGAAGCTGCAGCCCGGCTTGAACGGAGCTCTTTTTGTCATTGCGATTACTGAAAGTTCAACTGTTATGGTTTCACTTCGTTCGCAATGGCAAAAAAGCGGGAGTGGAAGACGGATCAAGCTGCCCAAATATCATTAAAGATTAAAATCCTTCTTGGGATTGAAGAGATAGATCAAAAAGAAAAACAGAACAGAAACTGCCAGGAAATATTGGTAGTAATGAACCGAAGATTGGGAACTGATCATTGTGGAACTGGAACCCGTAGACTTTTGTAATTCTGTTGTCAGATGGTTGATGGCTTCGTCCAGATTGTTGCCATTGAAATAACTTCCGCCCGTTGAGGATGCGATATTGGTGAGCGCTTTTGTCTGTAATTTGGAAACGACCGTTTCGCCGTAGATATCGGATTTATAACCCATCAATTGGCCGTAGTAATACTCTGGGATTGGCGCGCCTTCTTCTGTTCCCACACCAATTGTCGTAATTCTGATACCTTGTTTTTTTGCCAAGCTAATGGCTTCTTCCTCATGACCTTCATTGTCCTCGCCATCACTTATCAGGACGACGTTCTTCGAACCTTTGTTGATATTTTTAAATTTCTGTGAAGCTACTTCCATCGCTTTCAGGAAATCGGTGCCTTGATTTTGGACAACACTGGTTTCGATTCCGGAAAGGTAAGTTTCCGCTGCCGAATAATCACTGGACAAAGGCATCACAGAATAGGCGTCGCCTGCAAAAACCACAATCCCTACTCTATCATTGGTCATCTTCTGTAAAGAATTAATAATAATATTCTTAGCTTCGTCCAATCGGCTTGGCTGGATGTCTTGCGCATTCATCGAGTTGGAAACGTCCAAAACAAAAATTGTATTGCTGACATTTTGAGTCACACTGATCTCTTCTTTTCCGCCAAGTAAATCGATGATGGCGAAAATTAAAAACAGAAATCCAAACAGATAAAGGATCGGGAAAAGTTTGGCGAACCAAGATGTTTTTTCAAAAAGCGTTTCTTGAAATCGGTCGTCTGCAAAAACATTTCTTCTCTTGCTTTTCCATTTGATATAATGAATGATAAAGTAGCCGATGACAGGCAACAAAAGAAGCAACAACAGATACCAGTAATTTCCTAAAGACCAACTCATCAGCTTAATTCAAAATTTTAAAAATGACCCAACGGAACAATGCATCCAACAACAAAAATCCTAACGCGATCCAAAGGAAGACCCTGAAATATTCTTCATAATTATACAGTTTTGAAGTTTTGACATCTGACCTTTCCAGCTGGTTGATCTCGTCATAAACGGTTTGAAGGCTGTTGTTATCCGTCGCACGGAAGTATTTTCCGCCCGTTAATTGTGAAATGTCCATCAAGGTATTTTCATCAATTTCTGTTTTTTGTTCTGTGAAAACAATGTCTCCAAAAATATTGGTTCCAGTTGGGAAAGCCGCAAATCCATTACTCCCAATCCCCACTGTATAAACTTTGATGCCGTTATTCTTTGCCAATTCTGCAGCGATCTGCGGCGGCATGGCATTGATGATCGTATTCACACCATCAGTCATCAGAATGATGATCTTGCTCTTTGCTTTGCTATTTTTCAAGTGATTGACCGCAACCGATAGACCTTCGCCAATCGCAGTTCCTGGCTGTAATTCCAAAGGATTTAATTGATTAAGTTCATCCACAACTACTTGATGGTCGGTCGTTAAAGGAACTTTGGTGTAAGCTTCTCCTGAGTAGGCCACCAAACCAATTCTGTCATTTTCTCTTTTGTTAACGAAATCAACAGCGATTTTCTTCAATGCCTCCAACCTGTCCGGGTCTAGATCTTTTGCCAACATACTGAGTGAAACGTCCACAGAAAGCATGATATCAATTCCTTTGGATTCATCTCGGTCTTGTGAAATGGTGTAAGTTCTTGGTCGTGCCAAAGCAATGATGAGAGCTGTGAGAATAAAATATTTCGAAACCTTCAGAAAAGTCATTACCAAAGAGATGTTTCCGCTTGGTCTCATATTTTGAACTGAAGGCACAGCAATTCCCCGACTCTTCTTTTTGCCCGCATCCAAGATGAACAATGGAATGAACAAAATAAAAAGCAATAAAAACCAGGGACTGTAAAATTCGAAATTCACGGGTTGATTATAATTGATAAATGATGATTGATAAATGATTTAATGAAAGCCTACTTATTTTTATTTCTAAAATTTTCTTGTTCTCCGCTATTCAAAGTTCTTAGATTTTCTGCTTCCACGTCTTTTGTTGAACGTTTTACAAAGTCTCTGATCTCAGAAAAATCCTTAGACATAATTTCCTGATTCGGAATTGTTTTCGCAAACTTCACGAGATCGCCACGCAAGAAGATATCTTCCACGATTTTTTCGTTTTCCTGAGAAATAGCGTTGGTCGATTTCATATAAGTGATGAGATCATCTGTCAGCAAAACATCTGCAGGAATCTGATATTGTTTTGTAATGAAAGCCCTGGAAATCTCGATCAACTCAACATAAAAAGCACGGAAATTCTCGTCTTCGATGTAATTTTTCTTTCTAAGTTTTTCCAGGTCCTTCAAAGTTTGATTGGTTGTAACGGCTGGGCTGCTTTTGCGTTTTCTCCCATACTTTACAATGCCGATGATCAAAACAATGATGGCAATGATAAGCAATGCCAGAAGAACATAGAATTTATAAAGTTCCCAATAATCTTTGACATCCAAACGAACCTCCTTGTTCTTCATAATGTCATTGATCTGGTCGCCTTTTTTGGCTGTATTGATGACCTCCACTTCATAAGGAATGGTCTTCAGGATTTTATCTCCGACTTTAACCTCGATTTCCGGAATTGTGAATTTCCCTTCCTGGAAAACCGCAAATTTCACCGACCTCAAATAAATATCTTTTTGAATTGCAATACTGTCATTCACCATTTCAAAATGAAAAGGCAATAACTCATTTCTCGCTGCGATCTGCACATCTTTTCCATTCAAATCCAAAATCTGAATCTTAAAAACCGCCACTTCACCCAACGCCAACGTCGTCTTATCAAGATTGGATGATAAGGTTTGAGAAAATCCTAAAAATGATGAGAGGATAAAAAAGAAAAAATATAATTGATATGATTTGAATCTTTGCATTTGCAATTTCTAACTTCTAATAACTAACTTCTAAAATCTATTTCTTAAAATATTGATACAAAAACTTGCTGTAATCATCCGAGGTTTTAATATCTAAAAAATGGGCCGATGAATTCTCGAATTCTTCTTTGGTCTGGCGCATTTTGCGTTTTTGTTGTTCTGCAAAATCGTACCGCCATCTTGCGCTGGAAGTGTTTGCCCAAACTTGCTGACCCGTTTCTGCATCACGAAAAAGCGCATAACCGATGTCCGGGATCTCCATATCTTTTTCGTCAAAAACGCGAAGTCCCAAAAGCTGATGTTTTCTTGCAGTTACATTTAGGATTTTTTGGTCAAATTCATCTTCGAAATCCGAAAACAAAAAAACTAAAGATTTTCTTTTGAAAACGCTCATCATATAATTGAAAGCCACATCCAGATTGGATTTTGCAGGAACATAATCTGCCGACAAAATATTGCTGATGATTGACAAAACATGTTTTCTACCTTTCTGCGGCGGCACTACTTTCAAAACTTTGTCAGCGTAGAGGATCAATCCGATTTTGTCATTGTTTCCTGCGGCCGAAAATCCGAGAGATGCGCAGATTTCAGCAACATATTCTCTTTTTAGTTGCGTTCTCGTTCCGTAATCCATTGACGCAGAAACATCTACAACAAGCATCATTGTAAGTTCTCGCTCTTCTTCCATCACTTTTACGAATGGCTCGCGGAAACGTGCTGTTTTGTTCCAGTCCATTCTTCGGGTGTCGTCACCAAATTGATATTGACGAATCTCAGAAAATGTCATTCCCTGACCTTTGAATGCACTGTGATATTGTCCCATAAGCGATGCTTCCGTCTTCTTGCGAGTCCGGATCTCTATCTGCTTTACTTTTTTGACAATGTCTTTTATCTGCATTTTTTAGTTTCGCTTTATATTCTGAACTAAATTACCTCAAAATTAGATTTTTTTAATTCTTTAATATTAATTTTATTTTCTAAAATTGAAAAAATAAAATTCCACAAATTTTCAAAATCTTTCTCTTGCCTTTTATCATTTTTTTCACAATTAATTTGATTGAAACATAAATTTCTTTGATTTTTCTCCTGAAAAAAAATCCAGTTTTTGACAACAGGCAAAATATCAATAGAATTATTACATTCTAAATTCATCGGTAATTTCAAAAAATCTACTTCATCAAAGTAATCTTTAATTAATTTTAATTCACTATTTGTTAGCGTGACCATTAAAGTTACTTCCTCATTTTCATATTTTCTCACAAAAATATGAGTTTGAGAATCATAAAAATCTGTAACAGACCTCAGTTTAAAAGAAAAATCTGAAGTTTGTCCAAAACAAATTTGAACTAAGCATAGAAATGTAATCAATAAAATTTTTCTCACTTATTAAAGTTTGAAGCAATTTAAAAAAGTTTTTAATTTTACTATAATGCTAAACTTTAAGACTTGAACCATTGCTTTTTTGGCGGTCATCGGTTGATAGTTTTCAGACATCTCATCATTAGTATAATTCGACAACTGACCACTACCAACAGATTAACCAATTTATAAGAAGTTTAAAAACCGCTTATATTTTAATTTAATTCAATGGAGACATTGACCCATTCATCATCAAACTTCGTCTCATATTTCTTATAAAAATTAATGGCCGACTCATTCCAGTTCAAAACCTGAAAGACCATTCCTGAATAGTTTTTGGACTTTCCATAATCAAGGGTTTTATCGAAAAGCTGTTTTCCTATGTTACGCCCTCTCATTTTTTCTGTAACAATAAGGTCTTCCAAATATAATCGTTGCCCTTTCCATGTCGAATATCTTACATAATACAAGGAAAGACCTACAATATGATTATCAACTTCTGCTACGAAAGCGCCCCAAACAGGATTATTTCCAAAACCCGCCTCTTCAAATTCTTGTAATGAAACCGTGACTTCATCCGGCGCATTTTCATATTCCGCCAATTCCTTTATAAGTGCTAGCATTGCAGGACAATCTTTTAGGATTGCTTCTCTGATCATTAAATTGTTCATGCTTATGATTAAGGCGCTTGTATCTTCGCCAGAATTTTATTCACAATATCATCCTGAGTCACTTCTTCGGCTTCAGCTTCGAAACTTAAACCAATTCTATGTCTCAAAACATCTTTCGCAATTTCTTTCACATCTTCCGGAATGACGAATGCTCTTCCTTTGATGAACGCATAAGCCCTGGAAGCAATTGCCAAGTTGATACTCGCTCTCGGCGACGCTCCAAAACTGATGTAATTTTTGATTTCGGACAAGCCGTATTTTTCTGGAAAACGGGTAGCAAAAACCATATCCAGAATGTATTTTTCTATCTTTTCGTCAAGGTAAATTTGATTGATGAGTTTCTTAGCCTCAACAATTTGATTCAGATCCACCACTTTTCTGATCTGCGGAATATCCTGCGTCGAAATCATTTTCATAATCTTTCTCTCATCCTCAAATTCTGGATAATCGATTTTACACTTTAGCATAAAACGGTCGGTTTGCGCTTCTGGCAAAAGGTAAGTTCCTTCTTGGTCAATTGGATTTTGAGTCGCCAAAACAAGGAAAGGTTTTGGCAAAGGCATTGTTTCATCGCCAATCGTCACTTGCTTCTCCTGCATCACTTCGAGAAGTGCGGACTGAACCTTTGCAGGCGCACGGTTGATCTCATCTGCCAAAACAAAATTCGCAAAAACAGGTCCTTTTTTGATACTGAAATCGTTGTCTTTTACACTATAAATCATTGTTCCCACAACATCTGCAGGCAACAGATCCGGCGTAAACTGGATTCTGGAAAATTGCCCGTCAACAGCTTCTGCCAAGGTTTTAATCGCCAAAGTTTTTGCCAATCCGGGAACACCTTCCAAGAGAACGTGTCCGTTGCCAAGAAGTCCGATGAGCAAACGGTCTATCATATATTCCTGCCCGATGATGGCGCGGTTGATCTCCTGTTTTAGAATCGAGAAAAAGTAGTTTTGTTCTTTTACTTTTTCGGTAAGTTGTCTGATATCTTCTGCTTGATTCAAGTCTGACATAGTAAATCTTAAAATAATTTGGTAAATTTCATATAAAAACCCGCAACAGCAAACACAACAACTGCTAATCTTGCGTTAAATATTTGTTAAAAGGTCAGCGTTTGGAGCTTAGAAGTCGGAAGTTATCTGCAAACTGTTTTATTTTTTCCTAATAGATCTGGATAATTTGTCGTTTATTTATAATTAATATAACTTTGAACTAAATAAATTTCTCTTCGAAAATGAATTATCATTTTGCCAATCATAGACAGGTCCGAAAAAACCTTTTAAATATTCTACAAACAACTTCTGAAAAAGACCTTCTGACAATCCCAGACGGTTTCAACAATAACATTTACTGGAATATCGCTCACTGTGTTGCCCAACAGCAATTGCTATGCTATTACCTTAGCGGAAACCAGTTCCGAATAGACAAATATTGGGTGGAGACGTACAAGAAAGGAACCTTCGCCAACGTGGATGTCAAGCAATCTGAAATGGAGGATTTGGCTTATCTGTTAATAGAAACTTCAAAAATCCTGATGAAAGATTTCGACAATGATTTTTTTCCGGATTACACACCCTATTCTACAAGTTTTGGGATTGATTTGAAGAATATCCAGGATGCTATTATTTTTAATAATATGCACGAAAGTATCCATTACGGCTATGTTCTTGCACAGAAAAGAGCGCTGATTGCGGAAGGTTTAACTTTATAACTAATGAAACTTAGATTTCTTTTCCCAGTTCTCCTGTTAGGGATTTTATCATTTTCGAAATCCGATAATGAGAGATTCAAATATTACCAACCAATCAGCAAAACTCAGGAAATCGAAGTTCTTTATTTGACTTGTGACAACTCAACGCTTCCGAATTTTGTGAAAGTTTCGGATTATAAAAAATACGTTGACAAAGCTGAACTCTTCGCACATTGTTTCTACGTGGATTCCAAAGACCCGGAGAAAAGGAAATTCAAAATTCCTGTCACAACGGATAAATTGATTAAGAAAAGCCCATTAAAAATCAAAGGAAAATTCTTCAAGACCAAACAGTTTGATGATACATTTCCAACGCCACTTTTTGAAGATTACAGAAAAACCGGCGATTTGAAATTCAAAACTGAGAATGGTGAGTTTTTGGTTTTTGTTTTGGACTCAGAATGAAACAGCAAAAGTTTTTTTTAACACTTAAGTCATTTAAGGTTTAGTCAAAAATCCTTCAAAAGAAAAAGTTCACTTTAGATTTGAAATCTTTGATTTGCCAAACTTAATTGCGCTGATGTGAACTATTTAAACATTCTTTTTAATCAACTTAAGTGTTTTCATTCTTTCTTTTGTGACTTTTGTGGTTCAACAAAGAACTTTACAATTTTGTTAAGATAAAATTAATCTCAAAAAGACTACTTTTGCAAAACAAAATCTCATTAATGAATCCAGAGAAAAAAGACGATTTCATATTCGGTTTAAGACCAGTGATGGAAGCCTTAGAAGCCGGAAAAACCGTAGATAAAATATTTTTACAAAACGCTTTGACAGGCGAAATTTACTTCGAACTGAAGCAACTTTTGGCCAAGCATAATCTCCGTCCAAACTACGTTCCCGTAGAAAAACTCAACCGCTTTACCAGAAAAAACCACCAAGGTGTGGTTGCTTTTATTTCTGACGTTCCATTCCACAAAATCGAAGATGTTTTGCCTCAACTTTTTGAAGAAGGAAAAACGCCATTTATCTTAATTTTAGATAGATTGACAGACGTAAGAAACTTCGGAGCTATCTGTAGAACCGCTGAATGTGTGGGTGTTGACGCGATTTTGATTCCAGAAAAAGGTGGCGCACCAATCAATTCTGATGCGATCAAAACTTCTGCTGGAGCAATTTATAACATTAAAATCTGTAAAGAAAAAAACCTTGCACATTCTGTAGATTTTCTTCAACAAAGTGGAATCAAAGTTTTCGCAGCGACAGAAAAGGCGCAGAAATTGATATACGATGTCGACTTCACAGAACCGTGCGCAATCGTGATGGGAAATGAGGAAACGGGAATCTCAAAAGAAGTGCTTCATCACTCTGATGAAAAAATAAAACTTCCAATTGAAGGTAAAACCCAATCCCTGAATGTCTCTGTAGCGTGTGGCGCGATTCTTTACGAAGCCGTGAGACAGAAAATAGTTGTTGCTGGTTGATAGTTTTTAGTTGATGGAAATCAACTGATCAATTATCAAAACATCAATTATAATTTAATATTAAACATCAATTATGAAAAAAATAACAGCGCTTGCGCTAATTGCCATAACATTGGTTGCTTGTAAAAAAGAGACTAAAACCATTACAAGAGTTGACCCAAAAACTGGAAAAACCGAAACTGTAACCGTAGAAGTTTCCGCAGAAGAAGCTTCCAAGCCGAAAGCAATTGCTGACAGCAGTGGCGTTTACAAACAGAAATTCATTCTGGAAAAGGGCGTAACCTATCCATTGGTTTCTTATCAAAGAGAAATCCAGTCTTTGAATACGCCTGACGGAAAAACAATGTCTGGAACCAATGAAACGACGGACGAAATGTCTATTACAGTCAACGATTACAAAGACAACATCTACGATTTGACCTTGAATATGATTGGAAAAAGAATGTCCAACACATCAAACGGAAAAACAGTTTCTATAGATACTAAACAAGCCGCTCCAAAAGAGGAAGCGCTTAAAATGGACTATCTTGTGAGTAAAGGGTTGGCTGGTAATAAATTGAATGTAAAAATGGATTCTTACGGAAATATCAAATCTGTGACTGGCTTTGATGTTGTGTACAACAATCTTAAAAAAGCAATTGCCGGAACTGTAAAAGACACTAAACAGCAAACAGCTTTTATCGAAAGTTTTAAAACCGGATTCAACGAGGCCATGATGAAGGAACAATTGGGTAAAAACCTGAAACTTCTTCCAGCAAAAGGTGCAAAAATAGGTGATAAATGGACAGATTCTGAAGATATCGTTCCTGGAAAAGTAAAACAAACCTTAACTTTCACATTAACTAAAGTTGAAGATGGAAAAGCGGAAATCAGCGTAAGTGGCGTGATTCCTTCAAAATCTGACAAGCAGACCCAAAACGGAATGACACACACAATGAGTGTTGGCGGGACGGAAAGCGGAAAAATTATCATTGATGAAAATACAGGCTGGCTTTTGAACCAGAACTTAAGTATCAAAACAACTCAAAAGGAAAGTGTTTCCGACGGAAAACAGACGCAAAGTATGAGCAAAAACTCCACAACGTCTATCATCATCAATCCTTCTTATAAATAGATTTTAGAATTAAAAAAATAAGGAAATGAAGTACATTTTCGAATTTATCATCGCAACCATCATTATATTCTTCGTTTGGAATATTTTGAAGCGGATTTTTTTCAGTGCGTTTTATAAAAACTTTCCGACCTTAAATCCAAGAAACCAACAGCAAAACGAACAAACAAGTTCCAAAAAAATGCCCGAACAAAAAGTAAAATGGGATGCAGAAACAGTGGAATATGAGGAAATAAAAGAAGAGAAAAAGCAATAGTTAAATTCCGACATAAAATAAACACAAAACCTTTCAGATTATTAAGTCTGAAAGGTTTTTTAATATTAAATTTGGAATTTGAAATTTTAAAGCCATTTTGTAAATTGATATTCATTTAAAGCATTGATTTTAAATCTGATATCTAAAGTCTAATATCTAACATCTATATATGTTCAAAAATAAGAAGAATCTAATTTTCATCCTTGCGAGTTTTGTCGTTTTCATTTTGCTGGCGGTGGTTTATGCCAATCCTGTTATTTCCGGAAAGCGCTTGATGCAGCACGACATTGTTTTCTACAAAGGCGGCGCCGAAGAACTTTTGCAATACAGAGCGAACAACGAAAATGAAACTTACTGGAGCGATGCCATGTTTGGCGGAATGCCAACTTACCAGACTGGAGCGCAATTTCGTGGCGATGTCATCAAGAAAATTGACGATTTGTTCTTGTTCCTGCCGAAACCTGCAAACTATTTATTCTTACTGTTTGCTGGATTTTTCTTTTTGGGAATGGTGGCGGTTAGAAACTGGAAATATGCTTTGCTTGGCGCGACATTCTTCGGTTTGTCTACTTATTTTTACATCATTATTGCGGCCGGACATAACGGAAAAGTTCATACGATTGCCTACTTTGCACCTTTGGTAGCTGGAATTTTAATGGTTTATTTCAGAAAAAAATACATTCTCGGATTCATCACCACTACCCTATTTATGGGACTTCAGATCTGTGCGAATCACCCGCAGATGACGTATTACCTGTTCATAGGATTAGGATTTTTGTTCCTTTCTGAATTGATAAGAGCAATTAAGGGAAAAATCGAATGGAAACACTTCCTGATTTCCACGGGAATCGTTGCCGTTGCCGGAATCATCGGCGTTGGAATGAACTCGCAAAGAATTATGGCAAACGCCGAATACGTGAAAGAAACCGTACGTGGAAAGCAAATCCTGAACGATAAAAACCACACTGCCGGAAAATCCGGAATGGATAAAGAAAGCATCACGATGTGGAGCTACGGAAAACTGGAAACCCTTAACTTATTCATTCCGAGATTAATGGGTGGTGCAAGTCAGGAAGAAGGCTCTGACAAAATAATGGAACAGATCCAAGTTTTGGCTCAGGACAACATCAAATCCCAGCAGGAATATGATATGATGACAAGAGGTTTTGGAAGTCCAACTTATTGGGGCGACCAGCCGAGTACTTCCGGTCCAGCTTATCAAGGTGCAGTGGTTTGTTTCTTGGCGGTTTTAGGATTTTTCTTTGCCGGAAAACGTTACAGATATTGGATTTTGGGAGCATCGATTTTGACCATTTTCTTAGCTTGGGGAAGCAATTTTTCTGTGCTGACAGATTTCTTCATCGATTATGTTCCATTGTACAACAAGTTCCGTGCGCCGTCTTCTATTTTGGTGGTTGTGGAATTTTTGTTTCCGCTGATTGCAATTCTTGGTTTATATAAATTCTTTACTGATGAAAATATCACTGAAGAATACAAAAAGAAAATTTTGCTTTACGTTTCAGGAACCGTTCTCGGAATCACATTGATTTTAATGGTTTTCGGAAAAGGAATTTTAGGTTTCTACACGGCAAACGAGAAAACTTACCTGCCTCCTTTCTTATTGGACTATTTGATTGGAGAAAGAGCTTCAATGTTCCAAACGGATGCTTTAAAAGCGATAATTTATGTTGCCATTACGGCTGGTGTACTATTTTTAGGATTAAAGAAAAAACTGAATATCAACATCGTTTTATTAATTATAGGATTCGTGAGTTTGTTTGACCTTTGGACGGTGAACAGACGTTATCTGAACGATGATAATTATGTTGACAAAACCTTCGCGGATTATCCTTTTCAAACCGAAAATTCGGAATATCTGATGAGCAAAGCGGGCGACAATTCTTTTGTTCAAAGCCTTTTGCAACAGACCGAAGTGAACAAAGCTTTACAAACCATCGCCGAAAAAGATAAAGATCATTACAGGATTTTCAATAACATTCTATCAACTTTTAGCGAGACCAATACTTCTTATTTCAAATCTTCGATTGGCGGTTACCACGCAGTTAAATTGAGACGTTACGATGATTTGATCAACAAATATTTCTCAACCACAGACCAGGTAAAAACCATCCGAATCCTGAATATGCTGAACACCAAATATTTCTTAGTAGGCGACCAGCAAAAACCGGAAATCACACCAAATCCTGAAGCCAACGGCAATGCGTGGTTTGTTTCTGACATCAAATTCGTAAACAATCCAAACGAAGAACTGAATGAAACAGGAAATCTTGACACCAAGAAAATCGCTGTGATTTCTAAAGATGACAAAGCTTATTTCAACGGAAAAAATCTGGTAAAAGACTCAACGGCGTTTTTGGCTTTGAAATCTTATCAGCCAAATGAATTGTCTTTCGATTCATCTTCTAAAACGCCTCAATTGGCGGTCTTTTCAGAGATTTATTACCCTCACGGCTGGAATGTATATCTGGATGGAAACAAAGTGGATTACATCAAAGCAAATTACCTTTTGAGAGCGCTATACGTCCCTGCAGGAAAACATAAAATTGAAATGAAATTTGAACCAGCTGTTATCGAAAAAGGAAAATTATTTTCTTTGATAAGTTTTGGACTGTTTGTTTTGTTGAGTTTGATTGGGGTTTATTTTCTGTTTAGGGATTCTCGGAAATCTGAGGTTGTGGTAAATTAAAGTATTGCTTAAAATAACCAATGAATACTTACGATTATATAAAAGGTATCAATTTAATTAAGTTGTATTCCTCTGAAAATGATAATAAAATTAAATATCAGTTAGAAATTATTGCTGACCAATTAAAAAATCAAATTTTAAAAAACTTTGATAAATTGATATCTGAAGAAAAATCAATTTCTAATATAAAAATTGAATACGAAAACCCTTGTTACCGTCAATCTGCAACTGGAATAATTTATACATTGAATTTTGCTAATGATGAAAACTTTAAAATTTACATTGAAGTTTTAATCGATTTAAGTAGAATATTAATTTACACAAAAGGAATCCCTGAGAAAAAAACTTTAAAAGAATTAAACAAAAAAATTGTAGCGAAATACAATCACGAATCAAAAACAGAATTTAAAGAAGTACTATAATTACTATTAAAAAGCTTAGCCGAAACTAACTTATTATGACAAAGTCCCTAGCCCCGATGGGAACGGCATCCTTTTTTGGCATTGCGGTAGAATCGTAAATCAAAATTACTTCATGTCGTTCGCAATGACAAAAAAGATACAGTGGACAGCGGGAATAGCTCCTTAAAAATTGTCTTATTATTCTAACTTTAAATGACAATTGAACACAAAAAAAGCAACCCAAATTGAGTTGCTTTTGTTTTTTGCTTGAAAGCGGAAATTATTTTCTGATTCCCAATTCAGCGATGATAGCTCTGTATCTGGAGATTTCTTTCTTCTTCAAGTAATCAAGAAGAGATTTTCTCTTTCCTACCAACATTACTAGAGATCTCTCTGTAGCAAAATCGTGACGGTTAGCTTTCAAATGCTGAGAAAGGTGGTTGATTCTGTAAGTGAATAGAGCAATCTGTCCTTCAGCGCTTCCTGTGTCATTTGCAGATTTTCCGTGCTTTGCGAAAATTTCTGACTTTTTTTCTGGTGTTAAATACATTCCAATATTATTTAATGATTATTATGTAATTCGGGTGCAAAGATATGATTTTATTTGGGATTGGAAACTGATAATCAAAAGTTTTTATCGCAAAGGCGAAAGTTTTTAATTTGATTAATGTTAAAAATCGCAAAACAGCATCCGAATCAACTTTGCAACTTACAACGAAATTATTAATATAGCTTTTTGCGACTTTGCGATAAATCACTTCTCCTCCATCAAAAATTGTTTAACAACTTCAAAATCAGCTGAAAATTCCACAGATTGTTTTTCCTTTTTGTTGAAAGCTTCCAATTTTTCAGGAATCTCGATTTTCTCTTTCAAGACTTCTTCCACGACTTCCACAAATTTTGCAGGATGGGCCGTTTCCAATAAAACACCGATGAAACTTTCATTTTTTTTGTCACTCTGAGCTTGTCGAAGAGTTTCTAATCCTAAATAAGCAACCGCTCCGTGCGGGTCTAAAGTATAATCGAATTCATTCTTCACTTTTATCATTGTCTGTTTCGTTTCCTCATCCGAAAAAGAATAAGACTCAATCTCTATTTTGAATTCAGAAACATCATCATTGAAAAGACTTTTCATCCTTTCAAAATTGCTTGGATTTCCGACGTCCATTGCATTGCTGATGGTTTGTTTTGAAGGTTTTGATTCGTAATTTCCAGTTTCTAAAAACTTTGGAACAACATCATTTGCATTGGTTGAAGCAATGAATTGATGAATCGGCAATCCCATTTTTTTTGCAAATAGTCCGGCTGTCAAGTTTCCAAAATTACCACTTGGAACTGAGAAAACAATTGGTTTTCTTAATTTCTGTAATTGAGCAAATGCCCAGAAATAATAAAACGACTGCGGAATCAATCTCGCGATATTAATACTGTTCGCCGATGTCAAAGTAAATTTCTGATTCAGTTCTTCGTCGGACAGAATTTGTTTTGCTAAAGCTTGGCAATCGTCAAAAGTCCCATCTATTTCCAAAGCTTTGATATTTCCGCCCCAAGTTGTCAATTGTTTTTCCTGTAATGGACTCACTTTTCCTTTTGGGTAAAGAATATAGACCTCAATTCCCGGAACATTGAAAAACCCTGATGCAACAGCACTTCCTGTATCTCCGGAAGTTGCAGCAATCACTTTCATCGGTTTTCCTTCCGAAAAATAAGCCATCATTCTCGCCATAAATCTCGCGCCAACATCCTTGAAAGCCATTGTAGGACCGTGAAATAATTCCAGCGAATAAATATTATCCGATATTTTCACAGCCGGAATTTCGAAGTTCAAAACTTCATCGATGATTTCTTTTAAGTTGTCATCGGAAATGGATTCGCCGAGAAATTCTTTTGCTACTCGGAAACCGATTTCCTGAAGGCTTAGATTGGGTAAATTTTCAAAAAAGTCCGCTTCCAATTGTGGAATATATTCGGGCATAAAAAGTCCACCGTCATCTGCCAAACCTTTTAGGATGGCTATTTTGATGTTGGTTTCTTCTTGTTTTCTTGTTGATATGTATTTCATTTTATAAATGATGATTGATGAATGATAATTGATTTTTATTGTTTGTTGATAAATTCAAATTTTTTAATTTCTCGCAGATTTAGCAAATTTTGCAGATTTATTTACCACAATATTGTTTTTCCGTAGGAATCTCAACAGTTTAGATTGACTTCTTCGCCCCACTTCGTTAGGTTTCCAATGGAATGACAATATTTCGTTTTTAGGACAAATCTTGATTTAACGACGAATCTGCAGCCCGACTTGAGTGGAAATCCTTTTTTGTGGCTGGAAAAGCTAGGCAAAAAAGATTGACTTCATCGAACCACTTCGTTAGGTTTGGGAACGGAAGGCGGATTAAGCTGCCCAAATAATTCTAATTTATTACTCGTGCGCCTTCGTCGTTGATTTTTGTGACGAATGATTCGCTTTCTATATTTTTTTGAGTGAGTAATTCCTTGATTTTATGTGAAATAACTTCTGCAATTTCTTTCTTTTCGCACAAAGCAAAAACCGACGGACCGGAACCGGAAATCCCAAAACCAATCGCGCCATTGTCCATAGCGAGTTGTTTCATCTCGTAAAAATACGGAATCAACATCGCGCGAACTGGCTCTATGATGACGTCCTCGAGACTTCGGCTGACCAGAGCAAGGTCGTTGGTGCAAAATCCGGCAATCAATCCGGCGATATTTCCCCATTGCTGAACGGCAGATTTCAGGCTGATTCTTTCCTTGATGATTTTTCTCGCCTCGCCTGTCGGAACATCCACGTGCGGATGAACGGAAACAACCGACAAATGCTTTGGATAAGGCAGTTTGAGCGCATCCAATGGCTCGTAACTTCTGACCAAAACCATTCCGCCCAAAAGTGCTGGCGCAACGTTGTCTGCGTGTGCGTTTCCGCAGGCGATGCGTTCACCTTCCATTGCGAGAGGTAACAATTCCTGTCGTGAAAATGGTTTCCCCATCAGCTCATTGATGGCGACCAAAGCCGCAACGCTACTCGCTGCACTGGAACCCATTCCGCTGTTGAGAGGCATTTTTTTGTAAAGCTCGATATCGATTCCTTGGTTTGAATTTATCTTTTCCAAGAACATTCGAATGACGTGGGAAACGACATTTTTACTTGGGTCTTTAGGGAGTTTTCCGCCGTCGCCTTCGATTTTTGTGATGGTGATTTTATTTGAATTGTTTTTTGTCAGGATGATTTCGTCACCTGGTTCGTCGATGGCGAAACCGAGAATATCGTAGCCACAAACGACGTTGGCGACTGTTGCAGGAGCAAAAACTTTGATAGAATCCATTTTTATAATTGATAAATGATGAGTTATAAATGATATTTATTAAAACGATGAATTGAAATCAACTATCAATTATCGTTTATCTTTTATGATTATTGAGCTGTAACTCTTACTAAATCTGCGAAAACGCCTGCTGCGGTAACTTCTGCGCCAGCGCCTGGACCTTTAACAACCAATGGTGTGTTTTTGTACCTTGAAGTTGTGAATGAGATGATATTGTCGCTTCCTGATAGTCCGTAGAAAGCGTGATTTGCATCAACCATTTTAACTTCGATGTTGATTTTTCCGTCTTCCAAGATTCCAATTAATCTTAGTTTTTTACCCGAACTTTCTGCTTCATTTTTAAAGGATGAAAAGTAAGGTTCGTTCTTTTCCAGCTCTTCATAAAAACTCGGAATCGAATCTGCTTTGAGGCAAGCTTCCGGAAGAAAATCTTTGATATTGACATCGGACATTTCCAAAGGTAAGCCAATTTCTCGTCCAAGAATTAGCATCTTTCTGGAGAAATCCATTCCGTTGAGATCGTCTCTTGGGTCGGGTTCTGTGTAACCTAATTCTTGCGCTGTTCTTACAACTTCAGCGAAAGTTTTTTCACCGACATAATTATTAAAAATGTACGAAATAGTTCCTGATAAAATGGCTTCGATTTTCAGAATTTCGTCTCCGGAAATCCAAAGGTCGTTCAGCGTTTTGATGATTGGAAGTCCGGCTCCAACATTTGTTTCATATAGGAAACTGACGTTGTTCTTTTTCGCCAATCTTTTAAACTTACTGTATTGTTCGTAACCGGAAGAATTTCCTTTTTTGTTGCAAGTGACAATCGATATATTATTCTCAAAAAATTGTGGATAGTGACTCACAACATCTTCGCTTGAAGTGTTATCTATGAAAACTAAATTAGGTAAATTTTTGCTTGAAATAGAATTTATAAAATTTTCTAAATCAGATTTTTCTAAGTTTTTATCTAAAATTTTATTTAAGTCAAAATTCAAACTTTCATTTTCTGAAATAATCATTTGTCGGCTGTTGGTTACGCCAATGACATTGATTTTAATTTGGTGATTTTTCTCGAGATTTTCTTCTTCTCTTTTTAATTGCTTGAAGAGTTCTTTTCCAATATTTCCTGTTCCAGCAAACATCACATTGAAGGTTTTAACTGGCGAAAGTAAGAGCGAATCGTGGACAACATTCAAGGCTTTTGAGAGTTCATTTCGTTCAATAACAGCTGAAATATTGAGTTCCGATGAACCTTGCGCAATGGCAATAATATTGATTCCATTTTTACCCAAAGCACTGAAAAACTTCCCACTGATTCCTCTCGTTTTTTTCATATTCTCTCCGACAACGGAAAGAATACTGAGCTCATTATCGAACTGCGGTTCATCGATCTTGTTGGCATTGATTTCAAATTCAAATTCTTCCTGGATGGCTTTTTCAGCTTTTTTCTCATCATTAAAATTGACAACAAATGAAATGCTATGTTCCGAACTTGCTTGCGTAATCAAGATAACATTAACATCATATTTCGCCAACGCATTAAATAATCTTCCACTGAAACCTTTCATCCCAATCATTCCATTTCCGGTGATATTGACCAAACAAGTTTTCTCGATGGAGACGATTCCTTTGATCAAACCTTTGGAAATTTCTGATTTCTGATGGATCAAAGTTCCTGGATTTTCTGGATTGAAAGTATTCTTAATATAGATCGGAATTTGACTTTCGATGGCTGGGATCATTGTTGGCGGATAGATGACTTTTGCGCCGAAATAGGACATCTCCATCGCTTCCTGATAACTGAGTTCCGGCTGTGAAAAAGCATTTTTGACCAACCTCGGGTCGGCTGTCATAAAACCATCAACATCTGTCCAGATTTGGATTTCGTCAGCTTTCAAACCTGAACCAAGAATTGCCGCAGTATAATCTGAACCGCCTCTTCCAAGCGTTGTTGTATCTTGATTTTTATCTTTCGAAATAAAACCTGTCACAACATAGATTTGATTTTCAGGATTCCAATTCTTTAGATTTTCATTGGTTTTGCTGAAATCGACTGACGCATTTCCGAAGTTGGAATCGGTGACAATTAATTCCCTTGCGTCTTTGTGATTCGCAGGGAAATTTTCTGATTGAAGATAAGTCGCAATGATTTTACTTGACATTTGTTCGCCGTAAGCCAACAATCTATCTTTAATCCTGCCTGATAATTCACCAAGATTTTTGACACTGAAAAGAATATCTTCGATCTCATTGAAACTCACCTTTACCAACATCAGTAAAGGATTCTGCATTGTTCTTGGCAGCAATCCTGAAATGACCTGATAATGCTTGTCCTCAGCAACTTTTAATATCTCTGAGAAATCATTCTGAATCAATGCTTCTTCTGCAGCCAATAAAAGAGAATTTGTGATCCCAGAAAAGGCAGAACAAACTACAACTAAAGGTACATTCTGGTTGAATTCTTTCTCAACAATTGATTTTACATTCTTCAACGCTTCCAAACTTCCGACTGAAGTTCCTCCAAATTTTAATACTTTCATTTGTATCTATTTAATATTTTAAAACAAAAAAGCCTTTCTGGTAATTCAGAAAGGCTTTAGTATTGTTATTATTTTTCAATTTCACACACACACCTTTCTGCAACTATCAATTGTAGTTTTTGTAGAAATGGTTGTTGTGGTTGTAAAATTCATTGTTATTCTTAATTCTCTTACGAAAGTATGAAAACATTTCCCATCTGCAAATTTTAAGAGGTTTTTTTTGAAAATAATTTAATAATTAGGTCAATCAATTGAATTTAAAAATTAATAAGAAAATCAGATATAAATTTTTAACATTGACAATCAATACTTTAAATATAAATTATAAAAATATTTACTACTTTGTATTGCATAATACCATTCTATTTACATATCTTTGCAATGTAAAGTTAAAGAAAGATGTTCTTGAGGTCGGAAGACTGAAAATGGAAGTCGGAAGAATAAAAATATTGAATCTTGAACTTTAAATTTTGAATTAAAAAAACCAAACAATTAATATGAATACCGAGAACACAAAGGCGCAGATGCGCAAAGGAATTCTGGAATTCTGTATTTTGAGTCTTATCCAACAACGCGAAATGTATGTTTCCGACCTGATAGAATCTCTCAAAAAAGGAAGACTGGATGTAGTGGAAGGAACACTTTACCCGCTCCTAACAAGATTGAAAAACGGCGAATTTCTCGCTTACAGATGGGAAGAATCTACAAGCGGACCGCCCAGAAAGTACTATCAGATCACGGAAAAAGGAAGCCTCTTCCTCGCTGAACTGCAAACCACTTGGAAAGAACTTACAGATTCTGTAAACCAAATTATCTCAAACTCTCAAAACTAATTATTATGAACAAGACATTATCTATAGCACTCGCTGGTTTTTCCTTTACGATAGACGAGCTGGCTTATATAAAATTAAGCGATTATCTGAATGCTCTTAGAAACTCTCTAGACGCTGCTGAAGCTGATGAAGTGATGAACGACATCGAGATCAGAATGGTAGAGATCTTTAAAGAAACACTTGGAAAAAGAGAGGTGGTCAATGATTCTGACGTTGAGAAAGTGATTGCTCAGATCGGAACACCAGAACAGATTGACGAACAGGAAGAAGCTTATTTTTCTGAAGGGAAACAAAAACAATCCAAAACTTCTGGTACTTTTTCTTACAGCAGCAATTCTCAGAAACAACTGTTCCGTGATCCGGAAAAACAAAAGATAGCAGGCGTTTGCGCAGGATTGGCAGCTTACTTCGGGATGGAGATCAGCTGGATGAGACTGATCTGGGTGGGTGCATTTCTTTTCCTTTGGGTAGCTCCAGGATCTTCTTTCCTAGTTGTTATCTTATACTTTATCCTTTGGGCCGTTTTGCCAAAAGCAGAATCAGCTTCGGATTTTTTGAAAATGAAAGGGAAACCTTTGAACTTCGACAATCTAAAGGAAGAATCTGGAAAGATCGTTCAGTTCGCTAATGAAACTACTACCAGAGCTGGTGAAATCTATACGGAGAACAAACCAAAAATTGGATCTGCTGGAGACACCATTCTGAAAATCCTTAAATATTGTCTTGCAGTATGGTTGGCATTGATGGCAGCAGGTTGTTTCATCGGACTTTTCGCAATGACATTTGCTTACGGATCAGGGAAATTTGGGATAGACAACAACCTTGGATTCTATCTTGAGGAGAACAATATGGGCTATTTGATCTTAGCGATCGCGGCTCTGCCTACCATTATCTTCGGCGTTGCGTTCTTATTATTATCAATCAAATTATTTTCTCCGAAAACTAAATTCAATTATGTAGGACCTGTTCTAGGAACTTTGGGAATCATCTGGTTGATCTTAGTTGGCGTATTAGCTGCGAATGCTTCAAGATTCAACTTTGCTTACAGTGGAGAAAATGAAGATTACGAGAACATCTCCATTACTGCTCCAAATGCAATTGACACCATTTATCTGGATAGCAAAAAAGTAGCGATCCCTGAGAATTTCAAGACATACTTTGATGATATCTATTCTGATAAGGCCAGTATTTTCAAAAGAGACCACCCAAGTGTAGAGATCACAAGAAGAGATGATATCAAAACACCTTATCTAATTGTGAAAAAAGAAGCAGACGGTTACAACCAACCTTTGAAAATGAAAGTGCCAGTGCAGATCGTTGGAAACAGAATTATCTTACCAAACTACTTCGAGTATCCTTATGAATTCCGTTTCAGAGACTACAGCCTAAATTATGAACTTGTAGTTCCTAGAAATACGAAGATCATCAATGAAAAAGAATATGAGATCTACGTCAATGGTGATGACGATAATGACGATGACAATGATTCTGCCAACAATAACAACAGCGGAATTACAGTTGAGAAAAACAAGATCAACATCAACGGGACTACGATCGAGTACAATTCTGACGAAAGCGACAGCGTGAAGATCAATGGGAAATATTACTCCAAAGATTCTGCAGACGTGGTTTTGGAAAGACTGAAAATTGATGAAAAAGTTAAGAAATCAATTGAAGACCTTAACATCAATATCAAAGACGGAAAGAAAGAGATCAATATCAAAACTAAATAATAATTTGAGAGTGGATTAGTCGAAAAGCGGGTCAAAAACTGTAAAGAGTTTCCGCTTTTCCTCTAGTTCTCCTAAAAAGTTATAAGTGATAAATAATAAAAGATTATAAGGATGAAAATCTATACTCTTCTACTTTTGGTAATGTTCACTACCCTATCAAAAGCCCAAACGCATCGTTTTATTTACGAATATCAATTCAAACCAAACTCCGAATCCAAAGAATACAGAAAAGCTGACATGGCTTTGGACATCAACCCAACTGATGTTAAGTTCTATGATTACGAAAGCGTTTTGAATGATTCTATCAACAAAAAAGGAGGTAGAAATTACAACTGGACCGGATCACCCGTCATCACAAGAAAGAAAAACTCATATCAGAATACCAACTATGAGATGATGATGGACTATTTCTCCTACCAGACCACAGACAAAATGTATTGGAAACTGGAAAACGAGACCAAAACTTCCGGACAGTACACGTTGCAAAAAGCGACTACAAATTTCGGAGGAAGAGCTTGGACCGCCTGGTTTGCCAAAGATGTTAATATCTTGGAGGGACCTTATAAATTCCGAGGTCTGCCAGGTTTGATCTTCGAATTGAATGACAGTCAGGACAATTTCATCTTCAAATTGGCAAAAAGTCAGAAATTGGAAAAGACTTATGACACCTCAGATTTCTTAGAATCTTTTGCTGGCAAGAAACCATTGAATGTCAAGATTGATGATATGCACAAGCAAATGCTGAAGTTCTACAACGATCCAATGAAAGATCTGAGAGAAAAATTCGATGACGTACCGCCGGGAACTTTCCAGGTTGGAGGAAAGAAGATCACAAGCAAGGATCAGTTCAAGGAAATGGCAAAAGTAATGCAGGAGCACATCTTGAAAAGTTACAATCCTCTAGACCTTACAAATGCCGTAATTTACCCGGCAGTGAATTAAAAATTTAATAAAATATTAACCAAATTTTTATTAATACCATTGGTTATTTTATTAAATTTGTTCCAGAAAATCAATTTCTAACTAAAAAACTACAACAAAATGATACAATTAGTAATTGCAATCGCCATCAAATTGGTTGATTTTTTCTCAAGTCTTTTTTGAAACGTAAAGAATATCTAGATATTTCTTAGAAAATAAACATATTTTGTAAATTTGTAAAGTATAGCTTTGTCGCTGTACTTTATTTTTTTGTCTATGAAAAAATTCTTAGGAAAAGCCATCCTCAAACTAGTCGGTTGGAAAGTCGTTCTCCAAGGCGATGTCAACAATCTCGACAGATGCATCCTCGTTGTTGCACCACACACCGATAATAGCGAATATATTCTCGGAAATCTAGCATACTGGGCGTTGGGTAAAAAACTGAAAGTCATCATCAAGGATGCGCACACCAAAGCTTTCTACGGCAGTATTGTAAAAGGACTTGGCGGGATCGGGATCGACCGTTCTCAGAAGAATGACCTTGTAAAATTTGTAGCAGACGAATTCAAAAAAGATGATTTCAGTCTAGTGATCACACCGGAAGGCACAAGAAGTTGGGTCCCGAAATGGCGAAAAGGTTTTTACAATATGGCTTTGGCTGCAAAAGTTCCTATCGTTTTGGCTGGTGGCGATTACAAAAGAAAAACCGTTAATTTGGGTTACATTATACCTTACGAAAAATTGGAAACGCATACTTTTGAAGAGATCATGCAGGAAATCCAGGATTTCTACATCAAATATGATATCACGCCAAAACATCCTGAGAACTGGAATCCGCAGATTTATTAGTTGATAGTTGATAGTAAAAGTAATTCTTTCGCTAATCTTTTAATTTTTTAATCCTTTAATCTTTTAATTTTACTCGATGGACGAAGCAAAAAAAATAGAAACACTTGAACGCCTAAACAAAGCCAGCAAGAATACTTTGGGAGAAACGCTTGACATTGTTTACACCGATGTGTCCGATAATCATCTCACTGCGACAATGCCAGTAACGCCAAAAGTTCATCAGCCTTACGGGATCATGCATGGTGGCGCAAGTTGTGTTTTGGCAGAGACTTTGGGTTCTTGTCTTTCATTAATTAATCTTGATCTTTCCAAATCTGTTCCTGTTGGTACGAACATCAACAGCAATCATTTGCGTGCGATACGAGAAGGAATTGTGACCGGAACAGCCACTTTTATCCGAAAAGGAAACACCATGCACGTTTCCCAAATTGAGATCCGAGACGAAAAAGGAAATCTAATCAACCATACGACCATGACGAACAACATCGTCCCAGTCGGAAAAGTCTAATTATTTCTAATCAATATGCTCGTTTTCAGATTGCCAGACTCAGAGGTTTTTCACACGTTGGAAAACTCTTCAGAAAAACAGGTTTCGTTCGTCAGTTTTGATTCTAAGACCATTTTGGACTTTAAAGGTTCCATTACAGAAATATCAAAAGAGAAAATTGAGAATCAAACCATTTCTCCTAAAAACAAAAGCTCATTAATAGAAATAGGGAAAGAAACTCAGGATTCCTATGCTATTAAAATTAATCAAGCCAAAGACTTCATCGAGAAAAACGAGCTTAAGAAACTGGTCCTTTCCCGAAGGAAACTTTTGATGTATCTTGATATAGATTCGGAGAAAAAATTATCATTGACAAAAAGCTTCCTGAAATTTTGTGACAGCTACCCTTCCGCATTCTGTTATCTTTTTGAAAAAAACAATGAGATCTGGATGGGCGGATTCTCTGAGGTTCTGGGAAAATTTGACAAGAAGACCAACTCATTTGAAACGATGAGCCTCGCCGGAACTCTTCCACTCGACGAAAGTTGGACAGACAAAGAGATCGAAGAGCAAAAAGCGGTGACAGATTACATCCAATCAATTCTTAGAAAGTTTTCATCCAATCTAAAAGTATCAACTACAAAAGATCTGATCTCTGGAAACATCAAACATCTTAAAACTGATTTTTCGGCAGAGATAAGTCCTGAAAGCCTGGATAAGATCATTTCAGAATTGCATCCAACGCCTGCGGTTTGTGGTTTTCCGAAAGAGCTTTGTGCGCAGGGAATCAAAAGCATTGAACATTTTAATAGAGAATTTTACGCAGGTTACATTAAAGTTGAGACCATAGATTTCATTTATTATTTCGTCAATCTAAGATGTGCCAGTTTCTTTAAAAATTACGCATTCCTCTTTGTTGGTGGTGGAATAACGATGAAAAGTGACGCACAAAAAGAATGGGAAGAAACAGAACTGAAATCTTTGGCGATTCAAAACAATTTGGTATTTGAATAAGAAATCTTCAAAGTTCGAAAATAATTTTTATAATCAAAAGAAATTATCAAATCTATAATTATATAAATAAAATCACAGATTATAAATATTTATTTATTAATTTTACTTCAAACTGATGAATATGAATCAGCTCGTAAAATTGATTTTGACCGGAATCTTGATCCTGTCCTTCTTTAAGATGCCTTCTTTATTTTACAGATTCTCGAGTTATCTTTTATTTTCAGGCTTTGGCTGGTTGGCTTACGATGCTTTTCACAGGAGAGATCATACCGATGTCAAAATTTTTGTGGCTCTCACCATTCTCTATAATCCATTTTTCATTATTCCTTTTCCTCATTTCTTGTGGATCATAATTAACACAGTAGTGATCATAGGCATGATCCTCAATATACTCTTTGCAGAAGACAATCCTTACGAGGACAGCATAAAAAAAGATGACCACTGAGTCATCTTTTTAATTGTAATTTTTCTTCTTTTTATAATCCTACTTCTATTTTGAAGCCGGTATTAACTGTAATTTTCATCTGTCCAGCGGTAATTTTTGAACCTTTGATCCTTAAAATGAAAGAATTTTGTTTTGATTTCAGATGGTTAATTAGATCTGCACTGGTTGGAGTAAAAGTAACGACCGTAGCATTGGTATTACCTGTAACTGTCGCAACCAAAGCATTGTCTAAGTTTGGCGCCTTAAAGTAAATTTCGGCATCTTTGATCGCATCAAGCGGAATTGCATTTCCATCTCTAGCTACAATAGTAAATTTCTCCAATCTTGCTGCTTTCAAATTATTTATAGACAAAGATGAATATTGCTCTTTGATCTTTGCATCTGCATCTATATTAACAGGAACTTCCGGATAAGTCACAAATTCCGTTGTGTTAACTGTTGCAAAAGGAAATTCTGTATCAAAATCTAGTGGAATCGTAAATGGAACAGGCACAGAAATATCGTCAATAATATCTTCTACTTTGCTACAGCTCGTTGTAATGTTTCCTATCATTAGAAAAGAAGAAACCAAAACGACACTTGTTATTATTTTTTTCATAAAACTTTATTTTCCTGTATGTGTATATAAAAAGATGCCAAAAGCATTTATATTTTTAATGAGTGACTTTTTCTACGTCCGCGATAGAATGTTTATACTTAAAAATAATCGCAAATAATACCGTGACTACTAAAGCATAACCTGCAAAAATATACCAAGACGTTCTCCATCCTTCTAACTGTGCTATAGGATCAGTTTGAGAATAAACAAAGTGATTTACAACTTCGCCAGCAGCTAACATTCCTATAGTTGCCCCAAATCCATTGGTCATCATCATAAAAACACCTTGAGCACTGGATCTAATGTTTTTATCAGTTTCTTTATCAACGAACAAAGATCCCGAAACATTGAAGAAATCAAACGCAATTCCATAAACAATCATCGACAGGACAAACATCCAAACGCCTGAACCAGGATTTCCTAACCCAAATAATCCAAATCTAAGTACCCAAGCGAACATGGCCATCAGCATTACCTTCTTGATTCCAAATCTTTTTAGAAAAAAAGGAATCAATAATATACATAAGGTTTCGGATACCTGAGATAGAGATATCAGAGCATTGGCATGATTAGAACCCCAAGTATTTTCAAAACCCGGTACGTCTTTGAATCCCGTTATAAATGGATTTGCGTAACCATTTGTAATCTGTAACGAGACACCTAATAACATTGAGAATATAAAAAACACTGCCATTCTTCTATCCTTGAACAGACTAAAAGCTTTTAATCCTAAGGCGTCAGAAATATTTTTCTTGTCTTCACCTTTATTAACAGGACAATTTGGAAGTGTAAAGGAATATATAAATAAAAGTATTCCCAATACACCAGAAACAAAGAACTGGGAATAATTTTGCTGGTATCCAGAGAAATCAACAAATAACATCGCACAAATAAAACCTACGGTTCCAAATGTACGAATAGGTGGAAATGCCTTAATTGTATCAAAATTGTTATTGACCAAAACTGTATATGCAACAGAATTTGAAAGTGCTATTGTCGGCATATAAAAAGTAACACTGATAGAATAGAGTAAAAATATAACTGGAAACTCAACAGCACTTCCAGCCGTCATTCCGTAATATCCAGCTGCAATAATAAAAATTGCAGAGATAGCATGGCTCATTCCCAAAAGTTTTTGCGCAGGAATCCATCGATCTGCAACGACGCCCAAAATTGCAGGCATAAAAATAGAAACAATCCCTTGCATGGCGTAGAACAATCCAATTTTGGAACCCATTCCAACATCTCCTAGGTAGTTTCCCATAGATGTTAAATAAGCTCCCCATATTGCAAATTGCAGAAAGCTAAGTATAGTCAATCGTAATTTTAGACTCATTATCGTAAAATGATATTAGTATTGATTAGTCAATTTTTTTATTTCTTCTTTTGATCTCCTCCTGTAATCGAAGCGCGGTGTCAAAATCTTCTTCTTTGACAGCATCTGCTAACAATTGATTCAGTTCTTCTGCGGAGATCCCAGACAGATCATTGAAATCTGAGACGTCATCGGAGTCGGTGTCCTCGTCTCCCACTTTTGGCGTTTCATCAAGTTCTAACAAAATTCCTGCTTCATTCAGGACGTCGGAAGTGGTGAAGATCGGTGCATCGAAACGGACAGCCATTGCTACAGCGTCGGAAGTTCTGGCGTCCAAGATCAGTTCTTCGTCGGACAATGGATTTTTGAAATTGATATTTGAGAAGAAAACACCATCTTTTATTTGGTAGATGATGACAGATTCTATCTTGAAGTTTGTATTTTTTACAAACTGAGTGAACAGGTCGTGCGTCAAAGGACGAGGTGGATTGATGTCTTTTTCTAATCCCAAAGAAATGGATTGCGCTTCAAAATTCCCTATAACAACAGGCAGTTTGACCGATGTTTCTTCATGTTCCAACAACAGCGCGTACGCTCCCGACTGGGTTTGGCTGTAGGATATTCCCCGTATGATTAATTTTTTATAATCCATTTAGCAAATATAAAATTTTTTAGGAATTTTCTTTTAGAAATTGTTGATTTTTACGTGGTTTGCATCCTATTTATACAGAAAGCAAGGTGTAAAAAGTATTTATTTCAAAATGCTAAACAATAATGAAATGTAATACATTGATTTTGAACACCAATCTCCGCAGCCCGGCCTGAGTGGAAATCCTTTTTTGCGAGGACTTCGATTCTATTGATCTGGAAATTGCCTGCAAAAAAGATTGACTTCGTCGAACCACTTCGTTAGGTTTGGGAACGGAGGACGGATAAGCTGCCCAAATAATTGTAAAATGTATTTTGTAAAAAGTAAAATGTATAAAAAAACCTGAGCCGATGACCCAGGTTTTGATTTTATTTTGAGGCATTTTATGCGCCTTTTAGTGCTTTGATCTTCTCTGTCAAGGCAGGAATGATCTGGAAAGCGTCGCCCACCACACCATAATCTGCAGATTTGAAGAATGGTGCTTCCGCATCATTGTTGATCACCACAATCGTTTTCGAACTGTTGACACCCGCCAAATGTTGAATCGCGCCGGAAATACCTACTGCAATATAAAGATTTGGAGAAATGGCTTTCCCAGTTTGTCCAACGTGCTCTGTGTGAGGTCTCCATCCGATATCGGAAACTGGTTTGGAACAAGCTGTTGCTGCACCAAGAACGTTTGCTAGATCTTCGATCATTCCCCAGTTTTCTGGACCTTTCATCCCTCTACCAGCGGAAACTACAACTTCTGCTTCTTTAAGGTCAAGCTTTCCTGAAGACTGCTCGTGGTTGATCACTTTTGTATCTTCGTTGGCGATGCTCAGTTCCTTCACTTCTTCTGAACCAGACGCTGCATTTTCTTTAACACCATAAGCATTTTGAGAAACCGTTACGATCACACCTGCCGCATCAGCTTTTGCGTGCATAAAACCTTTGCCTGAGAATGCTCTTCTTTTCACTTGGAAAGGCGAAGTGCTTTCAGGAACGTCGATTGCATTGGTGATTAGAGAATAGTTTTTCTGAATTGCCAACATCGGCGCTACTGAAGACGCATCTGTCGTGTGAGGAAAAACGATCACGTTTCCGTCGAAAACCTCATTCACTGCTTGTGCATAAGCTTTTGAACTGAAGTTTTTAAGACCCGCATCTTTTACATTGATGACCTTGTCCGCGCCATATTTGTAAAGAAGGTCTGAAGAATCTGTAGGATTGATGGAAATCGCAGTTACTGGATCTCCAGTTTTTGCTGCGATAGCTTTTGCATAAGAAACAGCTTCAAATGCTGCTTTTTTATAAATTCCGTTTATATTTTCTGCGTATACGAATACTGCCATGATTTTTAAATTAAAGGATTAAAAAATTAAATGATTAAAAGATTAGATCACTTTGGCTTCTTCGTGAAGTAATCGTACCAATTCGTCCAAGTTATCTGCAGAAACCAATTTCACCGCTGCTCTTGGCGCAACGCTGTCAAAAGAGACGGCTTCCACTTTCACTTCTGTATTTGAAGGTTCTACGACCTGAAGCGCTTTTGTTCTTGCAGACATAATGCCTCTCATGTTTGGGATGATCAGATCTTTCTCGTCTACCAAACCTTTTTGTCCTGCTACAACAGCCGGCAATTTCACAGAGATCGTTTCTTTTCCACCTTCAATTTCTCTTACTGCAGTTGCTTCTGAACCGTTGATATCAAGTCCAACTGCGGCATTTACAAATGGGAAGTTAAGCAGTTGCGCTACCATTCCGGGAACTGCACCGCCATTATAATCGATGGATTCTTTTCCCATCAATACCAATTCGTAACCACCGTCCTGAGCCACTTTTGCGATTTCTTTCGCGACAGAGAAACTGTCTTTCGCTTCAGTATTCACTCTGATGGCGTCATTTGCTCCGATTGCCAAAGCTTTTCTGATCACCGCCTCAGTTCCTGCGTCACCCACGTTCACAACGGTTACGGTTGCGCCTGGGGACTCTTGTAATTTTATAGCTTTTGTCAAAGCAAATTCGTCCAAAGGATTGATCACCCATTGGATTCCGTTTTTGTCGAATGCAGACTTGTCTGCTGTAAAGTTAATTTTACTTGTCGTGTCTGGTACACTACTGATACAAACTAATATTTTCATTTTATTGTGATATATTTTGTTATATGAACTTCGCTAATTTATATAAAAAATGCTATGCATGCATAATTTATTGTTATTTATTAAATAGGATTCTCCAAGCCTTTATTAATCGGGTATTTAGAATACTTACAGATAAGAAAGTCGATAAACACAAGTAATCTTATGAAAATTGACTTACTATTTATTAACTCTATTGAGGAAAATTTAAAAATGGATTTTGAAAAATAAAAGATTCCAGCTGCTGATTAAGATTCTTTTTTCCATTATTTTGATTTGAATTAATGCGCATCTTCCTTATCATTTAAGGCAAAAAATCACCCTTCAGCAAGTCTTATGAACAGGACGTTTGCAAAGACCATTAAAAAGGTCTTGACCTTTTCATTAAAACAACTTGACCTTTTCACGAAAACAACTTGACCTTTTTATGTAAACAACTTGACCTTTTATTTCTACCACCTCAATGATCGGTGACATTTATATTTGTGTTAAATTTCAATCTTAACTATTTTTTGACCTGACTTGCCCTGAATTCTATTTTACTTGGTAAAACCCTTGGATTCATATTCAACATATCGAGGATGAGATTTCCCATATCTTCTGGCTGGATCTTCCATTCGTCTTTTTCGGAAGGCACATTTCCGTTGAAATAAGTAGCAACAGAGCCCGGCATGATCGTAGAAACCTTGATGTTGTATTTTCTAAGGTCGATCATGGCAGCTTGTGTGAAACCTACCACGCCAAACTTCGAAGCGTTGTAGCCAGCGCCGTTTTCGAAGAAGTTGGTGCCGGCAAGACTGGCGATCGTGATGTAATACCCTTCCGATTTTTTCAATTCTTCTACGGAAGCTTTCAACGAATAAAAACAGCCTGTCAAATTCGTCTCCTGCATGGCGTTCCAGTCTTCGATGCTTAACTCATCAACCGGTTTGAAGACACCCAAACCAGCATTGGCAACCACCACATCCAGTTTTCCAAATCTTTCCTTGATCTCGGAAACCGCATTTTCTTCATCGGCAAAATTTCTTACATCCGAACTTACTCCGAAGATACTTTCCGAAATGACTTTAAGGTCAGAAACAGCTTTGTCCACATCTTCCTGTTTTCTTCCGCTGATGGCGACTTTGTGACCATTTTTCAATAAAACTTCTGCGATCCCGAAACCAATTCCTTTGGTTCCACCTGTGATGTATATTACTTTTGACATAATTTTTTATTTAGGTTACTAAAATAAAAAAAACGCTCCTTATGAGAGCGTTCTTTTATCATTTTAAGAAGATATTATTACTTCTTTATGAATTTTTTGGTTTCAGTTCCGTTGTCAGTTTCAACAGTAATGATATAAGTTCCTTTGGTAAGGTTTCTTACATCAATTTGGCTGTCGGCAGATTTTTTAGAAACTACAGATTTACCAGAAAGGTCAACGACGTTTACACTAATTACTCTTGAAGTAGATTTGACATTGATGTAATCTGCAGTTGGATTAGGATAGATGGAAACATTCGCAGTTTTCTCGATTTCATCAACAGTTACTACTCCTAGAGTTGCTGCATTTACAGCAGTCAATGAATAGTTATCTAATGCGCCAGTATTGACCATTGTATTTGCAGGTGTAGCAATAACTTGGTTGATAAGATTATGCTGACTTGGTACCAAATTTTTCGTAATAGTGTAATTATTAATACTTAAAGTACTTTTAACACCATCTATTGTGTAAGTAATCACTCCATTAACAGGATCATAGGTAAATTCTACTGAGATCCAAGTATTCGCAGGGTACGTATTTGGCGTAAGTCCTGAAATTGTGAAAAAGCCAGATGCTCCACCAGCAGAAGGTGTTAGATTAGCATTACCATTTAGCGTTTTCGTTGCAGAATTATAATGGATTCCCACAATTCCAGCGGTCGAACTTTGTACGAAACCTCCCACTCTAGTTGCACCAACGGCAGTACCAGTGTAAATCTCATATTTCCCTTGTAAAATATCATTTCCTGCAGTTCTAGCAGTCCACGCTGTTGCAAGACCTGGTTTAACAACTTGTCTATTAGAAGTTGCAACTGCAGTATTACCAGAAGAGATTTGAATAGATTTGCCGTGTGCCGGATCGATATCTACAATCTGATAATCGGAATTGGCACCGCCATTCGTATAAAGTCCATGATTAACCTAGTGTTAATCATTTTTTATTGTTATTCTTTTAATAAAACTAAAGATAATATAATTATCCTGCATAAAATTCAAAAAAATATGGGATACTTTCTATTCCTTTGTAGTAATTGTACAGTCCGTAATGTTCGTTTGGCGAATGGATTGCGTCTGAATCCAAACCGAATCCCATCAAGACAGATTTTGCACCCAATACTTTCTCAAACAAAGATGTGATTGGAATACTTCCGCCGCTTCTGTAAGGCAACACTTCTTTTCCGAATGCTTTTTCCATTGCTTTTTTTGCAGCCTGGAACTCTTTGGTATCACTTTCCAAAACGTAAGGCATTCCGCCGTGGTGCGGTGTCACTTTCACTTTGACACTTTTTGGAGCGATCTTTTCGAAATGTTTTGTGAATTTTTCCGTGATCTCTTCTGGTGTTTGATTTGGAACGAGTCTCATAGAGATCTTGGCAAAAGCTTTGGAAGCAATCACAGTTTTTGCACCTTCTCCTGTGTAACCGCCCCAAATCCCGTTCACATCCAATGTTGGTCTGATGGAAGCTCTTTCCAAAGTTGTGTAACCTTCTTCTCCCTGAATATCATTAAGACCAATGGATTTTTTGTAACCATCCTGATCGTCTTTCAATTTGTTCATTTCTGCTCTGTCCTCATCGGAAACGATCAAGACATTGTCATAAAAACCATCAATTGTGATATGTCCTTTGTCATCAATTAATTCGCCGATCATTTTTGACAAAACATTGATAGGATTCGGAACTGCGCCGCCATAAAGTCCGGAATGCAGGTCGCGATTTGGACCTTCTACCTCAACTTCCACATAACTCAAACCTCTTAAACCTGTCGTAACCGTCGGTTGATCATTAGAATAGATATGCGTGTCAGAAATCAAAATAACATCGCAGCTCAGTTTTTCTTTGTTATCTTCAAGGAAATCCCCCAAACTTGCGGAACCAACTTCTTCTTCTCCTTCTATCAAAAACTTGACATTGCAAGGCAGAGAATTTGTCTTCATCATCGCTTCAAAAGCCTTGACATGCATAAAGAATTGACCCTTGTCATCGGCAGAACCTCTTGCGAAGATGGCGCCTTCCGGATGAAGCTCTGTCTTTTTGACAACTGGCTCGAATGGATCACTTGTCCATAACTCCAATGGATCGGCTGGCTGAACATCGTAATGCCCGTAAACCAAAACGGTTGGTAAGTTAGTATCGATGATCTTCTCTCCGAAAATGATTGGATAACCTTTGGTTTCAAGAATCTCTACATTTTCTGCTCCAGCCACTTTCAGATGTCTCGCCACTTCATCGGCACATTTCAGAACTTCTGATTTGTAGGCTGGATCTGCGCTGATGGAAGCGATTCTAAGAATGTCGAAAAGTTCGTCGAGAAAACGTTGTTTGTTTTCGTTGATGTATGTTTGTGTATTCATTATAAATGATGATTGATAAATGATTGAATATAATACTATGTCAGGATTTGAAACTTTGACAAAGTAGGTTCGTAAAAATAAAAAATGTCCTGCAAAGGCAAGACATTTTTTATGATAATATTTTTATAAAATTCTGATCAGTGCTCCGCTTTTGGTGCTTCGGTGGTTGCTGGAGCAGTTGCTTTGGACTCCATTGAACCTGCTTTTGCCGTGTCAGCAATTTTGTGAACTGCTTTTGCAGTATCTGCAGCTGGCTTGTAAGTTCCGTGAGGTGCATTTGGGTCATCGTATCTTACGACCTCATCTGTTTTTACAATACGTCCTTTGTTACCTCCAGCAGGAAGATCACAAGAAACAACTAGAATAGCGGAAGCCAACAATATCACTGATTTTTTCATGTAATTAAATTTGATGGTTCAAAAGTAGTGAAATTGAGATTTTCTGCAAAATGTTTTTATTAATTATTAACGGTTAATTGTTAATTGTTAATTCGAAAGGCAAAATTTCAACTTTGCGAAGCGCAGCCCGGCTTGAGCGGAAATCCTTTTTTGTGGCTGGAAAAGCGACGACAAAAAGATTGACTTCGTCGAACCACTTCGTTAGGTTTGGGAGCGGAAGACGGAAATAGCTGCCCAAATTTTGGGTTGGAGAGTTTGAGAGTTGGAGGGTTTGAAAGTTTAAATAAAAAAAACCTGACTCAAATTGAATCAGGTTTTGTTGTTTTAATATTGATATATTAAGGTTTTCTTTCGAGAACTTCGTCTACCATTCCGTATTCTTTGGCTTCGGTGGAGGTCATCCAGTAGTCTCTGTCAGACGCTTTTTCTACCCATTCGTAAGTTTGTCCGGAGTGGTCGGAAATGATGTCATAAAGTTCTTTTTTCAACTTCAACATCTCTCTCAGGTTGATCTCCATATCGGAAGCTACACCTTGTGCGCCGCCGCTTGGCTGGTGGATCATCACTCTTGAATGTTTCAACGCAGAACGTTTTCCTTTTTCTCCCGCTACCAAAAGCACTGCGCCCATTGATGCCGCGATTCCTGTACAGATGGTTGCTACGTTTGGCTTGATGATCTGCATCGTGTCATAGATTCCCAATCCTGCGTAAACGCTTCCACCAGGGGAATTGATGTAGATCTGAATATCCTTCGCCGAGTCCGAACTTTCCAAGAAAAGTAGCTGAGCTGTCACGATATTCGCCACTTGGTCGTCGATGCCTGTTCCTAGAAAGATGATCCTGTCCATCATCAATCGCGAGAAAACGTCCATCTGTGCAACGTTCATTCTACGCTCTTCCATAATGTAAGGTGTCAGGTTGGTCGGGTTAAACATTCCCATATATTGATCGGTTACCAGACCGTTGTTTCCCAAATGTTTTACTGAGAAATCTCTGAATTCTTTTTTAATGTCCATATTATCTGTGGTTGTTTTTAATAATCTTTTATTGAGTTTGCAATTTCTATTCCTTTGCTAAAGTAGGACTTTCTGTCATAAAATACGTGATAATTCTTTGTCTAAATTGTTTTTTAATTGAGTCAGAAGGATAATCTGTTGGTAGATCGGTGTTCCATCTTCCTCTGTATTCAGCGAATGTTTGAGGTCATTGATAATCTTCACCACATATTCTCTTTTGTGTCTCAAAACGATGTCTGAAACCATTTTCGGGACGACTTCTTCCTCGGAACTGAAATAGATATTATATTGATTCCAATTGCTGGTCTGATAATTATCGATGAGCGCATTGGCCAGTTTGCTGGAAACTTCCTCGTCCATAAAATTGAAGAAAAATTTGCCGGAACGTAATTCCTTTTGCTCGATTCCTTCTTTGATCTCGGAAATTATTTTTTGATTGATGTTGAGTTGAATCTCACATTCATCTTCCTCGAGATGATTGAGGATCTCTTCGATGACCGTGATCTGATATTCGTTGCCTTCGTGGTCTTTTCTGTTGAGAATGAGGTCACCATATTTCAACATCAGATCCACCAACTTTTCCTCGAGCATCAAGAGTGGATTGACCGCATTTGAAACTTCCTGAACAACTTCTAATTTCTGAGGTGCCTGCTTTTCCTGAAGTGCTGAAGGTCTTCTCTCCTGCTCTGCTGAATTTTTATGGATTTGAAGTTCATTGAACAAACTTTGCTCGCTGAGACCAAATTTATTCGAAACTTCCTTCAAATAAACCTCACGCTTCAAATCATTTTTTACAAACGCAACAGACTTTACAATATCACGAATGGCTTCTGCTTTCTTGATAGGATCATCATTGGCTTCCTTGAGAAGAATTTCAGCCTTAAAATCGATGAAATCTTTCGCTTCTTTATCGATGAAATTCTCGACGTATTCCTGCGGATGTTTTCTTGCAAAAGAATCTGGGTCATCGCCGTCTGGGAAAAGCAAAACACGAATGTTCATCCCTTCAGACAGCAACATATCGATGCTTCGGAAACTGGCTTTGATTCCCGCATTGTCACCGTCGAAAAGGATTGTAACGTTTTCGGTGAGGCGTTTTATTAATTTAATCTGTTCCGTTGTCAAAGACGTTCCGGAACTTGCGACCACGTTTTCAATTCCCGATTGATGAAGGGAAACCACGTCCATATAACCTTCTACCAAAAGGCAGAGATTCTTTCTCGAAATGGCTTGTTTACCTTGATTTAAGCCATAAAGAACATTAGATTTATGATAAATTTCGGTTTCAGGAGAGTTAAGATACTTTGCCGTTTTGACATTATTCTTAAGGATCCTTGCGCCAAAACCCAAGACCCGACCAGAGAAACTATGGATTGGGAAAACCACTCTGTCTCGAAATCTGTCAATTCCGGAAGGTGTATTTTCGGGAAAAATAGAAAGCCCTGATTTCTCTAGAATTTCTTTGGAATAAGCCTTATCTAAAGCAAATTCTGTAAATGCATTTTTCTTTTCTGGAGAATAGCCTAGCTGGAATTTCTTGATGATATCGTCCCGAAGTTCTCTCTCTTTGAAATAAGAATAGGCGATCATTTGGCCTTCTTCAGATTCCCAAAGCTGATGTTGGAAAAATTCGTTGGCGATCTCGTGAATTTTGTATAGAATATCACGCTCGGTCTGCGCCTGTTTCTGTTCTTCGGAGTATTCTTTTACATCTTCCTGGATCTCGATCCCGTACTTTTTGGCTGCATGTCGAAGCGCTTCCGGATAGGTAAAATTCTCGATTTCCATCAAGAAAGAAATCGCGGTACCGCCTTTTCCTGTGGAGAAATCTTTCCAAATTTGCTTGCTTGGAGACACTACAAAACTTGGCGATTTTTCCTCGTGAAAAGGACTCAAACCTTTGAAGTTGGAGCCAGCTCTTTTCAGTTGCACGTATTCGCCGATGATCTCTTCAACCCGAATGGTGGAGAAGATCTGATCTATGGTTTCCTTTGTAATCACGATGTAAAAATAAGCATTCTTCCCAAAATCTTTCATAAAAAACAGATCAACGGCAGTCATCTGCTCCTATCAACCGTAATTATCAAGCTTATAAATTGAATCCTTTGTAAATAACATTAACACCTAGCCTATTATTAATTAATACTTGTACAACTATTTTCCAAAGGTGTTCTCGATATAAAAAAATCATTTGCCATTTCTGTAAATGACGTATAAAACTATTGTCTTAATAACATTTGGAAGTGGCTAATCGATGGATATTCACTGTTATAAAAATAAAATTTCAAAGCAAGTGTTAATTTTAAGAATTTTGTATTGATAAACAATTATTTATATTAGTTTTGCAAAATGGCAAAAAGCTTATTGTCTTAAAATTCGGAAATAAGAAATAACTCTGATTTATTATTTAAATTTAAGTTATTTTATGTTTTTCTTTTCTTCATATTGACACAACTGCTTTCTGCACAAGCGAGTACAGAAAAAGAAATACCATACAGCGACGTCACCATAAGTGTTGTAGGAAAGGGATTTATTTACTCCAATGACTACACATTCAATGAACAGGTCTTCAAAAACAAAAGTATTCTCACTCACACAAAGCTTACTAAAAAAGACAATCAGCGCACAATCAAAATCACTGCAAAAGAAACTAAAATATACAGTTTCAAAGCAAAAAGACACAAAAAAAAGAAATCCAGGAAAAGTAAACTTGCATCAAAAAATCGTTATGGTTGCAAATTAGATAATTCCAAAAAGAAACCATTATCTGAACACATTAACAATAAGGAAGATCAATTCTTTTTTGGTCACAGCTGTGGTAAAAACTACTTTGTTCCCACGGACAACAATTTGTCATTACCAAAATATTCGATTCCCGAATACTTTAAACTTGGGAGTGTTTGCCTTATATTTTTATACAACACGCATTATTTCTACAATAATAAAAAATCCAAATTACAGATCTATCCAGACAGTTTTTCTGTAAGACCTCCACCAGTTTTGGCTTAAAGCAAAATCAGTTCAGTATTCCTATTATGATACGGTCGTATCATCTTCAAAAAACATTTTTAACGGTAATTTTTTATGAAAAAATTCAACTTTTTTTATGTAGCATTATTGCTACTTATGGGTAGCGGATTGCTATTTTCCCAGGCAGCCGAAGACAGACTTTATTTGTCAACGGTAACGACAGGAAGGGTATATGACATCACCGCTTTATCTGCGACTCCAACTACAGCCATACCTTTGCCTACACCTATCGATATTCCTAATTCTAGTGTCACCCCTGCCAACATAAGCAATATGGCGGTCGGGTATGATGTTCCGGGAGGCAATTCTACGTCACTTGCTTTTATCAATTCTGCTACCGCTGCCAGTTCTGTACTTTACAAGAATGGTACAGCTATTACACCTGCAGCTACATTACCGGTCAATCCCATAGGCGGAATTGCGACCAATAACGTTCCAGGTCCTTACTTTGGTAATTTCTACGGTTTTCAACAGAATACAAAAACGCTTTATCCGATCTATCCGTCTGCATCTCCTATTCCAATTACAAGCTCAGATGCTGACTGGACCGCAGGTACCATTTTCGGAACAGATACATTCTTTGATTATCAGAATTTCATCTATACATTCATTAACAATGGTGCATCCAGATTTCTATTTAAAATATCCATTGCCACCGGAGTCGCTACAAAAGTGACCGAGATATCCGGAGCTGCAAACCAAACCAAACCAAACCAAACCAACCTACCTACAGCAGATGGAATACAAGATATGGCATATTTAAAGGGATCTGTTTATATTGCAAATACAGTAACTGGTCAAAATACGATTGTCGTAAGAAGAATCAATATAACGACCGGTGTATCAACGGTCGTAGCTACTTACACCGTTACTGCACTCGCAAATCTGGATCTGGCAACTGTACCTTATTATGTACCATTTACATTTAATTGTGCTGGTATTACACAGACTTCCAGCGTACCATTCGTGAAGGGTGTACCGAGTGACTCAGTTAAATTCCTGAATATTCCTATCAACAACATATATATGGCTGGTTCTTACACTATTAATATTACGGGCGCAGACTTTACCAGTTCTTCTACTGTTACTATTACAACAACCACGACCTCTATCCAAGTTCCTTTGAAATACACTGGAAATCCTTCGGGTGCTTCAGGAGTAAGGACGCTCACCGGAAGTTTAAAGGGAAGTTCAACCGCTTGTAACGTGAACGTATTGGTAGATGAAGATATGGATGGTGATACAATTGGCAACTCGCAGGATCAGGATTCTGACAATGATGGGATCTTGGATATTTTCGAATGTGCTAATACGGTTGTGAGTACAAACTTCAGCTCTACAGATGGCACAGTAACAACTTTCAATGCACCAGCCGCAGACTTAGGATTCATCTTCGACGTTTACACGCTTGACAATTCATTCAACTTAAATATCAATGGAGTCAATCTTTCAACTACTAAATTGGAGTTTCAACCAGATCAGACCGATAATGTAAGATTTCTGGACGGGTCAACCTATGGAGCTGGAGCCGTTCCCCAAATCTACAGTATGACCGGAACTGCTGCTGCACCTTTGATCAGAATCATCATTCACAAAAATGGCGCTGTGAATATGTATGGCAGCAAAACTGGTGGTGGCGCTTTGTTCCCGCTTCAGCTTTACAACGGAAATGCATTTAACAATATTCTTTGGAATCAGACAGGAACCAATTCTGTTGTACTAACGCAGCCAGTAGTTTCAACAACTTATATTACAGGAAGAGGACAGGGTTTCAAAAATGGATTCTGTGACCCGGATACAGACGGAATATCAAATCAATTTGACAGAGACAGTGACGGTGACGGCTGCCCAGACGCTATCGAAGGTACAGAAACAGTCAAATACGACCAAGTTCATGCCCTTACTCTTTTATCTACAGATCCAAACTACGCATACAGAGGCCAGATCAAGGTTTTGGCAAATGGCATAACCACCGGAACACCTACACAGGTTGTCAGCAAACTTGCAAATGCAAATGGTGTCCCAGAATTTGTAAATCTTATTACAGTAAATACGTCCGGTACTGCTGGTGTTGCAGATAATACTGATGGTACCGCGGATGTTGGGCAAGGAATCGGAAATTCTCAAAATGCTGCTGTAAACGATTGCATTTGCTACAAACCAACAAGAACAGACGGAACAATATTGAGCACCAATCACGGAATCACATCGTTGAACAGAGCTGGCGCAGATAACTCCAACTGGCCAATGGTCAGAAAAGGTGCTTGGACAGCCTTGGAATCAAAGACAAAAGGATTTGTACCAAACCGATTAACTAATGCTCAGATCGCAGCAATACCAGCAGCCTCACTGATAGAAGGAATGATGGTCTACAACACCACAGCAGATTGCCTGCAGATCAATACAACAGGAACAGCAACCGGTTGGAAATGCTACAATGTACAAACCTGTTCAGATGTTAATTAATAAATTAAAGAATATGAAAAATACTATAACAGCCTTTTTTCTTTTATTATCCCTATCTTTTCATTCACAGGTAGCTATTGGGAAGACCACTGTATCCAATACTGCGGTATCATTAGAATTTGGTAACGCTGACAGAGGAATGGTCTTACCATGGGTCACCAACACAACAGCTGTAACTGGCGTTGTGAACGGCACAATGGTCTATGACCTATCCGATAAAAAAGTGAAGGTAAAATATGCCGCAGCATGGAAAGATCTTTCCATCAACACAGCTGGAACAACAGTAGACCCCGTAACAACCGTAGATGGCGTGACCATTCAAAATGCTGGAACAGAAAACACCAGTTCCAAAGTTGCCATCGAAACTGTAACGGCGACACCCGGCATATTGGTACTAGAGGATACTAATAAAGCCATGGTCTTGCCCAAGGTAGCAAGCCCGCATATGAACATAAAAAATCCAGCACCAGGCATGATGGTTTATGATACCACAACAAAACTTCTGGTCGTTTTCAACGGGAATGTGTGGACTTTCTGGAGACCTTAAAAATAATATTACCAAAACACTATACAAAGGGAGAAAGAGCAATCATTCTCCCTTTGTTATTGGATAATCTGACAAACTCCAAATATATCTTCTAGATAATTAAAGTATTATTTTAATTTTGCAAAAAATAAAAATGAAATTCTTCATCAATACACTTTCCGAATGGAATGACGTTGTGAATCAAATCATTCCTGAGATCAAACATCCAATTCTATTATTGAAAGGAAATCTTGGCGCTGGAAAAACAACCTTCTCTCAATTTCTCCTCAAAGAATTGGGAAGCCAGGACGAGATATCTTCTCCAACCTACTCCATTGTCAACGAATATGATACGCCGAAAGGAAAAGTGTTTCATTTTGACCTCTACAGATTGAGATCTGTAGAAGAAGCGTACGATTTCGGAATCGAAGAATATCTGGACAATTGTTATCTCTCGATCATCGAATGGCCAGAGATCTATATGAATGAGCTGGAAGGTTACGATTTTCACGAAATGACCATTACGAATACAGAATCTGGACGCGAAATCGAATTTAATTAACCGTACCATAAAATTGTTTTATCTTTGTTCTTTATTTTTGATTAACGATTCATTTTCATGAGCAGTACATCTACTATATTCACGCCTTTTACCGAGGAAGATCTAATTCCTAAGGAGGAGAAACTTGAAGTTGTAAAAAAACAAGGCAAAACATTCAGCATCGGGATCCCAAAAGAGACCTGCCTGAACGAAAAAAGAACTTGCATCATCCCAGATGCTGTTCAGATCTTGGTAAATAACGGACACAAAGTCATCATAGAAGCTGGAACAGGATTAGGCTCGCACTATTCTGACCTACTCTATTCCGAAGCTGGTGCAGAGATCACAGATGATCCGAAAGTGGCTTTTGCTCAAGATCTTGTTTTAAAAATAAATCCACCAACCGAAGAGGAGATCGAATATCTGAGACCGATGACCTACCTCATTTCGGCTTTACAGATCAACCTAAGAGATAAAGATTATTTCTTAAAATTAGCTTGCAAAAAAGTCAATGCAATCGCTTTCGAATTCATTATGGACGAGTACAAGCAGTTGTCATTGGTAAGATTGATCGGCGAAATTGCGGGAAGTGTTTCTATTTTGTATGCGTCCGAACTTTTGGCAATGTCCAACGGATTGATGCTTGGCGGAATCACCGGCGTTCGTCCTACAGAAGTTGTCATTCTGGGTGCAGGAATCGTTGGCGAATTTGCTACGAAAGCGGCAATCGGACTTGGCGCAAGCGTCAAAGTTTTTGACAATTCCCTTTCGAAGCTTCGAAGACTTCACACTATGGTAGACAGTCGCGTTCCGACATCGATCATCGACCCTAAAGAATTGACCAAATCATTGAGAAGGGCCGACGTTGTCATCGGCGCTCTACCAAGACTCAACTTGCCACCGATCGTGACAGAAGATATGGTGATGAAAATGAAAAAAGGAAGTGTCATCATCGATATCACCATAGACAACGGAAAAGTGATTGAAACTTCTGAACTCACAACAACCGAAAATCCTTTCGTTGTAAAACATGGCGTGATACATTGCGGACTTCCGAATCTGACTTCGAAAATGCCGAGAACTACTACAAAAGCAGTCAGCAATTTCTTCTTAAGTTATCTTTTAGGTTACGACGAAGAAGGCGGTTTAGAAAACATGCTTATTCATAAAAGCGAGATCAAACAATCACTTTACATGTACAAAGGAAGACACACCAAACAACTGATCTGCAACAGATTTGACCTTCCTTATCACGATATTAATCTATTGATTTTCTAAGAATCGACCATGTTCAAAAAAATTAAATTCTACTCCATCGGTCTTATTCCCGGATTATTGATCGTCTTTTTTATCCTCAATCAAAAAGGTACGACTTGTTCTTATTTCCCAAATGATAGGGTGATCGCCGAAACATTGACCAAGGATTTCAAATATTCTCCAACCTTCAAAACTGAAATGGAATCGAATAAGATCTCTGAAAAATTCCTTAAAGACAGCATCATTGCAGCAGGAAAAATCGATTTTGAAAGAAGTAAAGCGCAAGCGAAACCTTGTCCGCAATACCTTCTACTCTATCCGAAAGACAATCCAAGATTCGAGGTCAACTATTCCAAATGTAAAGAGTCAGCCGAATTTACAGGATTGAAAAAAATAAAATAGATACATTGATTTAGTATTAATTTTAAATCTAATTTCTAAAACCAAAACTCTAAGCTCTTTCCTATGAATGGCAGAAATTTGTTACTTCCAGATTATTTTCTATTCGGAGGGATTTTCGCCATCTTTCTTCTGTTGGTTCTTTCGTTTTTTCTTTACGGAAAATACCGATCGGCCAAGACCAAGAACAAAATTCTGGAGGACAATTACAAAGTCATCGAAAGGAAATTGGACAACGTCAGACTAGATCACATAGAGACCAAACTGAATCCACATCTTTTCAAAAACATCCTGAATTCTGTTCAGTCGCACGCTTATCAGACTTACATTTCGTTGGATAAATTGGCGAACATTCTGGATTACATTCTCTACGAAAGCAGCAACAAATATGTCAGTGCAAAAGCTGAACTCGACTTTGCCATGAGTTTAATTGAAATTAACAAGATCAAGATCAATCCACTCTTCGATCTTCGGATCAAAACCAAAATCGATAAAGAAGACTCCATCTATTCCGAGAAAATATTTGCGCCACTGATCTCTGTCGACTTGATAGAAAATGCTTTCAAACACACGGATTTTCTAGCGCAGGATTCTTTCATTTCGATTAATATGAGTTTGGAAAACAAGAAATTTGAGATGAAAGTAAGCAACAAAATCTCCGAAAAAACGCCGATGCAAAAGGAAAACAGTGGTTTTGGAAGCGGCTCATTTGACCAAAGACTAAAGATGATCTACAAGAACCATTACAAATTGACCAAGAACATCAGCAACGAGATCTACACCGCTCATCTAATAATAAATCTGGGAGACTTCTATGATAAAATGCGTTATACTGGATGACGAATTGCTGGCAATTAGCTACTTGAAATTGCTTTGTGCTGAATTAAATGTAGAAGTGGTAAAAGCCTTCAATAATCCAAAAGTATTCCTTCAGGAAATCCACAATATCGATTGTGACCTTTGCATCCTAGACATCGAAATGCCTGGAATGAATGGGCTTCAAGTCGCTGAACTGATCAAAGGAAAACACATCATTTTCACGACCGCTTACAAAGAATACGCTGCGGAAGCTTTTGATCTGGATGTGGTAGATTACGTTCGGAAACCAATCAAAAAAGAACGTTTGCAACAAGCTTTTGAAAAGGCAGAGAAACTCATCATCGAAAAAGAAAAGAACAATTTCTTCGAATGGAATACCAATCTTGGTAAAACAGTGATCTTCACAAACGAAATTGTTTACATCAAAACTTCCGAAATAGATAGCCGAGACAAAGATATTTCTCTAAAAAACAGCTCCGAATTAATCCTTAAAAATCTAAGTTTCAAACATTTGTCAGAATTATTGCCTCAGAAATATTTTGTTCAGATCAACAAAAAAGAGATGGTGAATATCCATCACATCAAGGTTTTTTCTTCCTCAGAGATCATTCTGGACAGAACTGCCACCGACGGAAATCCCCTTAAATTAAATGTAAGCGATGTTTTCAAGGATCAAGTTTCTGAGAAACTGACAAGGAATTATTAAAAACCGATTTCAGTACATATTTTAGTCACTTTATTACATTTCTGACTGTAAGATTCATTTCGTGTTCATAAACTTTACATCTTTACATCTTAAAATCAGGTAAAATTTAAATTAATGATTATGAAAAAGTACAGGAATATTATATTTTACGTTCTTACGATCGCCTTTTTCTCGTGCTTGATGTATTGGTTTTTCATCGAGGGAAAAACTTTGGAAATTGGAGAAAACATCACGCCTAGCAAAGCAACAGGCGCAACGATGTGGGAAAACTTCACTGATTCTTTTCTCACCAATCTTCATCATCCATTGGCGCTTCTATTAGCACAGATCGTGACCATTATTTTAGTCGCAAAACTGTTCGGATGGATCTGCGTGAAACTGAAACAACCTTCCGTCATTGGAGAAATGATTGCCGGAATTGTACTCGGACCTTCTTTGGTAGGACTTTATTTCCCGGATTTTTCTGCATTTATGTTCCCAAAAGAATCACTTCCGAACTTGCAATTCCTTAGTCAAATTGGTTTGATCCTTTTTATGTACATCGTCGGGATGGAACTGGATCTAAGCGTTCTTAGAAAAAAAGCGCACGATGCAGTGGTTATCAGTCACGCAAGTATCATTTTTCCTTTTGCTTTGGGAATTGGACTTTCGTATTTCATTTATAAAGAATTTGCGCCAGAAGGTGTTCAGTTTAGTTCCTTTGCCTTGTTTATTGCGATTGCAATGAGTATCACGGCTTTTCCGGTTTTGGCAAGGATCGTTCAGGAGAGAAACCTTCACAAAACCAAGATCGGAACCATCGTGATCACTTGTGCAGCAGCAGATGATATCACGGCTTGGTGTATTTTGGCAGCAGTAATTGCCATTGTAAAAGCAGGATCTTTCTCCGGATCGGTGTTTGTGATTTTGATGGCGGTTCTTTATGTTTTTTTGATGATCAAATTGGTAAAACCATTCCTAACCAGAATTGCTGAGTCTCAAAAAGAAAAAGGTTTTATCAACAAAGCTTTGGTCGCTGTATTTTTCTTAGTCTTAATTATCTCATCTTACGCCACAGAAGTAATCGGGATCCACGCGCTTTTTGGAGCATTCATGGCGGGAGCGATCATGCCGGAAAATGTGAAATTCCGAAATCTATTTATTGAGAAAGTTGAAGATGTGGCTTTGGTCTTATTACTTCCACTTTTCTTCGTATTCACGGGACTTAGAACGCAGATCGGATTGTTGAATGACCCTTATCTTTGGAAAATCGGCGGGTTGATCGTTTTGACGGCTGTCATCGGAAAATTCGTTGGAAGTGCACTGACTGCAAAATTTCTGAGGATCAGCTGGAAAGACAGTCTCACAATTGGCGCCTTGATGAACACAAGAGGACTTACGGAATTAATTGTCCTTAATATCGGTTATGACCTCGGCGTCATGGGACCAGAACTCTTTGCAATGATGGTGATCATGGCTTTATTCACAACATTTATGACCGGACCATCTTTAGATTTCATCAATTATCTTTTCAAAGGGAAAAAGTCGATGCTGGAAGAAGACCAGGACGCGAATGATGAAAAATACAAAGTCCTTCTATCTTTTGAAACGCCAGATTCCGGACGTGCCTTATTGAAATTTGCAGATAATCTCACCAATAAAATGAATGGCAACAAAAGCATCACGGCGATGAATATTGCACCTGTAGATGAGCTTCACGCCTACGATATTGAGAATTATGAAAAAGAATTGTTTGAAGACGTCATCGAAACTTCGAATGAACTGAAACTGGAAGTCACTATCCTTTTCAAAGCGTCCACAGACATCGAAAACGACCTCATCAATATTACCAACAAAGGCAATTACGATTTGCTTCTAGTGATGTTAGGCAAATCTATCTATGAAGGTAGTTTGCTTGGAAAACTCCTTGGATTCACGACCAAGATCATCAATCCTGAAAAATTATTGAATACTGTAAAGGGAAAATCCTACATTTTCAACTCATCGCCTTTTGACGATTTCACATTGGGAATTTTGGACAAGACCAATGTTCCTGTAGGTGTGATGGTAAATAAAAAGTTCGAAAGTGCGGACAAGATATTTATCCCAATTTTTGAATTAAATGATTTCTTTTTGGTTGAATATGCGAAAAGATTAATTAATAATAATGACTCCCAAGTGATTATTTTGGATGCTGCAGGACAGATCAGAAAGAATACCGAAATCCGTGAATTGATCAGAAATATCGAACATATTGCGCCGAATCACATCACGCTTTACAACGAGAAAACGATTGAAAAAGATTTCCTGCAAAGTCAAGATCTGATGCTGATCAGCAGCAAAAGCTGGAGAAACCTCATCAATTCCAAAAGTCTTTGGCTGTCGGATATTCCATCGACGTTGATCATTTCGAATCCATAATTTATTTGAAATTTCAGAATTAATGTCTATCTTCGTTCTGTGAAAACAATGAACACGACATATTATTACGCAATTTTGACCCTCAAAAAGGATTAGGATTCGTATGTACCCATATCAAAACCTCGTCCAACTGGCGGGGTTTTTTGTTTTAAAAAATTAAATTACTATGAAGATCAGCATTATAGGAACTGGATTGATCGGTGGATCCATCGCATTGAAATTAAGAGATAAAAAATTCACGGATTTCGTTTATGGAATCGATCAGGACGAAGTTCACCTCAACAACGCTTTGGAATTAAATATCATTGACGAAAAAGCAGACATGGAAAACGGCGTGAAGAATTCGGACTTGACCATCATCGCCATTCCGGTAGATTCGGCGAGAAAAATTTTGCCTTCGGTTTTGGATCTAATTAATGATAATCAAACCGTTATGGACGTTGGCTCCACAAAATCTGGGATTGTAGAATCCATCAAAGATCATCCGAACAGAAAAAGATTCGTGGCATTTCACCCAATGTGGGGAACGGAAAACTCTGGTCCGAAATCTGCGACCAAAGAAAGTTTTGCAGGAAAAGCAGCTGTGATCTGCAACCGAGAAGATTCTGATGCTGATGCTTTGGAAATCGTTGAAAAAGTGATCGCGAATTTGGAAATGCACCCGATCTACATGAATGCTGATGCGCACGATGTTCACACCGCTTACATCTCGCACATTTCACATATCACATCCTACGCTTTGGCGAATACGGTTTTGGAAAAAGAACGTGAGGAAGACACCATTTTCCAGTTGGCAAGTTCGGGTTTTTCGAGTACGGTCCGTTTGGCAAAATCGCATCCGGAAATGTGGGTTCCTATCTTCCGCCAGAACAAAGAAAATGTACTGGATGTTTTGAATGAACATATTACGCAGCTTAGGAAATTCAAGTCTGCATTGGAAAAGGAGAATTTTGAATACTTGGAGGAATTGATCACCAATGCGAATAAAATCCGTGGGATTTTGGACAAGTAGAATTTTGATAATAATTGCATCGATTACGATTCAAAAAAGACGAAATAGATGATGACAAGATGTATAGAAAGCGAAATCACTAGCGGTGTTATGAACGATTTTGCGCGATATTCCGTTTCGCTTTTAAACATTTTTTCTCTAATCAAGTATAGTCCTAATGCGCCAATTCCGGAAAGTAAAAACCTGAGTGACATCTTACCATATCTGATGTCTCCAAATAGATTCAAAAGATAAGTTGTTGCAAGGGCGTACGAAATTCCAAAAATAAGAGAAACGATTGCGCCTTTTTTGTCATTGACCTTGAAGAAATTAAAAACCTGCAAAGCCGTTCCGAAGACCACACCAAAAATAACACTGAAAACCCAAATCACTTTGTTGGAATACAGCTTGATAGCGGTTTGGTCTTCTGTTAAATTTTTGTCCCATTTGTCATCAATCATGACATCTTCCGCTTCTATTTTCTCTTTTGATTGGATCAATTGTTCGATACGTTCGGCTTCTGTTTCTGAAAAAACGTTACCTCTTTCCTTCAAAATATCAAAAGCGTAGCGGATACTTTTTGCGACAAATTTGCTTTCAGGTTTTATATAATTATTGAGTTCTTTGTTACTCAATTTTTCGATGACTTTTTTACTGACCATAATAAATTTTTGACAAAATATCTATAAAGGCTGAAACCTCAGCCCGGCTTATCTCATCTTTCCTATTTTTTTTTAATTGAATCGATGAACCACTTCGTTAGGTTTGAACGGAGCTCATTTTTTGTGGCTGGAAAAGCTAGGCAAAAAAGATTGGGAACGGAAGACGAAAAAGCTGCCCAAAAATTATTTATCAAACTGATTAGGATGCAATTTCTTAATCTCATCCACAGTTCCGAGGACTTTGTCTTTCAGTGAATTTTGGTAAATTTCTAATTTCTCTGAAACTCCAGAATCGGAAGTCCCAATGATCTTAGCAGCCAAAATTCCGGCGTTTGTAGCTCCATTCAATGCAACCGTAGCCACAGGAATTCCGGAAGGCATTTGCAAAATCGACAGAACAGAATCCCAACCATCAATGGAATTGCTGGACAAAATCGGAACGCCGATCACGGGCAAAGTGGTACAACTCGCCACCATTCCGGGCAAATGAGCTGCGCCGCCAGCACCTGCAACGATGACCTTCAAGCCTCTTTCCTTCGCCGTTTTTGCATAATCGAACATCCTTTCGGGCGTTCTGTGTGCGGAAACTACGGTGAGTTCGTAAGGGATTTCCAGAGATTTCAAAAAATCTGCTGCTTGTTGCATAATTGGGAGATCGCTTTGGCTGCCCATTATTATTCCGACCATTTTTTCAAGTTTTATTAGATGCTCAAAGATAAAGATTTATGAGTAAAACTCGGGATTTTTGGAATATCTTTGTTTTTAATTCTTTCCAATTGAGTTCCAAAACCATTATCTGTATTTTCATCGTTGCCGTCGTTTGGGGAACGACTTTCTTGGGCATCAAGATCGGTGTGGAAACTGTTCCGCCTTGGTTTGTTGCCGGATTTCGTCAGTTTTTGGCTTCTTTGATCCTATTGCCCATTTTACTTTTCAAGAAAGAACTGAAATGGATCGGATGGAAAAACCTTTCCATTCAATTCACACTTTCTACATTAATGCTGATTGGTGCGAATGGACTTACAACTTTAACAGAGAAAGATTTGACAAGTAGTCTAACTTCTTTGATCAGTGCACTTTCGCCTGTTTTTATCTTTATCGGCAGTATGATCATTGGAATGGAAAAATTTACTTTTCGGACTTTGATCGGTTTATTGATGGGATTATTTGGTGTCGTTTTTATTTTTTGGGACGGAATCGATGACCTTGCAAATCCGGATTATCGAAACGGATTACTGATTTTACTTCTCGCTATTCTGTGTTGGGGTGCAGGAACGATTTACACTAAGAAATTAAATTCGGCAAGTAACAATCTCTTCCTGAATCTTTTCTATCAATTTGCTTTTGCGGGAATTTTGCAATTGATCTTTGCTTTTATTTTCTCAGAGGAAATAGATGTGGCAAAGTGGTCAACAAAAAGTATCTCGGCAATCGTTTATTTGGCCGTTTTCGGCTCTGTGACAGCATTTTTCGCTTATCATTTTTTGTTGAAAACCTTACTTCCAACGCAGGTTTCCATTCTGTCTTATGTCAATACGATCATTAGTATCTTCCTAAGTTGGCTGATCTTGGACGAAACGATCTCTGCAAAATTTATTCTGGCAACAGCCTTTATTATCTGTGGTGTTTTTGTCATTAATTATAAGCCGGGAATGTTAAAATTCAGAACAAAACCGTCATAGTTGATTGTCGTATCAATATATTTTTTAATTTTGAAATAAATAAAAACACTTTAATAAATTAATTCTAAAACAATGAAAAAAATCTTGGTACTAGCTTCTACAGCTACTTTACTATTCGCAACTTCTTGCAAGAAAAATGAAACCGTTGTAACAACTGATGGTTCTGATACGGTAAGTGTTGTAAAGACAACAGAAACAACAACCCTGACCACGGACGAAGCTAAAGCAAAAGTGGACAAAGCACAAGCTGATCTGGATGCTGCCATAAAAAATGGAGACAAAAAAGCAGAAGAAGCTGCAAGAAAAGCTTTGGCCGATGCGAATGTAGCCTGGGAGAAAACCAAAAATGCAGTCAACAACGCCGCTCAAGATGTGAAAGAAGGCGTCGACAATACGGTGGATAAAGCAAAAGTGGCCACACAAAATGCAAAGCAGGACATGAAAGAAACGGCCCAAGACACCAAAGAAGCCATTAACAAAGCCGGAAAAGACGCCAAAGATGCGACCAAAAAAGCAACTGAAGACACCAAAGAAGCTTACAACAATACACTTGACAAATTGAAAGCGAAGTAGTTTTCAATTTTATATAAATAAGAAAAGCAAGGTTTTAGCCTAGTCATGGTCGGAAGATT
>NZ_LSHB01000033.1 GCF_001643375.1 Chryseobacterium sp. FP211-J200
ATACGCTTCGCTACTCGAACTGACAGTGTATTTTTATTTCATCTTACATCCTCAATAAAAACCCAAAACATCAATCCCCCCCGTCACTTCGAGTGATCTGACATCAGTCGGATCGTATCGAGAAGTTTCCCTACATAGGACGGTTCTCGATACGCTCCGCTACTCGAACTGACAGTGTATTTTTATTTCATCTTACATCCTCAATAAAAACCCAAGCATCAAACCCCCGTCACTTCGAGTGATCTGACATCAGTCAGATCGTATCGAGAAGTTTTCCCTACATCACGATTCTCGATACGCTCCGCTACTCGAACTGACGGTGTATTTTTATTCATCTTAAATTATCAATACAAATCCAAAACATCAATCCCCCGTCACTTCGAGTGATCTGACATCAGTCGGATCGTATCGAGAAGTTTTCCCTACATCACTGTTCTCGATACGCTTCGCTACTCCAACTGACAGATTTCTCATAAGAATCCCTATCTTAGAAACCACATTCAAAATGGTAAGCTTTTAGCTGTCGAAATTCTACTGTTTAAAAACATAAAACATAAATTATGATGTACAAATACCGATTCTTGATCTATGGCTTTTTCATTTTGCTCTTGATGCTGATGTTTGGGTTGATGTCGATCTCGTTATTTTCGGAAGATGATCCCATCAATTACAACACAAAGACCAAGGACCTCAATGGCATTTTTTCCGTGTATGATGGGAAGGTCTATGCGCTGGTTCCCAGTAATGGCCATTATGAGGTAAAAGGCGCAGATCCTGCAAATTTCAAGGTGATCAGTGGCAATTATGCCGACAACCAGATCGGCTACGATAACCAGTACGTCTATGCAGGGAATATCATTTTGGAAGGCTTGAGACCAGAGCGACTGAAGGTTCTTGGAAACAACTACTACACCGATGGGACGGCGACCTATTACTGTGCCCGCAATTCCGAGAACAACGAATCCCTAAGTGGCGTAGGCTTTATCATCGGTTTGGCTGGGCAAGGTATGGGACTGGCAGACAAGCCGCAGAACTATTGGTATCCCTTCAAAAAACTTCCGGATGGCAAAGCTTATCAGTCCAAACCGGGATTTGCCATAGCGGTCAATGATGAGGTGGCTTTTTTCAAAGGGCAAGAAATGAAAGAGTCCGATCCCAAGACCATTCGCCCGGTCAAGATCCATTATTGGGACCGGGATGTGAGGGATAGTAAAGACTATTTTACAGATGGCAAAAAGGTCTATTACCAAAATGAGCTGCTGCCATTAGCCTACAACGACAAGATCCATCAGATAGGGATCGAGGCCGATATCCCTTCCAGAAGTGACTATCTCATCAACCCTCAAAACGGAATGGTCTATGTCGATGGAAAACCGTTTGATGAATCGAAAGCCCCATACCGACTCCTGGGTATGAGTCTGGAACACGCCTACCAGGCTTTGTTCGTCTCCAAAGATGGGCTGTATTTCTATAACACCGAAACTGAAAAAGTGGAGCACGCAGGTGACAATCCATTTGAAAACAACCAGTTTCAGGAGATCGCACCGGATGTATTTACCAGTGGCAACAAAATTTACTTTTTGAAGGCTACCGAATCATGGGCAAGAAATAGAGGCTTGCAGAGCAGAACGACACATCTCTTGGAGTTAAAAGGCGTACAGGCTGCCAGTCTCAAAAAGATCAGCCATCCAGATTCCCAACAGGGAAGTGTGTGGCAGGCAGGCAATCGTTATTTTTACTTTGATGACCTCGGCAGTTCCCAGTTGATGCTTTCGTCAATCTATGAGATCAAGGATATCAATGCCCTCAAATCTTTGGCAAGTGCTGGCAGAGTAGGTCCAGATGCTATCAGGAATCTAAGCAGAAACAACAAGATCACAGAGGCAGAGGGCGAAGCCATCCTGAAAGCCAAGACCGATAGGAATAATGAATGGTACAAGTCGTATTGGCTCATCTTCGGTGCAGTGTTGTTGGTGTACGTCATCTCTTTTCTGTTCCGCAATGTGAAGGTGCATCCATTCCTCATCAAAGATGATTATCTGATTTTGAACAACCTCCTTTTCAAAAAATACAAGATTGAAGACATTGAAAAAGTAGTGTTTCGCGCAGTGAGATCCAATCCCAAAATGGGTGGCTACGGTGGCACCATGCGCATAGACCTGAAAAATGGTAAATCCAGCCGCACTACCATTTTTACGACCCGTATGACCCTCGTTTCCGAGACCGAGACACAGGTGATCACTTACATCAGAGAATTGCAAAAGCTTTTGAAAGAGGAAGGGATTGATAGTGAGTTTGTGAATTAGTGATTTTTGAATTTTTTACATTTTCCAATGTAACCTACCGGAAAACTCAGCTGACCTGATCAAATCCGATATGTTTTAAGATCCGATATTATCTATAGGCTTTTTATAGGCTCGCTATATACTTTTTATAGGCTCTGTATAGGCTTCCTATATAGTTTGCATAGGCTTTCTATAGGCTTAGAGTAAAATTTGGCTTTCAGTGTTGACCTGTATTTAATTATTTTGTCTTTTTTAAGGCAAAATGAGGAAAGCCGTAATGTTGTAGATTCGTTTTTGCTTATATTTGGAATTGAAAAAACTATTCACTTCATGATAACTTATAATGGAAGCTTCGCTATTGACCTTAGCGTTGTGAAATCTATTTTCATAGAATATTTAGAACCAGGGGGTAACCTCGTGTTTGAATTAAACAATCTAATCATTCCTTTTACATATCCTGAACAGGAAGGTAGTAATTATCACTTTTTTCCGAGTAACGCTTTCAAGTAATATTTTTATCATTTAGACTCTCTCTGCACGCTAATTATTAAGAGCCGTAGAAATGTGGGAGAATAATTAATCACTAAAAAAATAGGGATTAGAGAAAGAGTGTTAACACCTCATTTAAAAAGGAATTTTTATAAATTTGGCAATCTTAAAAAACGAAAATAAACAAATTAATGTTCGAACAGACTTTTAAAAATATAGACGATATCTTACACAAAGACGCAGGCTGCGGAAGTGAACTGGATTATGTAGAACAGACTTCATGGGTATTGTTTCTAAAATATCTGGATGATCTGGAAAAAGACAAAGCGACTGCTGCAGAACTTTCAGGGAAAACATACAGCAATATTATTGCACCGGAATTTCAATGGTCGGTTTGGGCAACACCGAAAGATGCAGGCGGAAAACTGGATCATCATAAAGCAATAACAGGCGATGATTTGGCTGATTTTGTTAATATTCAATTGTTTCCTTACTTAAAGAAATTTAAGGTAGATGCCGAAAGTGCAGATACTATTGAATATAAAATTGGCGAGATCTTCAGTGAATTAAAAAACCGAATCCAAAGTGGGTATAATTTACGCGAAGTGATTAACCGAATTGATGAGCTGCGGTTCAGAACCCATGCCGAAAAGCATGAGATGAGCCATTTGTATGAGGACAAGATTAAAAATATGGGTAATGCGGGGCGAAATGGCGGAGAATATTACACGCCACGACCACTGATAAAAACCATTGTCAAAGTTGTTGCACCGGAAATTGGGCAGAAGATTTATGATGGCGCCGTAGGTTCTGCAGGTTTCTTGGTAGAAGCTTTTGAATATTTAAAACACAGCAAAAAGCTAACGACTTCTGATGTAGAAACTTTGCAGAAAAAAACATTCTACGGAAAGGAGAAAAAATCCTTGGCTTATATTATAGGGACGATGAATATGATTCTGCATGGTGTAGAAGCTCCCAATATTGTGCATACCAATACTTTGGCAGAAAACATAGCCGACATACAGGAAAAAGACCGTTATGATATTGTGCTTGCTAATCCGCCGTTTGGTGGAAAAGAAAGAGCCGAAGTACAGCAAAACTTTCCGATAAAAACAGGTGAAACGGCTTCTTTGTTTCTACAGCATTTTATTAAAATATTAAAAGCTGGCGGAAAAGCTGGTGTGGTGATTAAAAATACTTTTCTAAGCAATACCGATAATGCAAGTGTGGCATTGCGAAAAGAATTGCTCTCAAGCTGCAATCTGCATACCGTTTTAGATTTACCCGGCGGAACTTTTACGGGAGCAGGCGTAAAAACGGTTGTGCTTTTTTTTGAAAAAGGATTGCCAACCAAAAACGTGTGGTTTTACCAACTGAACTTAGATAGAAATCTGGGCAAGACCAATGCATTGAACGAAAAAGACTTGGCAGAATTTGTAGAATTACAAAAAACCTTTGCCGAAAGTGAAAACTCGTGGAGTTTGAATGTTAGTGATCTTGACCAAAAGACCTTTGACCTCTCTGCAAAAAACCCTAATAAAAAAGAAGAAGCGGCACTGCGTGAACCCAAAGAAATTTTGCAGAATATGAAAGCTTTGGACGAAGAAAGTGAAGGTATTTTAAACTCAATTTTGGCGTTGATATGAAGCAAGGTTGGCAAATAAAAAAGTTGGGAGAGGTCTTATCTATTGAACGTGGTGGTTCTCCAAGACCAATAGAAAAATATATGACCAATTCATCCGATGGAATAAATTGGATTAAAATTTCAGATGCAACTGCCTCTGATAAATATATCTATCAAACAAAAGAAAAAATTACAAAAGATGGTTTACATAAAACAAGAGTAGTAAATGAAGGTGATTTTATACTTTCTAATTCTATGAGTTTTGGAAGACCTTACATAATGAAAACAACAGGTTGCATTCACGATGGTTGGCTTGTCTTAAAACAAAAAGGTAAAAAAATATTTGAAACGGAATTTCTTTACTATTTACTTTCATCTCCTTTTGTATTTCAACAGTTCAATTCGAAAGCGACTGGTTCAACAGTTAGGAACTTAAATATTGCATTAGTAAGTTCTGTTGATGTTCCTATTCCACCAGTTTCCGAGCAACAACGCATCGTCGCCATATTAGAAGAAGCCTTTGCCGCCATTGACAAAGCAAAAGCCAATGCCGAACAAAACCTCAAAAACGCTAAGGAACTTTTTGAAAGTTATTTGCAAGGAGTGTTTGAGAATGGGGATGTAAATTGGGAAACGAAATGCTTAGATGAATTAGGAACAATTACTTCAAGTAAACGAATTTATAAAAGCGAATACGTAAACGGTGGTGTTCCTTTTTACAGAACTAAGGAAATTAAGGAATTATCAAATGGAAAAAATATAACCTTGGAATTATTCATTTCAAGAGACAGATACAATGAAATAAAAAAATCATTTGGAGTCCCACAAATCAATGATTTACTAATGTCGGCAGTTGGAACAATTGGAGAAATAATGGTTATTGAAAATAATGACGAGTTCTATTTTAAAGATGGAAACATTGTTTGGTTTAAAGGATTTAAAAGTTTGGATACAAACTATTTAAAATTTGCATTGACAGCATTTGTGGAAAAAATTAAAAGTCTGGCAATAGGTGCAGCATACAGTGCATTGACTATTGAAAAATTGAATAAGTATAAAATATCATTTCCTAAAACATTAAAACAACAACAAACCATTGTTCAAAAACTCAACGCCCTATCCACCGAAACAAAAAAACTAGAAATTCTTTATCAGCAAAAAATCAATGATTTAGATGAATTGAAAAAAAGTATTTTGGCAAAAGCTTTTAGTGGAGAATTAAAAACATAATTTGATGGACGCTGATAAAATTACCAAAAGCTTTAGGCATGCAGCCGCATTTGGAAAACGGATAGAATACTATGTCATCGGCCTGATGTTAAAGCAAGGCTTAGATGTTTTCTTACCAATGGTGGATGATGATGCAATAGATGCGGTAATTAAAAAGCCAGACGGCACTTTTGTAGAAATACAAATAAAAGCACGGTCTACTCAAGTTAAGTTTGGTGATGGAGGTCTATTTGCAGCATTAACCCACGAGTACAGGAAGAACTATTGGTTTGTTTTTTACTCGGAAAGAATGGAGACAACTTGGATTCTATCATCCAGTGAATTCCTAAAAGAAGCAAGACAAAACAAAACAGGAATTAATGAAGGTAAGCGTTCATTAAAATTAAATGGCGTGAATTCGAAAATACAAAAAGAGCATGTACTTCCGCAATTCCAAAAATATGTAGTCAAAGATTTTAGTCGTATTATTAACGAAAGCCCAGATTTGATATGAACGAAGCAGACACAAGAGCAGAATTAATAGACCCGCAATTAAAAGCTTGTGGTTGGGGTGTAGTAGAAGATTCGAGAATTCTTCGAGAATACAACATTACAGCTGGTAAAATACAAAGTGGTGGCGTACGAGCAAAAAAGCTTACTGCTGATTATGTTCTAGTTTATAAGGGAATCAAACTCGCAGTGGTAGAAGCCAAAAGCGATGATTTGGAAGTAGGTGAAGGAGTGGCACAAGCCAAACAATATGCAGAAAAATTAAAACTAGAAACCACCTACAGCACCAACGGCAAAGAAATCTACAGCATCTGTATGAAAACAGGTGCAGAAGGTTTAGTGGTGCAATATCTCACACCGGAACAGCTATGGGATAAGACATTTGCTGTTCAAAACGAATGGCGGGAGAAATTTGCTTCCGTTCCGTTCGAAGATAAGAGTGGAACTTGGCAACCACGTTTCTATCAGGAATTGGCGGTAAACAAAGAGTTGGAAGCGGTAGCCAACAAGCAACAAAGAATTTTATTAACGCTTGCCACGGGAACAGGAAAAACTGCCATCGCTTTTCAAATTGCTTGGAAGTTGTTTCAAACGCGTTGGAATTTGTCTGCATTAGGTTCAGATTATATGGCAAGACGACCAAGAATATTATTTCTGGCCGACAGAAATATATTAGCCAATCAGGCATTTAATGCATTTTCTGCATTTCCAGATGACGCGTTGGTAAGAATCAGTCCAAAAGAAATCAGTAAAGCCGGAAGAGTTCCTACCAATGGAAGTATTTTCTTTACCATTTTTCAGACGTTTATGACAAACTCAAAAACGCCAAAGAAAGTTGAAGAAGAAAAGCCAGTTTCAATGGTTGCAGAGCCACCACAACAATATGGAACAGAACAGTTTAATTTCGGACAGTACCCGAAAGATTATTTTGACCTGATTGTAATTGATGAATGTCACCGCGGTGGTGCTAATGATGAAGGCAATTGGAGAGGCATTTTAGAATATTTTTCACCTGCTGTTCAGCTTGGTTTAACAGCAACACCCAAAAGAAAAGACAATGTAGATACCTACAAATATTTCGGAGAACCTGTTTTTGTTTATTCTTTAAAAGAAGGCATTAATGATGGTTTTTTAACACCATTCAAAGTAAAAAGAATTCAGACGACTTTAGATGATTATATCTATACGAGCGACGATCAAATTATTGAAGGTGAAGTAGAAGAAGGAAAGAATTATGTAGAAGCAGATTTCAATAAAATCATTGAGATCAAAGAACGAGAAGCCAAGCGTGTTCAAATCTATTTAGATAATGCCAATCAGAAAGAAAAAGCCATTATTTTCTGTGCTACCCAGGATCATGCTGCAGCAGTTCGGGATTTGGTCAACCAATATAAAACCAGTACTAACCCAAACTATTGCGTTCGGGTAACGGCAAATGATGGTGAAATTGGCGAGCAATTTTTAAGAGAATTTCAGGACAATGAGAAAACAATCCCAACGATTTTAACGACTTCACAGAAACTTTCCACTGGAGTAGATGCTAGAAATATTCGGAATATTGTTTTAATGCGTCCAGTGAATTCAATGATTGAGTTTAAACAAATCGTTGGTAGAGGAACCCGTCTATTCGATGGAAAAGACTTTTTTACTATTTATGATTTTGTAAATGCTTATAACCATTTCTCTGATCCGGAATGGGATGGTGATGCATTGCCATGCGAAGAATGTGGACAATTGGTTTGCGAATGTGAAACTGTAATAAAACCGCAGCCAACGCCTTGCAAAGAGTGTAATGAAACACCTTGTGTTTGCGATAAGCCAGAAAGAGAACCTTGCTCAATTTGCGGTGAAATATCTTGCAGTTGCAACAAGAGACAGAAGATAAAAATAAAATTAAGAGACGGAAAAGAACGGGAGATACAATCGATGATTGCTACCTCGTTTTGGGGAGCAGATGGCAAACCCATCTCGGCGGAAGAATTTATGAATAATCTCTTTGGGGAATTGCCAAATCTTTTTCAAAGTGAGGAGGAACTTCGAAAGCTGTGGAGCAGTCCGTTGACCCGACGAACATTATTAGAAAAGTTAAGTGATGCCGGTTTTGGTAAAGATGATCTAAGCACTCTACAAAAGTTGATAGATGCTGAAAAAAGTGATTTGTTTGACGTTTTGGAATATGTGTTCAACAGCGATATTAAACCCATGACCAGAGAAGCTAGAGTTGCAGCCGCACAAGCCACTATATTTGCTTTACTCAATGATAAACAGAAAGAATTTATTGAATTTGTATTGAGTAAGTACATAGAAACAGGCGTTGATGAACTGGATCAGGAGAAGTTGCCTGTTTTACTTCTAAACAAATACCAATCTTTAGAAGATGCAAAAGACATTTTAGGTGAAGTAGGAAATATCAGCAAACTGTTTATTGAGTTTCAACAGCATTTGTATGCAGCGAAGATTGCGTAGATGGGGATGAGAAAATTGTTATATGCAAATAGAACATCTCTAATAAAAGAATAAGGCTCTGTTCTAAAAGTATTTTTAAGTTTTTAAAATAATTTTTTAACCATGAAAGATATTAGAATTAAAGATTTAGTAACGTTTAGACGTTTAAGTGAGAGACGCCGAAGTACTTTTATTAACAATTTGCAAAAAGAAAAAATTGCAAAAGAAAAAGAAGAGAGCTCTGGTGGCGACTATTGGGTACGAAGTATCAGTGCTTTAAACAATGCTTTTAGAGAAAATGACAATCGTTTTATTACCGACAAGATTACGGATGTTATAAATGATTATAACCCAAAATTAGATAAGGGAACTAAAGTAAAATATGACAGGAATCTCCAGATTTTATATAATTATGAAGATTTTGATTTTAGAAGTGTAACGCCTTCAGAAGAAATTGAAATACTTTCAAAAGCGAGAAAAAGCGGCGTTATAGAAATAGCAGCTTTGAGTTTAAAAGTAGAAACACACCATATCTATACTTTTGCTAGTGGTGAAAAAAATTACCTTGGAGCATTATTATTTGCCGCACAAAAAGATGGATATGATCCATCAGAATTAGGAATTTTTGCAGAGGCTATTTTTAATTTCTTAGAAGCTAACTATGGTGCAAAATACATTGTACATCCTTCATTTGTAAAGGTTGTTGGTGTGATGACGCATGGAATTGTTGATTATCAAATGGTGTTGAATGGCGAGTTACCATCAATCATATTATCTACTATTGAAAATATTAAGAATCTTAACAATATTTAAATAATTTTAGTATCAACGAATAAATTCTTTTAAATATATATACGTAAACCATGAAAGCATTTATGTAAGATAGTCACTAGAAAGACAATTACATAGAGCAAATAAAAGTGAGCTGGAAAAGAGCAAAAAAAAATAAAAAAGACAAAAACTAATAATTAAAATATGAGTTATAACATTATTATTGAAGAATTTGACAGTAATATAACTGGTTATGTTGACCAACTAAAAGAAAAAATAAAGGATATCACATTCGATTCAAGTTTATCTGTGTCATTTATAATTTCTGATCATTTAGACAGTAAGAGTCTTTTCAATGAAAAAAAGCAAGGTGTTTATCTCTTTGAGCTTAACTTAGAAAGTGGTAGTCTTATTGGCACTAAAAAATCTACTCAAATAAAAAACTTTGCTGAGGACTGGACTAAAAAGAAAAATAACTCATTCTTTTCATCAAGTATCATTAAGAAGAGACTTTTACATAGGAAAGATTATAACGAGCAATGGTTGCCATTGTACATTGGTAAAAGTAAAGATCTTCATAAAAGGATCAGAGAACATATTGAATTGTCTCCATTAAAAAATACTTATGCTATGAAACTAAAGCATAGAGCTAATCTACACGGATTAGAATTTAGAGTGTCTACAATAGAATTGGATGTGAAAAATTATGATTTCATTGTTCCTTACGTTGAACGTTCTTTGAGAGAGGAGTATCATCCCTTGATTGGGAAGCAGTAAATTGTTTTTATATAAAGAATTTTAAAATGAAAGAAAAAGAATTAGTTTTTGGTTATGATTACTATGCTTATAATCCACGATTGGAAGATGCAGAAGGTATTTATTTACAAGAATATCAATTATTTTCTCATCCTGATTTAGAGGGTGCTAAAAATTATATCAGAGATTGTCTTGAAATTGTTAAGAATAAGAAAGAAAACGATATCTGCATTACTTTTTTTGCTGAAGGTGAAGAAAAAAACTTTTATCACATTTTAATTTTTAAAGATAATCAGTGGATAGAATTCGATGATATTGAGAATCTTAAAATAGGTAAGTATGAACTTTTACTCCAAAGTGAGGATTTTATAATGAATAACCAATTAGTTGTTACTTCCTGGGAAGAAATTGCAGATAATTTTAGAGCATTTCAAAAGATAAATGAAATTACTGGCTCAAAGATTATGAAATATTATAGTTCATTTTATCATTGGTACTATACTCCAGAAGAAGGTCTTTTTGCGCCAAGTAAATTTCTTGGATACCGTAATTCAAATATCGTTGACTATGATTCATCCGGTAGTGGAGGACAAACACAAAAGGCTTTGGCTAAATTTTTCACAAAATTAGAAAAGACATCGCCTGAATTTGATATTCTGTATAATGAATTACTACAAATTAGTCATAATAGTGGTAAGAAACTAAATGATCAGGTGCTTAATGGGAAAGGTGGGATTTATGTCCCAATAAAATTATAGTTTTTATGATTGATAATAAAAGCATCAATACTTTAATTGAACGCTATTCAAAAATTATAAAGGTAATTGGAGAGCCTAAAGAAATTTATAAATATGATGCGATTTCAGAGTTTCAGGAAAATTGGGATATTGATGCAAATGATTTTGCAACAATGTTTAAGAAGTCAATTTCAAAAGTTTCTAACTTATTATATCAAAATTCTTGGGGTTTTATTATCAGTGCGGTTGAACATTTTCCTATTGAAACAAGAGAAATGTTCGAGAATCTATACAATGAAAATATCTCTTTAGAAGAGAGGATATTTTCATTCCAAACTGCCTCACAAGATTTATTAGAGTCATTAAAAGAAATATTAAACCGTGATAATTTTAATGCCCAACAGGATGAGAGAACGATATCTGTTTATTTAGGTTTTAGATATCCAGAAATTTATACGTTTTATAAATTTTCATATTTTAGTGAATTTTGCAAGGAGTTCAATATTGATATTCCGAGAGGAACGAGCAAGTATCTTCTCTTTCAAGAGATATCAAAAGCTTTTCGTACTGAAATTGAAAGCAATGAGAACTTTCAAACCTTTTACAGATCTTTTTATCCCAAACCGATGTGGGACGATACAAACTTGATGATTCAAAATGTTTTGTTTTTGGGTTATAAAGAAGATGTGTCTGGACTTTATAAAGGAGTTTTAGATGGTTTCAGTAATAATGATTTAGCATCTTATTTTAATTTTTTAGATGTTATTATTGAGAATTTTAAATTAAAAAAAGGCAGTCAGAAAATTGTTTTTAACGTTTCTCAAAATCAGTTGAATTTTACTATCGGACAAAAATATATTTGGTGTATAAAAAGCAATATCTCAAATCGTGTATTTAAAATAATTGCGGATAAGGAATTTTCGTCTAAGACAGAAAAATTCAAGTCTTCTATCAATTCGTATCTCAATCATTTTTCCGATCTAGATAATCTCTCAATAAATGAAGATAGTATATTTCAAGCTATATCAGAGGTTATATCCAAAACAATAAGGTCGAGTTATTTGAAATTTAATAATCAATTTATAGAACGTCTAGCTTTTGACAAAACGTTTAGAAACTTAGTACTCAACATACAAATTGATGATCAATCATATAAACATCAAAGCATAAATAATATGAACTTTCCACTCAACCAAATTCTTTACGGTCCACCTGGAACAGGAAAAACATATCATACGATTACAAAAGCTATTGGTATTGCCAATCCAAATTTCAATATCCACCAGGATAGAGAAATTATTAAGGATGAGTACAATCGTTTAGTAGAAACAGGTCAAATTGTCTTTACCACTTTTCATCAAAGTATGTCTTATGAAGATTTTATTGAAGGAATAAAACCAGTTATGACCGAAGATGAAGGTGAAGTAAATTATGAAATTCAAAATGGAATCTTCAAAGAAATTTGTAAAACGGCTTCAGAGGTAAACGAAATTACAGTTGTTGATAATTTTGAAGATAGTTGGGGGAAACTTATCGAGGTAGTTAAAGAAAATATAGCAGACGATAAACTTGTTAAAATTGGATCGTGGGAGTATGGACTTTCAACAAAGGAATCCCTAAAGTATTCATCATTAAATTCTCCATCTCAATATACTTTTACAATAACAAAGCAAAATATTCTGGACACTTATCAGAATAAGCAAGCAAGACCTTCTGGTGCTTTTCAGAAAGATATGGAAGATGTGGTCAATTATATGAAGGCAAATTTACAGTTATCTGACTATAGAGAAAATAACGACAAAAATCAAAATAGGAGTAAAGAAAGGAATTACGTTTTAATCATCGATGAGATAAACCGTGGTAATGTCTCACAAATATTCGGCGAACTTATTACATTAATTGAGGAAAGTAAGCGTTTAGGTAATCCAGAAGAATTAGAAATCACACTTCCGTACAGCAAAAACAAATTCGGCGTTCCGTCAAACCTTTACATCATCGGAACAATGAATACCGCAGACCGAAGTGTAGAAGCTTTGGATACAGCATTGCGACGCAGATTCAGTTTTGTCGAAATGATGCCGGATTCAAATGTTGTTGAAGAAGGCAATTTTCAGGATTATCATCGTGTTGGGATCATGGAAAAGATGAATCAAAGAATTGAGTTATTACTGGACAAAAATTATACTTTAGGACACTCTTATTTTATCAAGGATGATTTCAAAGCTTCATTTAAAAATGAGATTATTCCTCTGTTGCAGGAATATTTCTACAATGACTGTGGTAAAATCGGATTGGTTTTAGGGAAGGGTTTTGTACGTGAAAAGGAAATTTCGAAAGTCAATCAGAAGAATGTATTTGCTGATTTCGATACCAGAAATGATATTGATGTCATCAAATCTTACGAGTTGATCCCTTTCGATGAAGTTGATTTTCAAGATGCAATAGATCTATTGTTGGCTTAAAATGTTACGGAGCAATACCATACAAGTTTTCGAACACACCTTCCTTCCCATTGAAAAAGGAAGTTTTGAACAGCGTCATTTTGTGGCGTTGTCCAAGTTGAATGCCTTACATGATTATCAATATTTTGATCTCAAGCATAATGGAGTTGTTTTCAAACAATATGTAGGTGCTATTCAAGTAGATGATTTGACGATAGAAATCCTTCCCAAGATTGACCGTTACGAATCTGAAGATCAGGAAAACAAAACAAAGTGGCAAAAGGTATTAATAGAAATGTTGCGTGTTACCAAAAAACTGAAAATTCAGCAGGTTGGTCAGGCAAACGTCACTAAACAATCCATCCATTTATTAGATATTTATTTCGAGTGGTTTCTGAACGAAGTTCAATTGCTGATTCATCAAGGACTGATAAAACAATATTACAAAGAAACCGGAAACGTAAAAGCGCTGAAAGGTAAACTGGAATTTGCAGGTCATATCAATAAAAATCTTGTTCACAAAGAGAGATTCTACACCACGCATCAGGTGTATGATAAAGACCACTTGATTCATCAGATTTTGGGACAGGCTTTGGAAATTATTGCTGCGTTATCGCAAGGAAATTATCTCTACAGTAGGTGTAAAAAGATACAACTCGATTTTCCTGAGGTGAAACCCATCAAAGCCAATGAAAATACGTTTTCGAAAATTCCAAAGTCAAGAAAGATAGTGCCTTATGAAAATGCTTTAGCCATTGCAAGGCTAATTATTCTCAATTATGCTCCTAATATTTCTAGTGGTTCCGAAAAGATGCTGGCTTTGCTGTTTGATATGAACAGTCTATGGGAAGAATATGTATTGGTAAGATTGAAACAAGCTTGTAATGATAATAATATGGAAGTGTACGGTCAGGCTTCGAAAGGATTTTGGAACGGCATTACAATAAGACCAGATATTGTTTTAGAAAAAAATAAGGAAGTCATTCTAATTATTGATACAAAATGGAAGAACATCGATCAATCTCAACCATCAACGCATGACTTGAGACAGATGTATGTTTACAATGAATATTGGAAAAGCACAAAATCACTTTTATTATATCCTTCTAATAATTTCAAGGAAAAAATTGTAAAGTTTGACTCATTTGTTGCTCTGATTCAAGATGAGGAGCATCACAAATGTGGTTTAGGTAAAATATCTGTACTGACTACAGACAATAAATTAAATGAAAATATTGGTGTTGACATTCTACAGATGATGGCTTAATATCTAAAAAATAACAGTCTCCAAATTCAAAACTCTGTCAGAAATCATATCCCCCAAAAAAAATTCCCCTCCTCTGGAGGGGTGCCCAAAGGGCGGGGTGGTCCTCCTGCTACCTAAAACCCCACAACCTTCATTAAACGCTCAAAAATTTTGCGCCCTTTAGGGTAGGGGTAACAAAATTTCCTATCAACTCCAACTGATACCAACAACCCATCAATTCCATCAAAAATCCCAACACCACCTTTGACGAAGTCAAACTTTAGCGCCTTAAAACACCGCCCTTTAAAAAAAGAACCCATGCCTTTGCGTTAAAAAAAGCGCAACATCATTCAGACATTGCACTTTCAAAAAAAACAGAGAATCTCTAAGACACTCAAACACGCCAACCCATCTAACTTACCACAATATCCCCAACATATTCAGAGATAGAAACCCGCTTTCCATCTGCACTCAGCAGACAAAGCCAGACGTGCATTGTTTTTCCTACATATTTGTTTAGAAGATTGACCGTCGCCGTGCCATCGGTTCTGGTAGCAACATTCCGCAACAGTTTCGGGCGGTTTTCATCTTGCGCACAGTAGAGGATACAGATCTGGTCTGTAGGCAGGGCATCTGTGCCATCACTGTTATCTTCCCAGGTCACCGTAAAGGTAGAAGTGGTTGCAGAGGTCAGGTTATTAAGCGGAGCTTCTGGCAGGTCACCTTTAGAGAACATGATCTCTTCATTGGCACGCTCGATGGTCAGGGCTGTAAAATCGATGTGATAAGCATTCATAATGTTGGTCATAGCCATATTGTAGCGCGAACGCAATCCCGACCGTTCCCCAAAATAATCACTGGCAAACGATTTGTAGCCGGAAATAAACAAGGCAGACAATTTCATACGTTCTTTTACCAACGCTTGCTTCGGCGTAGCAGGCTTGTCATTTTTCTTTGGACGGATTCTGGAGATTTCGGTTCCAAATACGTTGGCAATTACAATTCGACCGGTACGACCCTTGGTACCACCTAAAATGGAGTCAGTAACTTTTCCCATGATAATTTTTTTTTTTTGGTTTATGATGTAAAGTTGAAAAAAACACAGGCTCCTCTACTTTTTCTTACCTCATTTTACCTCATTTTACCAAAAAATACTGAACATTACACATTTCCGTATCCGCGCTGTATCCGTTCCGTAACCATGCCGTATCGCCGCGGTATCCATTCCGGAACGTTCATGCATACTCGATGTATAAATAAAAAACAAACTTTCATTGATGATTATTAGCTTACATACACAACCTAAAATTCCACAAATCAACAACGTTTGTCATCTTTTCACCTATCATCACGTTTTTATAACGCATCAGAAACTGATACTTTAAAAACCAATGCAATGACATTCTTTACACACCCAACTTTTCGCAACCGTCATCCATCAACAGATCCTCAAACCTTATGCATCACCACACAGCCGAAGTTTAAGTCACAAAAAAAGACAGACCCAATGTCTGCCTTTCTTCTTTGTTTTTCGATTGCAACTTTTAGTCTTCCTCATTTTTATTTTTTCGCCGTCTCAATTCTTTTTTCTGATTAAGCTCCAAAAGATCCTGGAGGAGATAGGGAATAAAAGTTAAGTACCGCCCTCTGAAAGGGATGAATGAGAGGTAGCCGTCTTCTCTGCAGTTGTAGAGGCTTTTTTTACAGATTCTCAGTCTTGTTAACAATTCTTCGTCGGTGATAAAGAGATCAAGGCTGTGTTGGATTTTAAAAGGTTCAACAGAAACGTTTAGACAGCTGACTGCATTTTCAAGAGCCTTGGTCTGGGCTTCTGAAAGCGGGAAAATTGGTTCCATGAGATTGTGTTTTTGATTTTGTAATGTGAAGATAATAAAATTGTAAACAATATACAACTAGGTAGTTAACGTTTTTTTTTTTTAGTTGTAATTCAATGTCTTGATTCGACCACTTAGATCAATATTGTATAAACATCCCACATCAGCCTAGAGCAAATGATCATATTATAAAAACACAAATGTCAATGTCTTAACATAACTCAAATACTTTGTCAGTCTGAGGTTGTTGACAACCTATAAATAAGATTGCTGGCTTAGCCAGCGCGAAATAAGATTTCATTCAATGGTCTAGACAAAATAAAATGTTAATACAGATAAAAGAAATTAGTCAGTGGTCTGACAGTAATCACAGTCACATTAATTCAAAAACCCACCAACATCGATCCGTACACAAGACTCGCTCCCCAAATAAAGTGGATTCCCATGTTTCTCGGACCAGAAGCCGTCCAAAGTATCGCTGTTGAGACAACGGTAGACCGCCACACCTTTGTAGATCTGCTCGTCTTCGCCTTCATAACTGAAGTTGATGACCAGGATGTCATCTTTGAAAAAGCCCGTCCCATTCTGGATATGGTCACCAATCTTCCATTGCGCGATGACACGTTGGTTCTCGTCCAGATTTAAAGTCAATATCCCGTGATAGGAATGGCCTTTCTCTTCCTGATTGCTGCCTTCCACCGCATAACTTCCCACAAGATCTTGTACTGTCATTGTCGTTTTTTATTTCAAACAAATTTAAGCGATCTCATTTCTATTCAAAAACAATCCCTTCAGATAGAAATTTTCCTCCCTTTAGGGTTGGGGCAAGAAAATTTTTCCACATACACTTTTAATTTTCTTCCCTTTAATAATGTGCAGACAAGAAAATTTCGCCACTTAGCAATCATAATTTAACATATTAAGATAGTAGAACAAAGTTCTTTCACCTCACGACCCGTAACCCGTAACTCCCACCTTTAACAAACTTTTATAATTCTCAGAACCCGCCTTGGCACTATATTTTCTTAGTTGATGACATACTAATCATAAAAAATATATTATTATGTCAAAGAAAATAGCGATCCTCGCAACCCACGGATTTGAAGAAAGTGAATTGAGTTCTCCAAAAGAATATTTGGAACAACAAGGTTGGACCGCACACATCGTAAGTCCGCAAGATGGCAGCATCAAAGCCTGGGCAGAAAAAGATTGGGGAAAGGAATACAAGGTGGATGTGACGCTAGACGAAGCTTCGGCTTCTGACTATGATGCCCTGGTGTTGCCGGGTGGTGTCATCAATCCAGATAAGCTGAGAACCAATCAGGCAGCCATATCATTTGTACAGGATTTCTTCAAACAGCACAAACCGGTGGCAGCCATTTGCCATGGTCCTCAGATCCTGATCAGTGCAGGCGCTACAGAAGGTAGAAAAATGACCTCGGTAGAATCGATCAGCATCGACCTTAAGAATTCTGGAGCGATTTGGGAAGACAGTGAGGTGGTGGTGGACAATGGTCTGGTGACCAGCCGTACACCTGAAGACCTACCGGCCTTCAATGCCAAAATGGTAGAGGAGATCAATGAGGGAAAACACGAAGATCAAAATCTTTAAGCGTTTTCTTCTACATCATAATAAGACCTGGGTTTTTGCCTGGGTCTTTTTTTGGTGAGGAGTTGGAGGGTAGGAGTGTTGCGGGGTTTGAGAATTGGTTGATTACTTTACCCAAAACCCGAAGGGTTCAACATCAGTAGCCGTAGCCTATGATATAAGGAATTAAATTTTTAATTGGGCTTCGCGAGCCTCATCCTGACAATATTGCGTTTGCTTACAGATAACCCGAAGGGTTCAATATCAGTAGCCGTAGGTAAAACCTATGGTGAAATACCACGGTTCTCGATACGCTTCACTACTCGAACAGACGGTATATTTTTATTTCATCTTACATTATCAATACAAAACCAAAGCATCAACCCTCCGTCACTTCGAGTAATCCGACTTCAGTCGGATCG
>NZ_LSHB01000034.1 GCF_001643375.1 Chryseobacterium sp. FP211-J200
CCGCATAGAGTTTACCTGGTTTCACTACAGCCGAACTGTACTTGCTTTCTGTTGCACTTGTCCTACTCTCACGAGTGACGGACGTTATCCGCTATGCTGCCCTATGGTGTCCGGACTTTCCTACCCAAAATGAATTTGGATCAACAAGTCACGCTTCTCTGAGCTGCAAAAGTACAAAATATTGTTTGACTTTAATATGGAATGTAAATCTTCTTCTTGGCAAAGCGCATCCCGGATGGAACGGTATGTTTGAGCTCATCCTGAAAATGGCTTTGGATACAGCTGTGGCTTTTCAGGATAGCGAGTAGTGAGAGCCGGTTAAGATGCCCAAATCTTTATCATATCAATATTATCTTACATTATTTTTGCTAAAATTCTTATCTTCGTTCGCGGAATGGAGAACAAACAGAAAGCTTTTTCTAAATTAATAAAGGACAACCAAGGACTTATCATCAAAGTCTCGCGCCTTTATACCCATTCTCTAGAAGACCAAGAAGATCTTTTTCAAGAGATCGTGTTACAACTTTGGAAATCCTACGACTCATTCCAAGGTAATTCTAAAATTTCGACATGGATGTATCGTGTGGCTTTGAATACGGCCATCACATTGTTCCGAAAGAAAACCAGACAACCACAGACAGACGAACTTCAGGATTTCCACAGCAAAGATTATCTGGAAGACAATGATGAAAAGCAGCAGCAAATTTCCTTATTATATAAAGTGATAAAACTGCTTCCAGATGTGGAAAGAGCCATCGTGATGATGTATTTGGACGACGAACCTTACAAAGAGATTGCCGAAACTTTGGGTATCACAGAAGTAAATGCCCGAGTGAAGATGAATAGATTGAAGAAAATTTTAAAAGAATTAATGATAAAGCATGCCTAACCAAGAAGATTTTGATATCGATTCTCTTAAGAGAACCTGGCAGGATCAGGAAATTGCTGATGGATATGATCAGAATGAGATCGAATCTATGCTTAATAATAGATCCAGGAATTATGTAAAATACATTCTTTGGATCAGTATTGCTGAATTTGTCATCTTTGGATTGATCAATTTCCTGGCATTATTTTCTACGAATTTCCAAACAGATTTTACAAGCATCCTTAATAAACTTCAAATCAGGGATCAGAATGAAGTCGAGTTCTCACTAGAAAGAATCTACTATTGGATGAAGATTTTCAGTCTGATCATTACCGGTATTTTTGTTGTCATTTTTTACATCAATTATAAAAAGATCAATATAGAATCCAACCTTAAAAAATTCATCACGCACATTATCCATTTCAAGAGAACGGTCAATCTGTTTATTTTCAGCAATATATTTTTATTGATACTTTTCATTGGAAGTTTCACGAGTTTTATCGTTTTCACAATCAAAAAACAAAACATCCATATTGATAATCCAACAATCTGGGGCTTGATCATGGGGGTTGTATTCAGTCTTCTGATCTGTATCATTTTGATCCTGCTTTATTATAAAGTGGCCTACGGTATCTTGTTGAAGAGGCTTTCCAGTAATCTAAAACAATTGGAGAAAATCGATTCTGAAAAGGCTTGACAGATGTCATAGAATATTGAAAGTCACAAGGGTATGGTTTGCAACATTTTCCTTATCTTTGCACCCATAAAAAGATCTTTGAAATGCTGGGAAGAAGACAAATCCGTGAAAAAGTTGTAGAATCGCTCTATTCTTATTATCAAAACCCGATCAGGTTTGAAGTTGTTGAGAAAAATATGTTCTCAGAAATCAACAAAATCTATAATCTCTACATCTACACGCTCAACTTTTTGGTTGGCTTGAAGAGTTTGACAGAGGATCAGATAGAAATTGGGAAGAACAAATACATCAAGACTTCTGAAAACGAAAATCCAAACCAAAAACTGGTTAGAAACCAGATCCTGATCCAGTTGGAAAACAACGAGGAAAGAAGAAGTTTCTCCAGCAGGCACAAAGATCTGATCTGGGATTCCAATGATCCTATTCTGGTAAAAACGTTCCAACGTATCAAAGCAGGAAAACGTTACCAGGACTATATGGAAGATGGCGAGATCTCGTTTGCAGATGACCAAAAATTCATCGGAAAACTTTTTCTGAGATATGTGGCAGAAAATAGTGATCTGCATGACAGATTCGAAGAAAAAGAAATGTCTTGGGCAGATGACCTTCACATTTCCAATTCTATGATCCAGAAAACCATTGGATTCATGAAAGAAGAGGAGGCTTCTCATACACTGATCAAAATGTTGAAAGATGACGAGGACGAAGAGTTTGCAAGAAAACTTTTGAGATCGACTCTTAACAATTGGGAAGAATCTGAGAAAAAACTTCAGGAACGTTTGGTGAACTGGGAATTGGACAGGATCTCTCTTTTAGACAGGATCGTGTTGATTGCAGCAATCACGGAACTAGATCATTTCCCTTTGACGGCTTCCCGAATTATCATTAATGAATATATTGACATCTCCAAAGTCTATGGAACCGAAAAATCCAATATCTTTATCAACGGAATTCTAGACAAATACACAAAAGATACAAACAGAGTATAATTTCAGAATATAATAATATCTACCAAATGAAATCTATTAAAATATTAGCAATTGCAGCACTTTGCACATTCGCTTTGTCTTGTAACAAAAAAGAAGGAACTGCGGTTTCAAGTACAGAAAATATCGACTCAGCTCAGGCTAGTACTGTAGTAGAAGCGCTTTCTCAAGACTCTGTGAATCCTGATGACGCAGCTTTGGCAAAAGAGGCGCAAAGCAAACCTTTGACAACTATCGCTTTCAGCGAAACTGACCACAGCTTCGGCGATATCAAAAAAGGTGAAAAAGTAGAGCATATCTACGAAGTAACCAATACAGGAACCAATCCATTGATCATCTCAAACGTAAAACCAGGTTGTGGATGCACCGTTCCAGATTTTACAAAAGAACCGATCTTGCCAGGTAAAAAAGGGAAGATCACTTTGCATTTTGATTCTACAAACTTCGATGGCGCTGTTAACAAAGCAGCAGACGTTTTTGTAAACGTAGAAAAAGCACCGGTAAGATTGACTTTCTCGGCTAACATTACTCAATAATATAAATTATGCTAACAGTATTTTTACAAGCAGCTGCACCAGCGCAATCTATGACGCCAACGTTGATAATGATTGGTCTTATGGTGGTTGGATTTTATTTCCTGATGATTCGTCCTCAGATGAAAAAACAAAAGCAGGAAAAGAATTTCCAAGAAGCTTTGAAACCAGGTGCTAGAGTAGTGACGACTTCTGGAATGCACGGCAAGATTTTCAGCATTGGAGATGACGGTGTAGTTATCGAAACGCTAAGTGGAAAACTGAAGTTCGAAAAAGCGGCGATCTCAAAAGATTTCACAGCAGCAAGATTCCCGGAAACTTTCGGAGAAGTGAAGAAATAAGAAATTTTTCTAAATATAAAAAAAAGCGCAAGATTTATATCCTGCGCTTTTTTTATGCTTATTAAATTTAGCAAATTATTTCGTCACGTTATCAATGAACTCCAAAATAGAATCCTTGCTCCAATCCATCGAGCTATCTTCCTTTTTCAAAATCCTCCCATCTTTTCCAATCAGATAAGTTGTAGGAAAAGCAACTGGTAAAACTTTTGGGTCCAAAGGACTTTCAGCAATATAAACCGGTACAGTATAATTATTTTCTTTTAGAAACTTTTTCACATCTTCCTCTTGGTCTTGCATCGCAATCAATGCAAATTCCAGTTTATCTTTTTTCAAATCGTAAAGCTTTTGGATAGTCGGCCATTCCGTTCTGCACGGCGGACACCAAGTTCCCCAAAAATTAAGGAACAAAACCTTTCCACGCAGGTTTTTCAGATTCGTACTGCTCGTGTTGATGCCCTTCAAATCAATATCCAAAACCTCGTCAGCAAGCAAAGTCTCATTATTTATTTTCGAAACCGTCGGACTCATCGCCATCTGTTCCGACACAAAATCCCGAAGTGGCTTGATGGTCATAAAAGCCAGCAACACAATCAGCAAAACAAAATAAACTATATTTTTTCTAAGAAAATTCATAACAATAATATTAAAAATTGGGGCATATCCCTCGCCAACATTAAGGCCAGCCGCTCGGGTCGGGCTATCCACTACTATCTTCTCCTTGCCTGGCAAGGCAAGCAAAAGGATATCCGTTACTATCCCTTACGCAGGATTCGTCTCCCGATTAAAATTTACAACAATTCCAGAAGTTCCTTTATCGTATCGAAACCTCTGTTTTTCGCATAATACGTTTGCAATTCCACATAGAATTGGTCTTTCGTAAATTCTTCCGGATTCGCTTTATGTTTATTCAGAAGTTCAGTCCCGTATTTTGGTCTCGGTCCCCAATGTGCAATTTCATTGAGGTTTTCATCAAGAAAGATCACAATCGGAATCGACTTTCCACCGTTTACCAAATAGTCGTCGATCAAACTTGGTTCCTGGTCACGGTAAGAAATTTTGATTTCAAACTGCTCGAAAAACTTCACTACAACCGGAATCACCTGACTCGCGTCGCCGCACCAAGCTTCAGAAATAATCAATATTTTTCCATTGAAATTCTTATTGGCCAAAGTCGCCACCTGCTCAGAATTTGGAAGATACTTTTCCCACATTCTGTTCATTCTTTGGATTCCCAATCTGTAATATTCAGCGTAATCAGATTCCTGTGAATTCTTTGGATTTCCGAGTCTTTCTCCAGCTTCACGAAGGTATTCTGTGTAAGAAACGGCGTTGTCCCAAAATGATTTGATATCCATTATAGTTTTCTGGTTTTATTAATTAAATACATATCTGCCAGCACAAAAGCTGCAAGACTTTCCACAATCGGGACAGCTCTTGGAACCACGCAAGGGTCGTGTCTTCCTTTGCCTTCCACCGTCACAGATTCGCCATCTTTGTTGATGCTTTCCTGCGGACGAAGAATCGTTGCGACAGGTTTGAAAGCCGCTCGGAAATAGATATCCATTCCGTTAGAGATCCCACCTTGGATGCCGCCGGAAAGATTGGATTGTGTTGTTCCATCGTGATTGAAAAGGTCGTTGTGTTCCTTTCCTGTCATTTTTGCACCACAGAATCCACTGCCATATTCAAAACCTTTGCAAGCATTGATGTTAAGCATTGCTTTTCCTAATTCGGCGTGCAGTTTATTGAAAATCGGTTCGCCTAATCCAACCGGAACATTCTTGATAACACAAGTTACAGTTCCGCCAATCGTGTTACCTTCTTTCTTGATTTCTTTGATTCTCTCAATCATTTTCTCTGCCGTTTCCTCATCTGGACAACGAACGATATTGCTTTCGGTTTTAGAAAAATCCAAATCCTGATAAGGCTTCTCACAGAAGATTTCGCCAACTGAAGAAACATAAGCATTGATTTCGATCTCAGGTAAAAGTTGTTTAGCCAAAGCACCAGCAACGACCCAATTCAAAGTTTCGCGCGCAGACGATTTCCCACCACCACGATAATCTCGGATTCCGTATTTCTGGTCGTAAGTATAATCGGCGTGACTTGGACGATAAGCCTGAGCGATGTGGTCGTAATCTTTGGAGCGTTGGTTTTCGTTTTCTACAATGAAGCCAATTGGCGTTCCCGTTGATTTTCCATCAAAAATTCCGGATAGAAATCGAACTTTATCGCCTTCTTTTCTTTGTGTAACAATCGCAGATTGCCCCGGTTTTCTGCGGTCAAGCTCGAGTTGAACTTTCTCAATATCGATTTCCAGACCAGCGGGAAAATTGGTGATAATTCCGCCGTAAGCTTCTCCGTGACTTTCGCCGAACGAAGAAAGCGTCAAAAAGTTTCCTAAAACATTAAACATAAATAGAAGTTAGATGTGAGAAATTAGAGGTTAGATTTTATAATGAAAATAAGTATCTAGCGTGTGTAATTTCTATAATAACTACAAATTTACGGATTTTAGAACGGACTAATCTCTAAAATCTGACTTCTAATCTCTATTTTTACCATATGAATTCCAATCAAACAGTTCTGATTCTCGGTGCCAATTCGGATGTGGCGAAACATTGTATTTTGCAATATTTGGAAAAGGGATTTTCCATCATCGCTTCTTCGAGAAATTTAAGTTCTTTGGAGAATTTCATTGGTGGAAATCAATTAGATCAATCAAAAATTGAAATTAAATATTTTGATGCAACCGATTTTAATTCACATCAGAAGTTTTATGATGAATTATCCATCAAACCAAATATCGTTATTTATGCTGCAGGATTTTTAGTTGAAAACCAGCAAGCTTTGAGAAACTTCGAAGGCACTTTTGAAATGATGAAGACGAATTATGTTGGCGCAGTTTCTATTTTAAATATCATAGCAACTGATATTAATAATACAAATCTCGAGAGAATTATCGGACTTTCTTCACTTTCAGGCGTTCGTGGACGAAAAAGTAATTTCGTTTATGGAAGTACAAAATCCGCTTTCACACAATATTTAGCTGGACTTCGGCAAGAACTTAATTCAAGGAAAATCACTGTGAATGTTTTGGTTAGCGGTTACATCAATACAAAGATCAATGCAGGTTTGGACTTGAATAAATCGTTATTGATGGAACCTGATTACGTCGCTCAACATATCGTGAATGCTGGTAATTCTTTCTCCATCGTTCCCAATTGGAAATGGAAAATCATCTATTGGATTTTGAAGTTATCTCCCGAGTTTCTAGTAGCAAAGTTACCTTAGAAATCAAATTTTAACTCCTACTTTTTTGGTATGAATTCAATTTATCTCTACTTTTGTCCCTTTAATCATCGATCATGAAGTTAAAAGAGATAGGCAGAATTAGAAATATTAGTTCGGAAGCGTTTACTTCGAAGTTTATGAAACCCAATATTCCGGTCATTATAGAAGATTTTATCGACGCGGAAAGTCCGGCTCTCAAAAACTGGAATTATGATTATTTCAAAGAAATTGCCGGAGATGATGAAGTGGATGTTTATGGAGAAGAAATCCATTCTCTCGACAGAGCGGCGAGCAAACCGTTGGCCAGAATGAAATTTTCTGAATATCTTGACTTGATAAGCCGAGAGAAAACGAAGTACAGACTGTTCTTATTCAATCTTTTGACAATAAAACCGGAACTCAAAAAAGATGTGGTTTACAAAGACATTACGAAAGGTAAAGTGTTGTCCTGGTTGCCATTTATGTTCTTCGGCGGAAAAGGTTCCAATACCAGAAACCACGTCGATATCGATATGTCACACGTTTTCCTAACTCAATATCAAGGCGTTAAACGGGTTTGGTTGTTTCCACTCAGTCAATCCGATTTGATTTATAAATTACCTTATAATTTTCACAGTATCGCCAATTTGAAAACTTCATCTCAGGAAGAATTTCCTGGACTGAAATATCTTGACGGTTACGAAGCCGTTTTGAAACCTGGCCAAACACTTTATATGCCTTCTGGCTGGTGGCATTTTATCCAATATGAGACGGAAGGTTATTCAATCTCGGTCAGAGCTTTGCCTTTTCAATTGATAGAAAAATGGCGAGGTTTCAAAAATCTGGTCATCACCCAACAATTTGATAATCTGATGCGAAAACTCTTCAAAGAAAAATGGTTCGATTACAAAGTTTCAATCGCCAAAAGACGTGCTCAAACTGCAATTGATAGGATTGAGGGCAGACACGTTCTGGATGATATTCCTGATATTCCGATTCATTTTTAAATTAACGACATTAACTTAATAAAACAAAAGCCAAAGATTGCCGAATCTCTGGCTTTTGTTTTATTTATAATTATTTAATTCCGACCTTATCAAGATATACTTTTTGGATGGCAAGAATGCTGTCCGGCTTATTTCTGAGTTTTTGAAAATTCTCTTTTACGAGTTCATAATAACCTGCTCTCATTCTAGGGTCAGATTCGGTAAAAAAGTCTTTGGCAGCCTGACCTTGGGCATTTACTGCATCTATGTATTCTAAAGTTCCCATATAAAAAGGCATTGCTTCTGGACTGACCGAAGTGCCGCTTATATTTTTTAATCCTGCAACTGCATCTTCCGTCAGTTTAGCTGCATCTTTTACCTCGATAGAATTTTCGGCGAAAGGTGCTTTGGCTAATGGATTGGAATCTGAAAAATACTTCGTTTCGAAGTCGTCAAGTGCATTCATTTCTTCCAAAAATTCTTTGGCTACTTTTTCGTTGAGTGCCAATTCTTTATTTTTTTTACAACCTACCAATAGGAGGATTGGAATCATCAAAATCAGTGCTTTTTTCATAGTATCCGGTTTTTATAAAATTAGGCAAATTTGATAGTCAAAATATAAAAGATGTAAAAATATTTCACCTTGCTTTATTGCTGAGATTTATAATAGGCCATCGCGATATGAATTTCAAAATAAGAATAGCCATCGCCTAATTCATCTTTGATGGCCTTTAAAGATGGAATGGTTTGGGCTTTTGCAATTTCTATAATCGGGTCTATTTTGCTTACATCCATTAATTCGTCGGCTTCTATCTTTCCTGCTGCAACAAAATTGGCTAAATGATTTTGAATAGTGTTGATAGACAAATTTCTAATTTTAGCAATCTCTTCGAAATTGTTGCCGGCTTTGTACAGTTCAAACGTTGTAGCAAAAGTTCCAGATGTTTTAGGATTGGTCTTCTTGGTTTCTCTTATTTTCTTCGGTTTTTTCTCGGAAATTTTGCTGCTTAAATTATTATTCTTACAAAATTCAATAATCGCAGGAAGAAATAAATCTCCATATTTTTCTATCTTAAAAGCGCCGAAACCACTTATCTGATTGAGTTCTTCTTTGCTATTTGGAAGATAAGTTGACAATTCCAGCAAAGTCGCATCCGAGAAAATAACATAAGGCGGAACATTTTCACGTTCGGCGATTTCTCTTCTCAAGGCTCTTAGTTCTGAAAATAGATCTTCATTTACATCAAATTCTGGCGTTGAATAATCAGTTTCCATTTCTTCGACAGTCACGGCTTTGGCTTGTTCTTTTACTTTTTTGAGAATTACTTTTTTATTTTTAAATAAAACCTGATTGCTCTCTTCATTTAATTTTAAAACATAAAATTCTCCATCCGATTCACTCAAAAAACCATTGATGAGCAGTTGTCTTAGAAGATTTTGCCAATAATTTTTGTCTTGATCGTTTCCCATGCCGTAGGTTGGCAGACTTCGCATAGAATCTGTAATTTTTACACTTTTGGAACCTCGCAGAAAATCAATGATCAAGTTTTTTCCATACCTTTCTTTCAGGCGGTGAATGGCGCTCAATAATTTTTGAGCATCAACTGTTGCGTCCCAAGTTTCGAAATCGCTGAGACAAAAATCGCAGGAATTGCAATTACCATCGTGCTTTTCACCGAAATATTCCATCAGATATTGTCTTCGGCACTTTTGCATTTCGGCAAAGTCAGCCATTTGTTGGAGCTTTTGAAGCATCAAGTCAGATTGCTCCTCATTGCCTTCTACCATTGCAAATCTTCTCAGCTTTATCACATCGGCGTAAGAATAAAACAAGATTGCTTCACTCGGCAAACCATCTCTTCCGGCTCTTCCAGTTTCCTGGTAATAACTTTCTATATTTTTAGGCAAATCTGCGTGCATCACAAAGCGGACGTTGCTCTTGTCTATTCCCATTCCAAAGGCAATCGTAGCCACCATTACCCGAGTTTTGTCTTTCAAAAAATCTTCCTGAACTTTCGCACGCTCAATTGAATTAATTCCGGCGTGATAAAATGCGGAATTGATGCCATTTTCTCTCAGATTATTTGACATTTCTTCTGTTCCTTTTCTGGATAGACAGTAGATAATTCCCGAATCATTCGGATGTTCATTGAGATATTGAATGATATTATGAAGAACAGATTGTTTAGGCTGAACGAAATATTTGATATTGGCTCTATCAAAGGAAGAAATCAAAACCAAAGGCTCTTGGAGATTCAGTTGTTTGATGATGTCTTTCCTCGTGATTTCGTCTGCACTCGCCGTCAAAGCGATAATTGGGACTTTGGGAAATTGTTTTTTGATTCCATTTAAAAACAAGTAATCCGGACGAAAATCGTGACCCCAATGAGAAACACAATGCGCTTCATCCACCGCAAATAAGGAAATATTCACGTCATTCAGCAACTTTAAAAACGCACCATTATCTGCACTCAATTTTTCGGGCGCGACATATAAAAGTTTGAGTTGACCGTTTTTTAATTGATTTAAAGTCTCATTTTGCTCAAAAGCGGACATCGAAGAATTGATGTACGCCGCAGAAATTCCGTTCACGCGCAACGCATCAACCTGGTCTTTCATCAACGCAATCAACGGAGAAATCACAATGGCAGTTCCTTCCAAAACCAACGCCGGAACCTGATAACAAAGTGATTTTCCACCACCGGTTGGCATCAAAACAAAAGTGTCTTTTTTCGCAATTACATTTTCAACAGCGTTGGCTTGCTCGAGGCGAAAATTGTCATAGCCGAAATATTGTTGTAAAATTTCTAAGGGAGATTTCATCATTTAAAATTTGTGTTTGAGTAAAAGTAGTGAATTCTGATTATTTTAAGCTTGATTTTTAATAAAACAGAAACCTCATAATTTTTAAAAACTATGAGGTTATATTATTTCATGTGAAATGTGGGATAAAAAATATTTTCAAACTCCTAAAACCACAGATGCATCTATTTTTAATTTTTTGCTAATTTCACGGGCAACTTTGAGAGTAGGTTCAGATTTTCCAGTAAGATATTCACTGACTCTTGATGGGCTAACCTTCAGGATTTCAGAAAGTTTAACTTGTGAAATTCCCATTTCGTACATTCTTAACTTAATAACATCCTGCAAAGTTGGAGTTTCTACAGGAAAATATTTTTCTTCATAATCGGCGACAGCATCAGATAAAAAATCAAGTTCAATGAAATTTTTATCGTTTTCAGAAGTTTCGTTTCCTACCGTTTTCAGAAGCTCTTCTATTCTTTCGCAGGCTACTTTATATTGTTTTTCTGTCATTTTCTAAATATTTGAAGCGTCTATTTTGTCATAATCTTTATGAGTTCCGATAAACCGAATATAAACTTTTTGTGAAGCGAAAATTATGATGGCAACCAATCTGTAATTGTTTCCTTTAATATTGAAAACAAACCGATTATTTCCAACATAATCTGCAGAATTAAAAGCTTCTTTTACATCAGTAAAGCTTTTCCAATCAGCATTTTGAGTTTTTTTGTACCAATCTCGCAATGCAATATCTGCATCAGAATGCTTTTCTATAAATTCTTTAATTCTTAAAAAAGTTACAATTCTCATTATTGATTACAAATATAGTTTGAAATTTTAAAATTTGGAATACTATTTTAAAAAACAAAATCGGATATTTTTTAATAAAAAAAAGCGAGAAAAAAATTCTCGCTTTTAATTTATGATTTTAAATCCAATTTAAGTTCCAGTTCCGTCAGCTGTTCCTGATGAATCGGCGCAGGTGCATCAATCATCACATCTCGGCCGGAATTGTTTTTTGGGAATGCGATGTAATCTCTGATAACCTCGTTTCCGTCAAGGATTGCAACCAAACGGTCAAATCCAAAAGCCAAACCTCCGTGAGGCGGAGCGCCGTATTTGAAGGCATTCATCAGGAATCCGAACTGTGCTTCTGCTTCTTCTTTTGAGAATCCTAAAAGGTCAAACATTTTCGATTGCAAATCTCTGTCGAAAATTCTGATAGATCCTCCGCCAATTTCGTTTCCGTTCAAAACCAAATCGTATGCATTGGCTCTTGCTTTTCCTGGGTCGGTTTCCAAAAGGTGGAAATCTTCGGTTTTCGGAGAGGTGAAAGGGTGGTGCATTGCGTGGTATCTTCCAGATTCTTCGTCAAATTCCAACAACGGGAAATCTACAACCCAAAGTGGCGCGAATTCATTTCCTTTTCTCAAGCCAAGACGGTTTCCGAGTTCCATTCTCAATGCGGAAAGTTGCGTTCTCACTTTGTCAGCGTTTCCGGACATTACGAAAATCAAGTCACCTGCTTTTGCTCCGAATTCTTCTGTGATTTTCTTTAAATCTTCTTCAGAATAGAATTTATTGACAGACGAAGTTACAACGCCATCGTTTTGGAATTTAATCCAAACCAATCCTGTTGCGCCGATTTGTGGGCGTTTTACCCAATCTACCAATTCGTCGATTTGTTTTCTGGTGTAATCTGCAATGCCTTCAACATTGATTCCGACAACCAATTCTGCGTCATCAAATATTTTGAAATCTTTTCCTTTCGTTAAGTCATTCAGTTCGTGGAAGTCCATTCCGAAACGGATGTCCGGTTTGTCGTTTCCATATTTTTGCATTGCATCGGCGAAAGTCATTCTTGGGAAATCCTGGAATTCGTTTCCTGTGATGTCTTTCAAAAGAACTTTGGTCATTCCTTCGAAAACATTCATAATGTCTTCCTGCTCTACGAAAGCCATTTCGCAATCGATTTGTGTAAATTCCGGCTGTCTGTCGGCTCTCAAATCTTCGTCACGGAAACATTTCACGATTTGGAAATATCGGTCCATTCCACCAACCATCAACAGTTGTTTGAAAGTTTGTGGCGATTGTGGCAGTGCATAAAACTGTCCCGGATTCATTCTGCTTGGAACCACGAAATCTCTCGCGCCTTCCGGAGTTGATTTAATTAAAACTGGTGTTTCAACCTCGATGAAACCTTCTTCGGAAAGATAATTTCTCACTTTCTGCGCCATTTTGTGACGGAAAATCAGTTTGTCTTTCACAGGATTTCTTCGAATATCTAAATAACGATATTTCATTCTCAATTCTTCTCCACCGTCGGTTTCGTCTTCGATGGTGAAAGGTGGTAATTGAGATTCATTTAAAATAATAAGGTTTTCAACTAAGATCTCTACGTCGCCCGTTGCAATCTTTGGGTTTTTGGATGTACGTTCTATAACGGTTCCTTCAACTTTGATGACAAACTCACGGCCGAGTTTCTTAGCGGTTTCCAAAAGTTCTTTGGAAGTTCTGTCCTCGTCCAAAACCAATTGGGTGATGCCGTAACGGTCTCTCAAATCTATCCAAATCATAAAACCTTTGTCACGGATGGTTTGTACCCAGCCGGAAAGTGTTACTTTTTCATTCAGATTTTTCAGCGTCAGTTCGCCGTTTGTGTGTGTACGGAACATTTTTTTAGATGTTAGATGTTAGACTTTAGAGATTAGACATTTGGTCGTCCAATTTCCGAGTGCAAAGATAATGTTTTGATAGGAATTAATTTGATTGATATGGAAAGCTTTTTTTTGATTGAGGAATCTTCAATCTTTGCGAAGCGCGTGAGGGATAGTAGTGGATATCCTTTTTTGGCGGAGGGAATTAGCGTATGGGAAAAAGATAGTAACGGATAGCCCGGCCCGAGCTGTGGGAGAAGCTTTGGCGAGGGACGCGCCCAGATTCTTGGTGGTCTCGGAAAATAGTTGTAATTTAGTGGAAATCAAATATTTAATTATTATGGGAAGAGGAGATCAAAAATCTACCAAAGGAAAAATCGCGCGAGGAAGTTATGGAAAATCCAGACTTAGAAAAGCCTCGAAACCTGTAGTAGTGGCGGAAACGCCAGTAAAAGAAAAAGCAGAACCAAAGCCGAAAACGACGAAAGCGAAGGCTGAAAAGGCAAGTGAAACTGAAGAAAAATAAAAAATCGGGCTCGTAAATTTTACGGGCCCGATTTGTATTTGTTAGGTAATTGTTTATTTTCCGAAAAGTCCGCCTAACAATCCGCCAAGTCCACCTTGCTCAGATTGTTTTTGATTTCCTCCGCCTAGAACGCTTCCAAGAATGTCGCCCAATCCGCCTCCGGAAGATTGTGTTGCGCCACCAAGTACGCTACCCAAAATATCACTCAAAGGATTGTTGGATGCCTGAGATTCTTGAGCAGAATTACCAAGGATTCCGCCAAGTAAATCTCCCAATCCACCGCCAGAAGTCACGTTGTTGGCTTGCTTCTGCTGGCCAATGTATCCCATAATGACTGGTGCCAACATCGCCAAAATTGGTCCGATCTTGTCCATAGAAATTCCGGTGTTTTGAGACAATTGGTTTTCTACGTTTGCTTTTTCGCCTCCGAAGATGTGGCTTAGGATAGAATCTCCTTCCTGTTCTCTGTCGAGTGCCTGTGCAGGATTGTTTAAGATGCTTCCGTCGTGGTGTTTGTCGAGCGTTGCATTCAGTTTGTCTGCTTCGTCAGAATTTTCTGATTTTTTCTTTAGGTAACTGATCACCAAAGGTGCTGCAACTATCAAAAGTGCGATGATCTGATTTTTGCTGATCCCGAATTTGTTCTCCGCTTGTTCTGCAACCTGGTTGCCTGTACTTCCTGTAATAAGGTCTAGTAAACCCATAATTTATGTTTTTTTGTTGAAATCAAAGATAAAAAATTTGATCACATCTTTCTTATTTCTTCCAAAGAATTTTTTCCTTTTCGGTGTTTTAGGAAGATGTGACAATTGATATTCATGAAATCCTTGTCGTCAAAAGGTTTTTTGCCATCCAGGTAAAATTCCAAGACACCAACATTATTTCTCATCCAAGGAAATAGGTAATAAGAGAGACCTCCTTTTTGTGATTTTTCTTTGTCGAAGTTCTGGCCTTGCGGCGTTTTCGAAATAATTAAATAACTTAATAAATAAAATAAAGGAACGCAGAAAACTGAAAATGAGATCGTTTTATAAATTTTCGGATGAGAGATTTTGATGTCGATTAATCCTTCAATAATGAAAGAGATGAAGAACAGATAAGCATTAAGGAAGAAAACATAACTGTCTGAAACATTATAGATGGTTGCAAATCCGAAAGGTACTATAAAACTAACAAGATAAAATAGATTTTGAGAATCCCTAAGACCCTTTATTTTCTTGTAAATAACAATGATTGCTGGAATCACGAAAATCCAAAAGTTATAGATCAAATATCCAATCGCCACTAAGATATCTTTTGAAAAGCCAGAGATCCCTTTTTCAAAACTACCAGTCACCCAGTCAGAATTGCCGGAACCAAAAACATGCGAAGTCTCATAACCATTAATATAAGCCATAAAATACAATGCGAAAGCAAATGCGAAAAAAACAAAAACACTTGGTAAAATCTTGACCTTATAATTTCTAAAAGAAATATAACACAAGATCACCCAACCTGGGATCAACATAATGTTTTGAACATGAGCAAATAACGAAAGCCCAAGAATCAAACTTGAAACAAAAAGAAATCTAGAGTTTCTGTCTTCCAAGAATCTAATTGTAAAATAAACATAAAGCGCAATCCAAAAACTGTTGAATGTATAAACCTCAATGATCTCTGTCTGTTTCCAAAACGTGAAACTGAAGGCAAATATCAAAGTCCCCAAATAGGCAAGTAACTCTTTTTTGAATTTCAGTTTCAATCCAAAAAACAAAACCACCAAGGTCAGAACCGAAAAGATCAGATTGAAAAACCGCGTCGCAGGAATAGAATCCAGACCCATGACAGTCTTAAATCCAATTAAAAAATTAGTGTAAAGAAACTTACCGAAAACTGTTGTGTTATTGGTATATTCATTGAGCTCTGCCATATTGACGAATCCCAAAGCGTCCCCAAACGGTACCTTTGTAAAACTAAAAAACCAATAGAAGACAAACAGAAAAACAAAAAAAAGGACTCGGTAAAGTTGCCTCATTCACATTTAGTTTTTAAAGATCGGCACATTGCTGCACGCTTCCCCAAACATCAGGGATTTCACAAGCGGTTTCAACTGTTCCACCAGTTCCACATAAGCATTGTTGGGAATCATTTCATCGCTACAACCCTTTACCAGAACACGTTTGTCTCTCAGTTCAGAGAAATCGTAGGTTTGGATCGCATTGTGCATTAATAGAACTTCCAAGTCCTCGCGGTTCCCAAAAACCACCTTTTTCGCAGCATCCGTAATTTTGGAAGTGATCAGGAAATAGGCCCAAAGCGGAATGATCACATCTTCAGAACAGTAGATGTAAACATACGCGTCTTTGTAAAGTTCCGCATCAATGTTGGCTATTTTTTCTCGGAAGTCTTTCTCTTTCAGAATCATCCCTTCCCAAAGAAATTCCTTGATGTCAATCCCCATTCTTTTGCCCTTCGGGAACAGATCCGTAATATCAAAATTCACCAATCCACTTCCCGCCACTTTATTTATGATCTCTTCCATTTTCTAAATTTAAGTATTTTTTTAGGAGCTTGATCCCGCTATCCGCTATATCTTTTTTGTCTTTGGCATATTGTTGTTAATAGAACGTTTCCAGAAAGACAAAAAAGGATGTCGCTGCTATCGGGGCTATGGACTTTGTTATCCAATCAAATTTTGTCAACAATCCAAGTTTCACAAGCCCAATCAATCAAAATGATTTATTTTTGTTCAAAGTTAAGAATTTCACAGAAAAAACTTAATTTTAAAAATCTATCATCCAATCTCGAATAATCTAAAATCAAACCCTTGAAATATTATATCATAGCAGGCGAGGCTTCCGGCGATCTGCACGCTTCCAACCTCATGAAGGCCATCAAAAAGAAAGACCAGAACGCAGATTTCCGTTTTTGGGGCGGCGACCTGATGCAGAAGCAAGGCGGAACTTTGGCCAAACATTACCGCGACCTCGCATTTATGGGTTTCCTGGAAGTCGTTCAAAACCTGAAAACCATTCTCAACAATATCAAGGTCTGCAAAAAGGACATTCAGGAATATAAACCAGATGTTTTGATTCTTGTGGATTATCCAGGATTTAATTTAAGGATTGCCAAGTTTGCTAAAGAATTGGGTATCAAAGTAATTTACTACATTTCACCGCAACTTTGGGCTTGGAAAGAAGGCCGAGTAGAAACCATCCGGAATTATGTGGATGAGATGCTCGTCATTCTCCCATTCGAAAAGGATTTTTATAAGAAACACGACGTCGAAACCCATTTCGTAGGTCATCCATTGCTTGATGCGATTGAAGGTTTGAAACCTGTTGATATTCAAGAATTTAAATCAGAAAATAATCTGAACGAAAAAGAAATCATTGCACTTCTTCCAGGTTCCAGAAAACAAGAGGTGACAAAAATGCTGGAACTGATGTTGTCTGTTAGAAGTTATTTTGCTGATTATCAGTTCGTCATAGCTGGCGCGCCGAGCTTGGAAAAAGATTTCTATGAACAATTTGTGGATGCTGATGTTCATTTCGTTTCCAATAAGACCTACGATTTATTGAGAAGTTCAAAAGCCGCTTTGGTGACTTCTGGAACTGCTACTTTGGAGACGGCTTTGCTCAATATTCCGGAAGTGGTTTGCTACAGAGGCAGCCGAATCTCCTACGAAATCGGAAAAAGGTTGATCAAAAATATCAAATACATTTCGCTCGTCAATCTGATCATGGACAAAGAAGTGGTCACCGAACTCATACAAAACGATCTGACCAAGGATAATCTGGTGAAAGAACTTAATAAAATCCTTAATACAGAAAAACGAAATCAGGTTTTGAATGATTATGAGATCTTAAGGTCAAAATTAGGTGGTAGCGGTGCAAGTAACAACGCAGCAGAAATCATTGTAAACGCAAAGTGATGGAAAATATAACAAACCAATTACAAAAAATCGAATCACTTCTACCAAAGATCGATGTGACGAATAATCAAGTTTCCAAAGCGTCTGTCGGTTGGCATCTGGAACATTGTCTTTTGATTCTTAACAGTAGTCTGAAAGGTTTGACAATGACCGATCCGAAAGATTACAAACCGAAATTCAGTGTCAAGAAATTTGTCTTCTTAAATTTTGGATTAATTCCGAGAGGGAAAATAAGAGCGCCAAAACAGTTCATTCCATTAGAAGTTCCGACTCAGGAAAGTATTTTGAAATTGATGAGCTTGACGAAAGAAAGATTGGAAGCCGCTAAAAACCTTCCCGAAAAATCCTTCATCACGCATCCATTTCTAGGTGATTTTGATAAGAAAACGACTTTACGATTTTTATGGTTACATACGAATCATCATTTAAAGATCGCTGATGATATTTTGAAAAAATAAACACACAAAAACACAAATGAACACCAATGAAAACGCAACCTTTACTAATATTGCTGATATGCTTTATTATCGGAATTCTATTTCAGGAGTACCTGGATATGGGTCAGAAAAGTATCTACTTCCTGCTCATCATTTCGGGAATTTCACTGTTGTCAATATTATTTAAAACAACATTTTCCCAGTGCATCAAACATTATTGCTTGGGATTTTTCTTTTTCTCGATTGGAATATTTGTTCATGATTTAAATTCCGTTCAGCCTAAAATTCCGGCATTGGAATCAAAAGAAAACATCGTCTTCCAACTCAGCAAGAAGCTGAATTCCAATGAAAAAAACAGACGTTATATTGTAGAAGTCTTAGCAATTCCGTCAAATGATGTCAAGGATTTTGCGCCAATCAAAACAGTTCTCAGCATTCCGAGAGACCAGGAGTTATTGGACTTCAAACACTTCTATGATGCGGAAGTTTATATTCATTCGCCAGAAGAAATCAATAATGATTTTCAATTCGATTATAAGAAATATCTCGCCAGACAGGAAGTATATCTGCAGGCTTATCTGCCCAATGACATGCTTAAAACTGAGAAAGCCGAAATTTCTTTTCCAGACAAGATCCGCCAAACCCGTCTTGAGATTCTGAATCAGATCAACCAATCACCACTTTCTCCCAAGATCCAGGAATTCCTGAAAGGCATTATTTTGTCAGACAGAACCGAGATGGACAAAGAAACGGTGAACGATTTCAACCAAACTGGATTGGTGCATTTGCTGGCAATTTCGGGTTCTCACATGGTCATTATTTTTTGGATCACACTGTTTGTTTTCAATCAAATACTTCCGGTCAAGTTCAGGAAGGTTTCAATCGTTTTAAGTCTCGTTTTGATCTGGAGTTTTGCTATCTTCATCGATTATGGAAGCTCCGTTATGCGTAGTTGTTTGATGATCACTTGCTACTACCTTATGCTTTTGCTCCAGAGGAAACCGGATCTTTTACATTCGCTGGCTTTATCTGCCTTTATCCTTTTGATCGTAGATTCTCAACAACTTTTTGAGGTTGGATTTCAATTGAGTTATGTGGCAGTTTTAGGAATTTGGTGGTTGTCGGCACCTATTAAAAGACTATTCAGAAGGCCGAGGTCTGCCACAGAGAAATTTGTTTACGAGATCACTGCAATGACTTTCGCAGCACAGATCGCCACTTTGCCACTGGCGGTGTATTATTTCCATCAGTTTTCTTTCGTGTCGATTTTTGCGAATCTGCTCATCATTCCACTCTCAGAAGTCATTATCATTTCTTCTTTGTTAATGGTCATTATGATAGCATTTGGGATCAAATTTCTTTTGGTTTACGAAATATTCGATGCATCTATACTTTATGTTTTGAAGGTCATCCATTGGTTTTCCAGCTTCGAAACGTTGATGAACAAGCATCTTTCCTTGCACTTGATGGAAGTAGGAGCTTTGTTCTTGGCGATCTATACGCTGAGGTTTCTCATCAAAGATATTTTTAACCTCAAATACCGATTGGCTTTTAGTTTTTGTCTTTTGCTGTTCTTTGGATTTAGGGTCTGTTTTAATATTTATAATTTGGAGAAGAAGGAAGTTCTCGTTCATCACTTTTATAAGGACAAGATCATCAGTATCAAAAACAAAGACCAAATTGTTTTTTGGTTGAATTCTGATAAAACTGAAGACAGGGTCAAAGATTTCGTCATCACGCCATATCTCGTTTCCAGACGTGTTTCGGATTGCAAAATCGATTATTATTCTGAAGATGCCGAAGCTTTTGTTTTTGAAGGAAATACATATCAGCTAAAATAGATTCTCTAGACTGCTCTATCAAAACATCAAGACCTTTTAGTCAAAACATCAAGACCTTTTCATTAAAACAACTTGACCTTTTTATCTAAACATCAAGTTGTTTTTGATGATCCCTGCAGATGTCCTATCCATCGGGCTTGCCAGAAGCTATAAATTTGACCGGAAAACAACAAAAAATCCTGAGTTTATAGCCCAGGATTTTGCTTTTTTAATGATTTTATTAATGCTTCAAACTTCGATCTATAAAGCAGAATTGAACTCTAACTTCTAATATCTAAAGTCTAAGCTCTCATAACTATTTCACTATCGGCGCTACTTTCTCTCCGAATAGTTCTATCGATCTCATCATCACGTCGTGTGCAGGATCGCCCACATCCATATGTCCGATGAATCTCGTCAAACCGAATAGTTCCTTCATTTCACTGATCTTATCTGCAACCTCATTCGCATTTCCGATGAAGAGTGCGCCGTCCTTGCTTCGACCGCCTTCGTACTGGTCTTTGCTGTAAGGCGCCCAACCACGTTGTCTGCCGATCCTGTCCATCTGAGATTTGTAGTTGAAGAAGTACTGGTCGATATCATTTTGGTCATCGCTCACAAAAGTGTGGGAGTGGATGGCGATCTGCATTTTGCTCTCGTCGTGACCAGCGTTGATATATTCTTGCTTGTAGAAATCAATCAAATTCTTGAACTGTCTTGGCATTCCGCCGATGATGGCAACGATCAATGGCAGACCAAGTTGTGCCGCTCTCAGGACAGATTCCGGAGTTCCGCCGCTTGCGATCCAGATCGGTAATTTACCTTCGTTGTAAGCTCTTGGATAAACCGTTTGGTCTTTCATTGGAGCACGCAGTTTCCCCGTCCAGGTTACATTGTCCTCGTTATTGATCTTCAGCAACAAGTCCAGTTTCTCCTCAAAAAGCTGACTGTAATCCGAAAGGTCATAGCCGTACAAAGGGAAAGACTCGATGAAGCTTCCTCTGCCCACGAATATCTCTGCTCGCCCTTTTGAGATGAGGTCGATCATAGAAAAGTCTTCGTAAACTTTCACAGGTTCGGACGAACTTAAAACCGTTACGCCGCTTGCCAATTTGATATTCTTTGTAATGCTTGCTGCAGCTGCCAAAAGGATCTCTGGTGATGACACGGCGTAATCTTCACGGTGGTGCTCACCCATTGCGAAAACGTCCAGGCCAACTTGATCCATCAGTTTTACCTGCTCCAGGATCTCATTTAATTTTACGCTCGCATCTCTATATTTTCCGGTTTGTGTGTCCAGAGAAACATCTCCAAACATTCCTATTCCTAATTCCATAATGGTCTCATTTTTTGATAGAACAAATCTACGGCTTCAGAACTTGATCCACATTGATGTAGGGTAATTATGAATGGGAGCTGTTGTATCTCTTTTTTAGTTTTAAGAATTGCTTCTCGAAAAGATGATAGGATAGGTAGGACAAGAATACCGTAGAAGAGAATGACAAAAGAATGATGATAAACCAATTCAGTTCAAACTTTGCTCCGATTTTATTAAATAATTGAACACAGATGATATGGATAAGATATAGTCCGTAAGTATATTTCCCCAACCAGGCCAAGATACTTTGGTCAGAGATTTTGAAGACATTCTTTTGTCCCAAAGTAAAGAATATCAGCAGGGAAAATAGCAAGCCGTAAACAAAAGCGCTCGGATTCTTACCGATAAGCGAGAAATTGGTATTGATGACAATAAAAGCCGGAACAAAAAGCGCGTAGATGTATTTATAGATTGCAGGAATTCTTTCGAGTTTATTAATAATATCTTTACGGAAAACAAAAATGTAGGCAGGCAAAGCGCCGAAGGCAAAGTAATGGATGTTGGTAAGAATATCGGTGTAGGAAATACCATAATTCCCGTAGATCATTCTAAAGACCAATGAAATCAGAATGCTGATCACAATCAATCTCGGAACATTTTTGAATGAGATAAAATAAAAGATCAATCCCCAGATGATATAAAAATGTTCTTCTATACACAGCGACCACATCACACTGATCGGCGAAACATTGGGCAGCATGTTTTTATACATCATGACATAGTTTTCCAGAAATGTAATGGTGAAAAACCAATTGGGATAGTAGCCTTCATTCGAGGATGGAAGCTTTAAAGCCGACAGGATAAAAGGTGTACAGAATGCAAACAAGACCATCAGATAATACAATGGCCAGATCCGCAGGATCCTTCTTAGAAAAAATCTTTTGAGAGGAACTTTGTTTTGATGGTTGATCTTTTCCAGCAGTAATATATAGGTGATGAGAAACCCACTCAGTACAAAGAAAAAAGAAACGCCGATATTCCCAGCCTTGGAAAAATAATGTAGAAAGTTACTTTCCGGGATCGAACAATGGTAGAGGAAGACCAATAGAAAAGATAAGAATCTCAGGGAGTCAAAGGTGTGGAAGTGTACTCTGTCTATTTTCAAAATGCTCATCAGTCTGTTTCTACATGAAGTTTGGGGTCGCACGAAATTACTACATAATAATTACTTTCATAATAAATTGACCTTCAAAGTAAAAATTAATTTTGATCAAGATCTGTTCAAACAAAAGACCTCAGAAAGATCTGAGGCCTTAAAAAGAAAATTTAAAAAGAAAAAAGGATCTTATTTTACAATCACTCTCTTCACGTCGCCCTCTGAAGTCTTGATCAGATAAACGCCTGTAGAAAGTTTTGAAGTGTTTATGGTCAAGGCATTGTTTTCTTTGCTTAGCAATTTGCCGGACATGTCATACAATTCGTAACCTTGAGCTCTGTTGAAGTACAAAGCATTGCCTTTGTTCACCGGATTCGGGAAGATGTTGAAGGTCGATTTCTCAGATTTCACATCGCCTGTTGCAAGCGTTGGAGAAACAACCACTTCATACATGGACAAAGTACCACTGATCTCATTGGCAACGATCACGTAGCCTTTTCCTGTCGTAGAGTTTTCAGGTGTAATGTAGGTGATGCCTTCCGGTCCGTTGTCACCGCCGTAAGCCGTCGTCATTCTGGAATGTTTGTAATCGGTGAAACTCACATTATTAGGGTCGGTAACATTGTAAACCATCACACCGCCTGTTCGTTCTAAAGTAATGAATGCGAAAGTTTGTCCGCTGATTGTTCCAAGCGTTACGCCTTCTGGTTCTAGACCTTTGGCTCGGCTTCTCGCTTTTGCTCCATTAGCTTCGTTGTCTGCGTTGAAGATCAAAGGATGATTCGCTGCAATGTGTCTTTCGAACTGGTCGCCGCTATCGTAAACGATCTCTTTTGAGTCTGCATTGAAGATCGAAAATGATCGTGCACCCAAAGCATTGATCTGTTCAAATTCATTATCACCATCTGTATTTCCATTTACATTTGTCACTCGGAATCTTCCCAAGTTATGAGTTGCTTTTAACATAGAAGCATTCGGGAAAATAGTTTGGTCCAATGAATAGCCGTTTGCGCCCACCGTTGTTCTCTCGCGGAAACCGTCAAGGTCTTTCTCATCACCTTCGTTGGCTGTCACGATATAATTGTTGCTGCCCACTTTGTAAGAAGCCATTGCGTCTGGATTGTAATAAGCTTTCACAGGCCAGTTGGCAATTAGGATCTCACCATTATTGTCGGAAGCATCGAAGCCATTTCCTGGAAGGCTCATGTCTTTTTGACCCAATCCCCAAATGTTCCCAAGGGTTTTTGTTGCCAAATTAACCTCGATCACAGCGTTGTTTTCCTGACAAGAAACCCACGCCTTTTGACTGTCTGGACTGATGGCAATATATTCTGGTTCCAAGTCCTGAGCCAAGATACTTGTGGATTTTACTTTTCTGCCGCCGGTAGCTGCCAACGTTGCTTCCTGACCGTTGAAACCTTGCAGGGAAAGTGTCGTCACATTCGACTGTAAAAGATTAGGAATTCCTCCTGTAATATCGATAACGCTGATAGAACCTTCCGGATCCACAGTGTAAGCGTCATTTGGCTCGCCTTCGTTGGCGGTCATCACCTTTGTTCCGTCTGGCGTGAAAGTGATCATATCTGGAAGAACACCAACTGTAACTTGTTTCAGGAAATTACCATCGATGTCAAAGAAAACAACTGATCCATTTTCTTGAGCATTGGTTCCGTTAGGAGAAGCTACTGTAATAATTCCATTCTTAACAGCCACACTTGTAATGCCGCCGTAAGGCAACATGTTCACAGTTTTGATGACATTTGGGGTCGTTGGATTACTGAAATCAATAATGTCAAAAACATCTGTCAAAGAACTAATGGTGAACAATCTCTGAGTCGCCGGATCATGAACCACGATTTCTGTAGAACTGTTGTTGTTTCCCGACGGATCAAAGAAACCAAGATAATTCAGTTCGATCTGTTTTGATGCTACCGGTGCTTGCTTGTCATTGTCAACAATATAAACTGTAGATAAAGCCTGGCCGGAAATAGTTGCGCCAACTGGATTCTCAAGACCTAGAACAAAATATTCAGCCTGCTGTTCTTCCAAAGTGTCATCAATAATTGGAATGTTTACCGTAACGCTTGTCGTAGATGGTGTAATGTTGATGGTTTGATTTGCTAAAGTGAAATCATTGCTGTCCGCTGTACTGAAAGGCGCAGGTTTGACTACCAAATTAACTGTCGCATTCGAAGGATTGATGACATTGATCTGGAAAGCTAATGTTCCCGCATTCTCATTGACCTTAATGAAAGTCTTATCCAAAGAAATGCTTGTTCCAGCCGTGGTGAAAGTAGATGAGGTACTTGTTGTAATAGCATTGTCGCTTATGTCCTCAACTAAATTTGGTTTTAAAGCTAAATAATAAGTTTGATTAGGTACCAAACCGCCAGTCGGAATGACTGTGATTTTATTATCAGCAAATGTTGTGGTGAAAGGAACGGCATTTCCCGTAGCGTTGTTCGATCTTAATTCAACCAAGTTTTGAGCATTGGCATCAGTGATCGCAGAGTTGTCGATCAGTCTTACATCTTCATTGAATGTAATGCTTGGATTTGCTGTCGTGGAAGCATTGGTGACATTGTTCGCCGGAGCATAAGTCGCCGTTGGTGCAGTTGTGTCAACGCCGCCGATCGGATCTGCATCCACTGTGAAATTGTCAAATCTATTATTTCCAACATTTCCGCCGGCGCCAGTGGAAAATTCAACCTTTAGTTTAAAATTCGGATTGTTGGCAACACCTGAAATAGTTGAAAGGTCAAAAGTGATCAGTTTTGGATTGGCGTCTTGAGATATGACAGTTTGGTACTGGGTAAAAGTGGTCCCATCCAAAGAATAAGACCATGTTTGTGTTCCTGCCCCAGATCCGGATCGTCTTGTGGTGAATTTTACTACTACATTATTGTAACCCGAGGTTGGGAGATTGAATTGCACATTCCCATTGATCGGATAATTATATCTTAAGTGTGTTCCAGAAGGGGCACCATTTCTTGCATTCAGGTTTTCTGTGTTGAAGTTCTGTCCAGTTCCTCCGGCAAAATCAATGAAAGTATCTGTGCCGGTAGTTCCTGTAGAAAAAGCAGAGATTGAACCATTCAAAAGGGTAGAGGTTGGAGCGGTGATCGCAGCTACGGAAGCATTATTGTTGAAGTTCCAATAGTGAACCAAAGTTTGTCCCGAAGCAAGGCCGTGAAATAGCGCAGCAATCGGCAAAAGACCTCTGAAAAGGTATTTGTTTTTCATGTTTACTTTTATTTTTAGATTGGCGTAAAGATGAAATAATTTCCTGTCCGGGTACTTTAAATGAATTTTAAGTATTGATTAATAAAGCCTGTGTTAAAAGCTGTTTTCGAAGTGTTTTAAAGTGAAAGTTAATCAACAGTTATCATTAAGATAATTGATGTCGAGCCAAAAGTTCTGCATCTTGCAAGTCCTTAATTTTGCTCTGTCACTTTGTTGTAGATACTATGGATCAAACCATCCGCTACAGAGATTTTCGGAACATAGATGTGTTTGATGTCTGCCCAAGTCATCACATTGTTAAAGATGGTTAGGGCCGGAACGATCACATCTGCACGATCTTCGCGGATCTGATAGTGCTGCATTCTTTCTTCTACAGACATTTTTTCCATTTCTTTCAGATATTTCTTGATGACAGAAACTGGCATTGGTTTTCCGTCCTTTGTTTTGCTCATCGAGAATATCTTGTTGATATTCCCGCCAGAACCGATGGCTACAACTGTTTTCTTGCTTTTGATCTTGTCTTTGATCTCGTCCTTCATCTCATCCCAGATCGTTGGCGTTACCAATCCATTCAGTAAACGTATCGTTCCGATATTGAAAGAATGCTCATATTGCATCTCGTTGTTTTCGTAGAAAGTGAGTTCTGTAGATCCACCACCAACATCTACATACAGATAAGCAAAATCTTTGTCAAGACCTTCTGCAACATGATTTTCATAGATCAAGGTCGCTTCTTCGTCTCCGGTAATGATCTCGATATTGATGTCTGCCTGTTCTTTTACAATGTCGATGATCTCCTGTCCGTTTTTGGCGTCACGCATGGCGCTGGTGGCACAGGCGCGGTAATGTTCTACTTTGTACATGGTCATCATCTCGCTGAAGATCTTCATCGTATTGATCACCATTTGTTTTCTTTCCGGACCGATCTCGCTCTTTGTAAACACATCGAAACCCAGTCTTAGAGGGATTCTCAGAAGATTCAGTTTTGTGAATTCTGCTTTGCCGTTGGCTTCTTTCACTTCATTGATGAGCAGTCGGGCGGCATTACTTCCTATGTCTATGGCGGCAATTATCATGTCTTGAACTTAATTAAAGATTAAATTTAAACTAAATTTTAGTATTTCTGATTTTTTAGATAATTATAAGTCTCGATCTGTGACCTTTTCTGAACTTTATCATCGGTCTCAACATATTCGTTTCTCATGTTTTTGTCAAGAAGTCTGGCTTTCACATTATCCTCCAGCTGAAGGTCCAAAAGGGTTTTCAATTCTTTTTTCAGATTCTTCTGCAGAATTGGCGTTGCAGCTTCTATCCTGTAATCTAGATTTCTGGTCATCCAGTCGGCGGACGAGATGTACATATTTTCTGCACCTTTATTATAGAAGTACATCACTCTGGCATGTTCCAGGTATTCGTCTACAATACTGGTAGCATAGATCTTTTTCTTGAATTCTTTCTGATTCACAGCACAATAGATTCCGCGGACTATCATTTTTGTAGTCACGCCAGCTTCTGCAGCTTCGTACAGTTTTTTGATAAGTGTCCTGTCACTCAAAGAATTAACTTTGATGATCATTTCGGCTTTTCTGCCCGCTTTGGCTTCCTCGATTTCTTTGTCGATGTGAGCAATGATCTTTTCTCTCATAAACTCAGGACAAACCATTAGACTTTTGCAACTTTTCAATGTGATGGTAGGGTCTACTTTTGGTTTGTTGAGTGCAGCAAAGATTTTATTAATGTCTGCCATTATTGCCCTGTTGGATGTCATGACCAAATGGTCGCCATAGATCTTGGCCGTTTTCTCATTGAAGTTTCCTGTGCTTACAAATCCATATTGTATCGTCTTGTTATGAACTCTCTTTTTGATGACACATAATTTGGCGTGCACTTTTCTGTTGGGAATTCCGAGAAGTACTTTTACGCCTTCCATTTCCAATTTGTCTTTCCACATCAGATTGGACTCTTCATCAAATCTTGCTCTCAGTTCCAGCATTACGGTCACTTCTTTTCCGTTTCTTACAGCATTGATCAAAGCATTGACGATCTTGGAACTGGATGCCAATCGATAAGCTGTAATTTGAATGGACTTTACATCTGGATCCATGGCGGCTTCTCTTAATAGATCAATTACTGAATCGTAAGAATGATAAGGGAAAGTCAACAACACATCTTTTTTGATGATAACATCTGTCACCCTTTGTTTGTTGGCAAATTCCGGGTGGATAAAAGAAGTTCTCTCAACAGGCTTATGATACGCTTTGAAGACATCTGGAAAATCCATAAAATGCCGGAAATTGTGGATCTTCTGTCCAGGAATGATACTGTCTTTTTTTGTAAGATTAAGTTTTTTAATAAGGAATTCCAGTAAGGCTTTATCAATTTCTTTATCGAAGACAAAACGTGTTGGTTTCCCTTTTCGTCTGCTTTTGATTCCTTTTTCAATTTTATCCGCTAGTGTTGTCTTGATGTCATTGTCCAGGTCAAACTCCGCATCTTTTGTCACTTTGAAACAATGCGCCGTAAACTCGTCGTATCCAAAATAGGAAAAAATGTGCGGCAAATTATAAATAATGACATCTTCCAAGAGCATCACGTCTTTTTGTTCCGGATTCTCGGTCGGAAGAAGGACAAATCTTCCGTTGGCAGTCACTGGCAATTCTATAATGGCATACTGGCTCTCGTACTGCCATTCTTTCCTACGCATGGCAACACCTATGAACAGGCTCTTTTCACGGAGGTAAGGCATGGGTTTGTTATCGTGCAGCAAAACTGGGATGACGTTACTTTCTACCTCTTCATCAAAATATTTCACCACAAATTCCTTTTGAGTGGCAGTCAGATGTTTATGGTCTTTGATGAAAACCTTTTCCTTCGCCATTTCGCGCTGAACATCCTTCCAGGTTTTGTCAAAATCCTCTTGTTGGTGGATGACAAGCTTGTTTATCTTCTGTAATATTTTCGATGGGGCATCATAAAAAGATTCGCTAATGACCTTCTGTTTGAAGTCCATCGCACGCTTCAAACCCGCCACTCTCACGCGGAAAAACTCGTCGAGATTATTGGAAAATATTCCTAAAAATCGGATTCTCAAATGTATAGGAACGCTTTTGTCCATGGCTTCCTGTAGAACTCTGGCATTGAAGCCGAGCCAAGTGACGTCGCGCGGATTGAATTCTTGTGGCATTATTGGGTTTTTGATTATCTCAAAAGTAGTGAAATTCATTGTATTAATTTGGGTTTGAAAACTACAATCTTCTTTCGTGATGGTATGTTTCGGAACTGTAAACTAATTTTTAAATAAACAGGGATGAAGGTTTTATTGAGGATTAGATAATTTATTTTAAAAAATTTAATAAAATATGTATGGTATAATGAAAAATAGTATAGATTTGCAACCCTTTTAATTAATTAGAAATAATATGAAGAAAATTTTATTACTACTGTCAAGTGCTTTTTTTCTAAGTGCTTACGGACAAAGAACTTGCGGAACGGAGAAGAAAATGGCGGCATTTTTTGCTTCAAATCCACAAGCGGAAGCAAATAGAGAAGCTTTGAAAGATTACTTGGTTCACAATGATTTTACAAAATCAAAAAAAGCAGGTGTTGTTACAATTCCCATTGTTGTTCACGTTTTGTATTCTACAACAGCAATGAACATTTCTGATGCTCAAATCGCTTCACAGATCAAAGTTTTGAATGACGATTTCAGAAAGCTCAATGCAGATTTCAGTACAGTCGTTCCATTTGTCTTCCAAGGTGTTGCGGCAGATATGGAACTGGCTTTCTGTTTGGCAACCAAAAAACCAGATGGCTCTGCGACTTCAGGAGTTGAACGAAAATCTGTCACAAGTAATTTTAATTTCGACGATAATTATTATACATCTTCCGGATTGCCATCTTGGGATACTACAAAATATCTGAACATCTGGGTTGGTAACATTAGTGCTGACTATTTAGGATGGGCTTATCTTCCGGATAATGCTGGAGGTACAGATGATGGTCTTGCTATTGGTTACAAATATTTTGGAACGACTGGAACTGTTGTTTCGCCATATAATAAAGGTAGAACGGCAACGCACGAGATCGGTCATTATTTTGGACTCAATCACATCTGGGGAGACGAGGAGAATTCTTGTGGAACTTCTGCAGGAAATGATGGATGTGCAGACACGCCGGCTACGAAAGAGCCTTATTACGGAGCGCCTACATTTCCTACAAATCTATATGCTTGCACCACAAGTACCAATGGTTCAATGTTTATGAACTATATGGATTATGTAAATGATAATAAAATGGCGATGTTTACAAACAACCAAAAAACCATTACTCAGAATACAATGGCAGGTCCAAGAGCAAGCTTATTAAACTCTAACGCTTGCGCTCTTTTGGCGGTTGATGATGTTGAGAAATCTAACGCAATCAATGTTTTTCCAAACCCAGCAGTTAATTATATTTCTATCGCTTCACCTTTGATTAATATCAATGAAGTTGAGATTTTTGCGACTGATGGGAAATTGGTCAAAAAAGCAAAGGTGAAAAACGAAACTGATAAAATTGATGTGAAACAACTTCCATTAGGAACTTACTACGTGAGAACTTATAACGAAAGTGGTTTTGTAAAATCAATGAAATTCATCAAGAAATAATTTGATTCAAAATTGAAACATAGAACTCTGTCGAAAGGCGGAGTTTTTTTTGTTAATGACAATTTGTCACTTTTTTTGTCATGGTACAAATATTGAGAATTGCTCATTGTAAATATTAATAACAACAAAAAATAACATATAAAAAAATGAGTAAAATAATCGGAATTGACTTAGGTACAACCAACTCTTGCGTTGCAGTAATGGAAGGTAAAGATGCTGTAGTTATCCCTAATGCAGAAGGAAAAAGAACGACGCCTTCTATCGTAGCGTTCATAGAAGACGGTGAAAGAAAAGTAGGAGATCCTGCAAAAAGACAGGCTGTAACAAACCCTACAAAAACGGTTTATTCTATCAAAAGATTCATCGGGACACATTTCAAAGATGATGCTTCTGAAGTTTCAAGAGTGCCTTACGCAGTGGTAAGCGGACCAAACGATACAGTAAAAGTAAAAATCGACGACAGAGAATATACGCCACAAGAGATTTCTGCAATGATTCTTCAGAAAATGAAGAAGACTGCTGAAGATTATCTTGGACAAGAAGTAACAAGAGCGGTGATCACTGTTCCGGCTTACTTTAATGATGCTCAGAGACAAGCGACTAAAGAAGCAGGAGAAATCGCTGGACTTAAAGTAGAAAGAATCATCAATGAGCCTACGGCAGCAGCTTTGGCTTATGGAATGGACAAAGCGCACAAAGATCAGAAAATTGCAGTTTACGATTTAGGTGGTGGTACTTTTGACGTTTCTATCCTAGATTTAGGGGACGGCGTTTTCGAAGTATTGTCTACAAATGGTGATACGCACTTAGGAGGTGATGACTTTGATGATGTAATTATCAACTGGATGGCAGATGAATTCAAAGCTGAAGAAGGTGTAGACCTAAAAGGTGATGCTATCGCGTTACAAAGATTAAAAGAAGCCGCTGAAAAAGCAAAAATCGAATTGTCTTCTTCTCCTCAAACTGAAATCAACCTTCCGTATATCACTGCTACGGCTACAGGACCAAAACACTTGGTGAAAACCTTAACAAGAGCGAAGTTCGAGCAATTGTCAGCAGATTTGGTAAAAAGATCAATGGAGCCTTGTAAAAAAGCGCTTTCAGATGCTGGACTTTCAGTTTCAGATATTGATGAGGTAATCTTGGTAGGAGGTTCTACCAGAATCCCAATCATCCAAGAGGAAGTTGAGAAGTTCTTTGGTAAAAAACCTTCAAAAGGAGTAAACCCAGACGAAGTTGTAGCTATTGGTGCTGCAATCCAAGGTGGAGTTTTAACTGGTGATGTGAAAGATGTTCTTTTATTAGACGTAACACCACTTTCTTTAGGTATCGAAACAATGGGTTCTATGTTCACTAAATTAATTGATGCGAATACTACCATCCCAACTAAAAAATCTGAAGTGTTCTCTACAGCGTCTGACAATCAGCCGGCTGTAAGCATCAGAGTAGGACAGGGAGAAAGACCAATGTTCAACGATAACAAAGAAATCGGAAGATTTGATTTGACAGATATTCCACCTGCACCAAGAGGAGTTCCACAAATCGAGGTGACTTTCGATATCGATGCAAACGGAATCCTTTCTGTATCTGCGAAAGACAAAGGAACCGGAAAAGAGCAATCTATTAAAATTCAGGCAAGTTCAGGACTTTCTGACGATGAAATCCAACGAATGAAGCGTGAAGCAGAAGAAAATGCTTCAGCAGATGCTAAGAAAAAAGAAGAAGTTGAAGTATTCAATAAAGCGGATGGTTTGATTTTCCAAACTGAAAAACAGTTGAAAGAATTTGGCGACAAACTTTCAGCCGACAAAAAAGCAGCCATCGAAACTGCAGTTGCTGAATTGAAAACAGCTTTCGAAGCTAAAGATTTAAATTCTGTAAAAACCAAAACTGAAGTTTTAGACGCTGCTTGGATGGCCGCTTCCGAAGAAATGTACGCAGCAGGCCAACAAGGTCAGCCAGGTGCAGATCCTTCTCAAGGAAATGCCGGAGCTAATTCAGGTGCAGATGATGTGCAAGATGCAGACTTTGAAGAAGTCAAATAAATAGCAATTATTATCGATTAATATCGATTGAAATAAATTAGTAAATCGCTGTAAACGTAATGTTTACAGCGATTTTTTTTGTTTTTGCATTTTTTATTAATAGTTGATTTTAATCGATTTTTGTTGTAATTTTGTATCTCATTTGTACCGCGTGTTATTTGGATGTAATGTGCGTCTTATGCGCCTTATTTTATTTTAGAAGCCAAAAAACAGAAAATGTTCAGGATGTTATTTCAGAATGGGATTTAGTAAATTAAAAATACCAAGGGTATGCGAGCAGTGTTCAAAACCCTTTGAAGCAAAGACAGTTACGACTCGTTTTTGTACTGTTTCCTGCGCTAATAAATCGGGAAAAGAGCGCAAAAAGCAGGAAAAAGAAAGAGTGGAAAAAGAAACATTATTGAAAAAGTATGTGAATAAAATTGCAGAAGTTCAATCTCGTGAATTTTTATCCGTTGCTGAAGCAACTGTAATGTTTGGAATATCGAGAGATACCATTCACAGATTAATAAAACGTGGAATAATAAAGGGAGTTAATTTTGGAGTAAGATTAACTCGTGTTAAGCGATCAGATTTGGAAGATTTATTTTCAGCAGTTGAAATACCGGAAGAAAAGGAAATAATAATTGAGAAACCCAATTTTGAAGTTGGTAATTGTTATACAATTTCCGAAATTAGTTCAAAATTCTACGCTGATCCAGGAACTGTAACAAACCTGATTAAAAGAAACAAAATTCCGACAAAGAAAGTTGGAAGTTTCGTGTATGTTCCTAAAAATTTAATTGATAAAATTTTTGACGGAAAATGAAAGAGTTATTAAAAACCAAAGTTACCGTACGATTGCGAAAATCCGAATTCCGAAAAGAATGGTTTATTTATTTGGAAAGTTATCCTGTGATGATTCCTGGTAAAGATAAAGTTCAAAGAATCCGGGAATATTTGAACAGAAGCGTCACAACCGTAGACTTTGATAAGAAAAGACCTGCAAGAACAACCCAAGAATCCGTTTCATATAAACCTAAAAGAGATGACAATGGTATTATCGTTTGCAAAAGCGAAAATGATCGGGAAACAATGTTCTATGCAGATTCTATGCGTAAATTACGTCAGAGAGAATATGACAATATTGAACTTTACAGCGAACTCGACAAAATTCAAGTAGAACAAAAAGAAAAATCGCAGGAGAATTTTGTGCGATATTTTGATTTGCTGGTTAATAAAAGACATAAAAACAATTCCGAATCTATTCAAATAAATTGGTATCGCTCGATAGAATTTCTAAAAGATTTTGGAGGCGAAAAAATTATGTTTTCGCAGATCAATACAAAATTCTGTGAACACTTTAAATCATATTTGTTGACTGCAAAAAGTGGCAGCAATAAGGAAGAGATTATTTCTCAAAATACGGCTTCGACTTATTTTTCTGTATTCAAAGCTGCATTAAAACAAGCTTTTATTGATGGATATTTTACGACTGACATTTCTGCTAAAATAAAAGCGATTCCGCACGAGGAATCAAGACGAGAATATTTAACACTTGATGAACTTAATACTTTAGTTGAAGCGCCGTGCGAACTTGAAGTTCTTAAACGAGCAGCACTTTTTTCAGCCTTAACAGGTCTACGACATTCCGATATTCAAAAACTAACGTGGAACGAGATAAGTATTGAAAACGATCAGGCAAAAATAAATTTTACACAAAAAAAGACAAAAGGTGTAGAATATATGCCTATGTCTAAACAAGCATTGCAACTTTGTGGTGAAGTAGGTCTTCCAAATGATTTGATTTTTAAAAATCTGACTAATCCGGCTTGGATTTCCCGACCACTCAAGAAGTGGATTGAAAGTGCTGGAATTACCAAAAAAATAACATTTCATAATTTTAGACACACTTTTGCAACACTTCAACTTTCGAGTGGAACTGATATTTACACAGTGAGTAAAATGCTAGGTCATACGAATGTAAAAACTACGCAGGTTTATGCAAAGGTTGTTGATGAAAAGAAAAATAAAGCTTCTACAGCTATTCAATTAAAAAACTTATAAAAATGCACTTGAAATATTTCGAATATATTGTCATCTACCTTTCCGTTCTATTAGTATGTGTAGTAGGGGGAGCGTTAGCAAGAATTTCTTTTCTTGGAAAAGGTGGTGACGAATATACCGCAAATATTGTATTTTGGGCAATCACATCATTAAGTATATTATTTTATGCGCTTATTATTTTATTTCTCGATGGAATAATTATTTTATTCAGAAAGATTTTCCCTAAAAAAGGCAGTTCCGAGAATTCTACTATAGATTTTATTCGATCTGAAAATCCTGAGAATGTAGGGGAGAAGCAAAAAAAAATAATTGATGGAAATACACCAATCTATTTAGTCGAAAATTCGGATGAAAACATTGTGAATCAAACGAAAGAATCCGTAAGTCTGGATTCTATAAGAAAAACTCAACTCCAGCAAAAGCAACAAAATGATAATGTAAAACTACAAATCGCTCTGGATTATACTCGGAATCAATTTGCATTATATTTAACAGACGAAAATCTTGATGTACTTTGTAATGCCGTAAGTTTATATTCAAAAAAAGAAGGGATTTCAAACGTTATTTCTGTCCACACCAAAGGACTAACTAATCTAGATCTTTATCATTTCGGTTGGAATATTTGGAATTATTTTAGACCAATAAAACAAGAAGAAATTTCAAAATTATTAAAAACTGTTTTCGTTTCGCTAGATGATATTGATTTAGATAGTATCAAATCACATTTGAAAGATGAACCTCAAAAAGGTAATATCAAAATTCAAGAAGACTTGACAGACTACCAACGAACATAAAAAATCGTAAAATGAAGTGTATGTTTAGTGATTCCTCTGTGATTGCGTGTTTATAGCGATCACAGAGGAATCACTTTTTTTCTTTGCACCATAACAATCAAAAACAATAGTTATGGATAGCAATGACATTTCATTTGAAAACCTGCCAAGAGCAGTTGCGCATCTGGTTAGCGAAATAGCCGAAATTAAATTTCTGGTAGAAAGGAAAGAACCTCCGATAATTCCCGTAAAAAGAATTCCGATTGATATTGCAGAAGCTTGCCAAATTATAGGTAAGGCAAAACCTACTGTTTATACTCTAGTGCGGAAAAGATTGATTCCTTGTTATAAAAATGGAAAGAAACTCTACTTTTTTGAAGATGAACTATTAGATTGGATTTCGAAAGGAAAGAAGAAAACATTACAGGAAATCCAATCTGAAGCGGAAGCCAATTTTAGAAAAAATTCAAGAGAGGCAAATGTGGATTCTAACCAAAATCTACAAAGATGAGCCAAAAAATTCCTTACATCCGAGTTGGAACCACCTATTATAAAGTAATAGAAAAGCCACTAATTTCTGGCGATAAAACTTCAGTTTTGGTTCGCTGGAATCGAGAAACAATTGTGAGCGATCACGGAAAAACGTATGTTTCAACTGTGCCAAAATTTGATGGTTTCTGTTGCATTCCGGAGCATCTAAATTATCAACAAATCGTTCAAGGTTTCTATAATATTTACAATGAAATTCCATTTCATCCTTCATCTGAAACGGAAGATTTGAAATCTAAAATTCCATTTTCTTCGAATTTTGTAGCGCACATTTTCGGTGAACAATTGGAAATGGGTTTTGATTATTTGAAAATTCTCCTTCAATTTCCAACGCAAATTCTACCGATTTTATGTTTGGTGTCCAAAGAACGGGCTACTGGAAAATCAACATTTATTAAATGGTTGAGAGAAATTTTCGGGTTGAATATGACGTACATCAAAGGCGATTCGTTCGGAAGTCAATTCAACAGCGATTGGGCAGCAATGTTGTTGGTGGCAATCGATGAAGTTTTTTTCGACAAAAAAGAAATCACTGAAAGATTGAAATATCTATCGACAACTAATAAAGATAAACTTGAAGCCAAAGGTAAAGACAGAGAAGAAATCGATTTTTTCGCCAAGTTTATTCTGTGTTCCAATAACGAAGAGAATTTTATTCAAATCGATGAAAATGAAATTCGATTTTGGATTCTGAAAATCAATCCGATCAAAACGGAAAACACCGAATTTTTGAATAACCTCATTTCCGAAATCCCCTATTTTCTTCGGTTTTTAATCGAAAGACCATTTTCAACGGAGAAGAAAACAAGAATGTGGTTTTCAGCCGATGAGATCAGAACGAAAGCACTTCAAAAATTAGTTTTTAAAAACAACAATAAACTCGAATCTAAAATAATAGAATTGCTTTATGAGTTTTTTGAAACCAATGACGATGAAGAAATAAATGTTGTTCCCCAAGACTTGCTGAATATGATAATCAGAATGTTTCGACTTACTTGTTGGACGAGAAATGATATTCGAAATCTTTTAAAGGAAACTTGGAAATTGAATCCACAAAATAATGGTTTGACTTACATCAGATACGACCTTGATTTTGCAGGAATATTTTACCAAAACAATTCAGTTGGTCGCTATTTCACCATAAAAAAGGATTTTATTCTTAATAAACGTGTTGAAATGTTGAATTGATTGATAATGAATAGAAAATCAAACACTTCAAACTCAACAAAATCCTCAACAAACTTTTAAACTTCACTTTTTGTTGAATGTTTGTTGAGGGTAAAACCACTAGTTTGTTGAATTGTTGAGCATTTATTGAGGGTTTAAATATTACTTAATCAATACGTTACAGGGTTTTCTCAACAATTCAACAGAAAATATCTCACTCAAAACACGGAAAATTTACAACTATGAATTGCAAACAATTTAATACAATCCCGTTGGAAGAAGTCCTCCTTTCTATCGGACACCTTCCCACGAAACAAAATGAAAAAGAAGCTTGGTATCTCAACCCCTTTGCCACCGAATCCCAAGCCTCTTTTAAAATCAATAAAAGTCTAAATAAGTGGTACTTATTTTCAGAAGGAATCGGTGGAAATAATGTTGATCTATTGAAAAAATATCTGAATAAGACTACTAGTGAAGTTTTAATTTGGGCAGAAGATCAGAGCTTTTCTTCTTTTCAAAATCAAAATATTCCTTATCAGAAGTTCGAAAACTCAAGTAAAAATTATGAGATACTTGACGTGAAAGAAATTCAACATCCTGCACTTTTGGAATATTTAAGAGAAAGGAAAGTTGAAAATCAAACTCAGTTCTTATACGAAATTCATTACCGAATGAAAGATAAAAATAATTTCGGAATAGGTTTCAAGAACGATTCTGGCGGTTATGAAATTCGCAACAAATATTCTAAAATTTGTTTGGGTAGAAAAGATGTTTCTACTATAAAAAATGGAGCAGAATCGCTTCGGGTTTTCGAGGGGTTTTTCGATTTTCTTTCATTTAAAAATGTAGAGAACTTTTTAGTAAAAGAACCTTCTGATTATCTCATTTCAAATTCTGTTTCGATGATTCACGATATAAAAAATTCACTCGAAAATTATAAAAACGTACAGCTTTATTTTGACAATGATGAAGCCGGAAATCGTGCGGTTGAAATTATTAGAAATCAAAATCAAAACGCAGAAGATTGTCGGGTTTTATATTCAGATTTTAAAGATTTGAATGACTGGATGATTCATAAAAATCCATCACCAGAAAGACAAGTGAAACACAGGAGAAGGTGAGTAAAATAAGCATAGGTAAAATATGGTGGGTAGTTAGTGCAAAAAGTACCCAAAGTTTACAATAAGCGTAACCGCTGATTGCAAAATTGGGATTTTTGATTTCTTCCTATCGTCAGAAATGTTTTGAAACACAATTAAATATACGCAATGGAAAAAGACTTTTTAAAAGAATTTATACAACAAGCCACCCAAGAAAATGAAGCTATAATTGCTCACGAAAAGAGAAAAAAACACTTCCAAGAATTAGGTCGGAAAGGTGGTTTGAAGACCAAAGAAAACAAAAAATTAGATAAAGTGATTTCGATAAGAATGACCAATTCAGAATATAAAATTCTCATTGAAAAACAGAAAAAATATCCGCTCAAGTTATCGACCTATATCCGAAATGTTTTGTTGGAAAAAGAATTAAAAATCAATGAATTTAAAACCGATGAAGTATTGCTTCAATTTGGAAATCATTTCAAAAAAATAACGAATCTTTTACGAAATCGGGAATGGAATGTTTTTGAAAATAAGAAAGAAATTTTAGTGAAAATTGAAAATCTGATCGAATTGATTCAGCAGTATTTATATTCAAAAATTCAGAAAAATGAATAATTCGGCAACCACAAGAATGATATCAAAAATCGCTTTGGAATATAATGGAAACGACAAAGGAACAGCAGAGATGGTGGCGTCTAACTATCTTTTAAGCGACACTGCTGAAGGTCAGTTTAACGAAATGGAGATCGTAGCTGAGCGAAATCCTAAAGTAGAGAAATGGGCATTGACAGGCTACATTTCTCAACCAGACGAAATTGGCAGAAAATTGAAGGATGAAGAATTCGCAGAAATCGCAGCCAATGCTTTAGGAAAAATTGGAGTGACAAACAAAAATCAGTACCGATTGGATATTCACAACAGTACGAAACATAAGCATATTCATTTTATCGTAAACAGAATTGATATTTCGGGGAAGTGCACTGTGAAAGCACACGATATCGGAAAGAGATTTGGTAAAGCCGTTCGAGAAGTCTGCAAAGAGAAGGGATTAATAACTGATGTTGAAATTGGTATTCAGAAAAAAGAAGAAATGCTGAAAAGCTTAACCGAAGTTATTAGGTCAGAAGATAATTTTGATGATCTGATCGTAGCAATGAAGAAAAGAGGTTTTGAAATTCAATTGTCTTCAAATGTCAAAGACGGGATTTCGGGAATGCGGATTGTGATGGAAAAAGACAAAAATCATCAAACTGAAAGGGTCTATAAAGCTGGTTACAAA
>NZ_LSHB01000035.1 GCF_001643375.1 Chryseobacterium sp. FP211-J200
TTCCCTACATCACGGTTCTCCATACGCTTCACTATTCGAACAAACGGCTGCAAGGCGGATAAAACGAGCGATTGTTATCTTTTTGTAAATCTTTATGCAATACATGCTTCATATAAATAAAATTAATTACTTTAGCGCCCCCGTTGTCTATTAATTAAAAATAATGGACTATTTCGGAATTAGAGATAATCAATAACCCATTATTAATGATGACTAAAGGTCAAATCGTCGAAATACCAGCAAGCTCTGCAATCTATGCAGCAGATGAGGTTGTTTTCTCTAATAAGAGAGATGAGCTGACCCGAAAGGTGTCGAAGAGGAATTACGGTCTCTTTGATGGTTTTTTGGTAGGCGAACATCAGGGTGTGCAGGATTTCAAATTGGGTCAGCGCAAAGGGATCAATGTAGGCGGGAAGAAAGAACCATTGTACGTCATTGGGGTCAACGAGACAACCAACCAACTCTTTGTAGGCGCAGGCGAGAAGCATCCAGGTCTTTGGGCAGATGTCCTTTCTTTTGCCGGAAACTTGATCCAGTTTCAGGATTTGAACATCAATAATGAAGAATTGGAACAAGGCATCGAGGTCAGCCTCCATTCAGCGGTGATGGACATTGATGTCATCGCCACGCTTTATCTCTTTGATGGTATTCTCTATCTGGAATTTGAGGCACCTGTTTTGGTCGCTATCCAAGACCATCCATTGGAGATCTATTTCAATAAACATTCTACAGCAACTATTACAATTAATTAAATCATATCGCATGAAATTAAAATTTTCTTTTTTTGCAAGTATCATTTCCTTCGTCGCTTTTTCACAATCAGCGCCTTCGTATTATTCTGGTGTCAACTTCAATAAGACGAAGAACGAATTGAAAAATGACCTTGCTACACTTATCACGACCACTCAGACGCAAACGATCTCTTATTCTACGGGATTGGCCTCACTTTTCAAAACGAGTGATGCAGATCCTCAAAATCCATCCAACCTCTTGTTGATGTATGGCTCTCAAAGTTCCGGAACACACCAGAGAAGTAGACCTTACACGGGGCAATGGAACCGTGAGCACGTCTATGCCAAATCCAAAGGGACACCTAACTTGGGAACTTCTGGTCCAGGAGCAGATGGTCACCACCTTCGTCCGACAGACAACACATTGAACAGCACCAGAGGAAGTCTTCTTTTTGATGACGGAACCGGAGCAACTGCTTACAAAACAAGCCGTGGCGGATGGTACCCAGGTGATGAATGGAAAGGCGATGTTGCTAGGATCTTGATGTACATGTACGTGAGATACAATACGAGATGTCTTCCATTGAATATCACGATGAATCCATCAACTTATTCTTCGGACTTCCCAGATATCCTTCTGAAATGGAATGTGGAAGATCCCGTTTCTGATTTCGAAAGACAAAGAAACAATGTGGTTGCAGGCATCCAAAAGAACAGAAACCCTTTCATTGACAATGCTTATTTGGCAACAGTGATATGGGGTGGACCAGCGGCTCAGAATACTTGGCCAGATACCTTCAACGGTGGAACAACTACCGATACAGAAGCGCCTTCTACGCCACTTGACCTTAGCGTTTCAGGAAAAACTACTTCAAGTATTTCTTTAGCTTGGACGGCTTCTACAGACAATATCGCGGTAAGCGGTTATGATATCTATGTGAACGACGTTTTCAAAACCAACGTTAGTACAAATAGCGGAACAGTTTCCGGATTGAATGCAGCAACAACGTATTCTTTCTATGTGACCGCAAGAGATGCAGCTGGAAACAAGTCTGCAAATAGCGTAACAGTACAAGGGACGACAGACAATGGCGATACACCAGGAACAGGAACAACTTGTGGGACCGAGGATTTCGAAAGCTTACCAGCTGCCAATTCTTCTTACGCAGAGAGAGAATGGTCCAATCAAGGGATTGTTTGGACAGCTACAAAAGCAAGAACAGACAAGCAGATCTACATCGATGGGGACAACAACAAAGCGATCTGTATCAGACAAGGTTCTTTGAGATCTTCTACGATCTCAGGTGGAATCGGATCATTGACTGTGAAAACTTATTTGCCTTTCGCGGACTCAAACGGAAATTATACCCTAAAAGTGAACGGCGAAGTGAAAGGTCAGATCCCTTACTCCAAAACAGCAGGTACTTTCACAGTGAGCAACATCAACGTGGAAGGAAATGTCGTGATCGAATTGGTGGATGAGACCAGCAACAACCGTGTTTCTTTTGATAACCTGTCTTGGACTTGTTACTCAAGATTGGCAACGAATGATATCGATGCTAAAAACCAGAAGCTTTCCATCTATCCAAACCCTGTGAAGAACCACGAATTCTACATCAGCGGAATCGCTAAGAACGAATCTGTGAAGATCTATAGCGCAAATGGACAATTGGTACAAACCATTGATAAAGTAGAGGACAAAGGTAAAGTGAGCATCCACAAATTGCCAAAAGGTGTTTATGTGGTGAAAACCAAAAACCAATCCTCTAAGATCATTGTTGAGTAATCATTAAAGACGATCATCTATCATATAACCCCGGAAGTTCATGCTTCTGGGGTTTTTGTTTGTTAAGATTTTCAGGGCAGCTTTATCCGCCCTCCATTCCCGCTTTTTTTGCCTAAGCATTACCAGCTGCAAAAAAGAGCTCCACTCAGGTCGGGCTGCGGGTCTTGGTTTCAAAACACAGGTTCGGTGTGAGATCAATGTTGATTCCTTCTATCGAAAATTCAAAAGGAATTTTATTTTCAGTTAAGCTTCGAGAGCCTCAGCCTGATAGGGTAAGTTTGAGTGTTAGAGAGTTGGAGGGTTGGTTGCTTTTCCAGAGAAGCCAAAGGGTTCAATATCACTAGCCGTAGGTGAAACCTATGGAACGAGGATTTGGTTTTGAATTGTGTTGGAGCCACAGATGAAACCTATGGAGCAAGGAATTTTATTTTCAGTTAGGCTTCGAGAGCCTCAGCCTGATAGGGTGGGTTTAAGTGTTTTAGAGTTAAAGAGTTTGAGGTTGGTTGCTTTTCCAGAGAAGCCAAAGGGTTCAATATCACTAGCCGTAGGTGAAACCTATGGAACGAGGATTTTTGTGTCTAATTTGTTTTTGACTCTAGCTCAAACCATGGTAATACAATGGTAATGTTTCCAACAAAAAAAGCCTGAGAATCTCTCAGGCTTTTTAGTTTTATTCATTTAAGAATCGTTTATTTCAAAGTAAACTTCACTTTAGTTTTGATGTTATCGGAAGAATTCCCGATCAAAGCTTCGAAGTCTCCAGGCTCAGCTACCCAAGCATGTTTATCGGCATCGAAGAAACTTAAAGCTGCTTTATCAACAGTGATGCTTACTTCTTTCTCCTCGCCAGGATTTAGGAATACTTTTTCGAAGCCTTTCAGTTCCTTGGTTGGTCTTGGAAGAGAAGATTTCAGATCGGAGATATATAGCTGAGCAACCTCGGCACCGGCTTTCTTACCTGTATTTTTCACAGTAAAAGTGAAAGTGATTTTATCATCCTGACCGATCGTTGTTTTATCAGCCTTAGCTTTTCCAATCTCAAAAGTCGTATAACTCAAACCGTGACCAAAACTGAAAAGTGGTTTGATCTTCTTGGTGTCATGCCAACGGTAACCTACGAAGATCCCTTCATTGTAAGTGATGTTAATCGGGTTTTTCTGGTCTTTGCCTTTTCCAGCGGCCAATTCTTCTTTGTTTCCAGGATATTCTCCTAGTTGGTGCGCCGAGTTGTCTTCCAATTTCACAGGGAATGTGAAAGGTAATTTCCCGGAAGGATTCGCATCACCAGCCAAAACTGATGCTAATGAATTTCCTGCTTCAGAACCCAAATACCAAGACTCTACAATCGCTGGCACATCTTTGATCCAAGGCATTGCCACAGCGTTTCCGGAAACTAAAACAACGGCTAGATTTTTATTCGCTTTAGCCAAAGCCGCGATCACATTATCTTGATTGTAAGGCAATCCGTAGCTTGTTCTGTCGACGCCTTCTGCATCTTGGTGATCCGCTTTGTTCAGTCCACCAACAAAGATCACGAAGTCGGATCTCTTGGCCAATTCTACTGCTTCATTCAGAATGACATCAGCAGAACGGTCGTCTTTCAGGTCCTGTCCGGATTTCACGCCGTTGTATTCGCCGCCTGGGTCACCTACATAACCTCTTGCATAAGATACTTCCGCTTCTTTCCCGAATCTGGATTTAATACCTTCCAATGGTAAAGTTTCGTATTTCGCTTTCAGGGAAGAGGATCCACCACCAACGGTCATCATCTTGATGGCATTTTCACCGATCACTGCAATGGTCTTAACCTTTGTAAGGTTGATTGGAAGAACGTTGTTTTGATTTTTCAATAATACGATCCCTTCTTCACCCACTTGTTTTGCCACTGCTCTGTGGTCTTCAGACGCTACATTTCCGAACGGTTTGTTCTTGTTCATCGTGGTCTTATAGGCCAAGTTCAAAAGTCTGGTCACTTTGTCGTCCAGTTCTTTGGTTCCTACTTTTCCAGATTTGATCAGGTCAAGATAAGGTTGAGCTAAATAATAGTTGTCATAAGCATTCTTGGTCCCTGCAGAAAGACCATTGGTCCAACTTCCAAATTCCAGGTCCAAGCCGTTTTTGATAGCCTGCTCGGTATTGTTTACGGCGCCCCAATCGGAGACTACAACACCTTTATAGTTCCATTCGCCTTTCAAGATGTCATTCAAAAGATATTGATTTTGACTGGCATATTGTCCTTTGTACATGTCATACGCACCCATAATGGTCCAAGAATCTCCTTCTGTTACAGCTGCTTTAAAAGGTGGAAGATACAGCTCATACAAAGCTCTGTCGTCCACTTTCACATTGCTTGTGTGGCGGAACATCTCCTGATTGTTCAATGCGTAATGTTTTACCGAGGTCGCTACACCGTTGGATTGCACCCCTTGGATGTACGGCACCACCATTTTGGAAGTTAAGAAAGGATCTTCTCCCATGTATTCGAAGTTTCTTCCGTTAAGTGGCGTTCTATAGATATTAACACCAGGTCCTAGTAGGATATCCTTTTTTCTATATCTCGCTTCTTCGCCTAAAGCTTTTCCGTAGTTCCATGACATTTTCTTGTTCCAAGTTGCGGATAAGGCAGTAAGGGCAGGGTAGGCAACGATAGAGTCGTTGGTCCATCCGGCCTGGTCCCATTCGTCCCACTTCACTTCGGCACGTACGCCGTGAGGCCCATCTGTGGTCCAGAATTCTGGGATTCCCAATCTTGGGACACCTGCCGAACTGAACTTCGACTGCGCATGGAGCATTCCCACTTTTTCCTCCAAGGTCATTCTGGAAAGGGCATCTTTCACCCTTTCTGCTACTGGTTTGGAATCATCAAGGTAGATCGGAGTTGTTTTGGTCTGGGCTGTGGAAGCCGCATATGTCAGTGTTAAAAGACTAAGAAAGACAATTTTCTTTAACATAAAATTTATTTAGTGGTTGTTGACAAATGTAATAAAATCTTTATTATCTCACTATGGGAAAATAGAGATTTTTGAATTAGATCAATAATCTGCATGTGATTCTGATTTCACAAAAGTATGATTTGTTCATATTAAGTTCATTCATATTGTACGAAAAAAGACCTGAAATTACTCAGGTCTCTCTATAAAATATATCGATTTGAAGTTTAAATGTGAATTGAACTATTGGATGATCCTAATACTATCTGGTTCATTGATATCCAATTTGTCAATCAGTTTTTGGGTGTTTTCCAGGTCTTTTAGTACTTTTTGATAAGATGATCGGGCGTAATCTGCAAATGATGCCGTGGGATTCATATCGTCTACGCTTTTAAAGACATTGATCTCTGGATTTGTGACCATATCATCTTTGTAGTCGTTGAGACACTCGTTAATGGCTTTGCGTTTTCTTTTACAAACCACCTTGTTTCGCAGTTTCTGAAGCGAACTGATCAGGTAAGGGCTGTCATTGTAGGGATTGACAAAATCTGAATTTCCAGATTCTTCTTGATAAACGTGATAGGTACTCTCGTTACTTGGCTTAATAAAATTTTTGTCGAAGATCATGGCTTTGCAGATTTAGAATTATCAATCAATAATGAATTTGGTTTGAATTTTCATTATCAATTTTAAGACCAACTGTATTTTTCGTCAATAATATTGTGAAAATAGGATGTTGGAGATCATTGTGAAGATTGCTTTTAATTAATATCATAAATCAATTCATTTCAAGTTTAAAGTCAATACATTTGTGCCTTTAAAATTAAACAATGAAAATATTAGCATTTGGTGGAAGCAATGCCAAAGATTCGATCAATAAAACATTAGCAGGCTATGCGGCCAATCAATTTGCTGGCGCAGAAGTAGAAGTTCTGGATTTGAACGATTACGAAATGCCCATCTTCAGCACAGACAGACAAAATCAGGACGGAATCCCAGCTTTAGCTTTGACATTTGCTGAAAAAGTGGATGCAGCAGACCTGCTGATCATTTCTTTAGCTGAACACAACAGCACTTATACAGTAGCTTTTAAAAACGTCTTCGATTGGATATCAAGGATCAAAGACCGCAAGCATTTTGGAGAAAAACCAGTTTTCCTTTTAGCAACTGCGACTGGACCTGGTGGTGGAAAGAATGTGGTGGCAGCCTTCGAAGCTAGAGCACCTTTCAGTGGAGCAAGCGTCCTTCAAAGTTTCACTTTACCAAAATTCAAAGACAACTTCGATGCAGAAAAAGGCATTGTAAATGAGGAGAAAAAGGCAGAGTTCGAGGAAAAATTGACGGCTGTTAAAAACTTTTTCGCTTAACATTTTGGAAAATCATATTAAGAATGCGTAACTTTGCCATCAAATAAGGACAATGAAAATTCAACAAGTTCATTTCGAGAAATATCCTAATTCTTGCCAAGAGAATTACAAAAACACCTCTGAACTTGTGGACTAAAATAGCGGCCGACGATCTAAAAGATTGTCGGCTTTTTTGTTTTGCAATTTTGAAAAAGTAAGTTTGAAATAAATCTAGTAAATTCTGATATTCTTTCAGGCCTCAAAACCTGAAAGAGTTGATGAAGAAGGAAAAAAAGTCAAACAAGCCACAGCGTGGCGACCGATTTATCAGCATTGGATTTCAATCCAATGAATTAAAAAAAATAATACAAGCCACATCGTGGCGACCGATTTATTAACGTTGGGTTTCAACCCAATGAAAAAAAATAAAAAATGAGCAATACCTATAAATCCGCCGGAGTCGATAAAGAAGAAGGCTACAAAACCGTAGATAAGATCAAATCTGCCGTTGCCGAAACCCATAACAAAAATGTTCTAAACAATCTTGGAAGCTTTGGTGCTTTCTACGAGATCGCTGGTTATAAAAACCCGGTGTTGGTTTCCGGAACCGATGGTGTTGGGACAAAGCTGAAGATCGCTTTGGACACCAAACAATATGCCTCTATCGGCATCGACTGTTTCGCAATGTGTGCGAACGATATTCTTTGTCACGGTGCAAAACCATTGTTTTTCCTGGATTATCTAGCTTGTGGAAAACTCGATTCTGAGATTGCAGCAGAGATTGTTCTCGGAATGGTAAAAGCTTGTAAAGACAACAATTGTGCATTGATCGGTGGTGAAACTGCGGAAATGCCAGGAATGTACCAGCCAGGCGATTACGACGTTGCAGGATTCTGTGTCGGAATTGTAGAAAAAGACCAAATCATTGATGGTTCCAAAATCAGAACAGGAAACAAAATCATTGTGATTCCAAGTTCAGGATTTCATTCCAATGGATTTTCATTGGTGAGAAAAATATTCCCGGATTTCGAAGAGCAATTTGAAGGAAAACCTTTGTATGAGACGCTTTTGGTCCCTACGAGATTGTACTATCAAGATATTCACAAAGTATTGGAAGAGGTGCCTGTTTGTGGTATCGCGCACATCACTGGTGGCGGATTGTACGAGAATGTTCCAAGGATCATCCCTGAAGGTCTTTGCGCAACAATCGATGCATCGAATATCAAAGTGCCATCTGTGATGTTGGAACTTGAAAAACGAGGCAATATTGCAAGAGAAGAGATGTTTGGAACTTTCAATATGGGCGTTGGAATGGTTCTCGTGACCGACGAAAATCACGTTGATAAAATCCTCGACCTTTTGGAAGACGCTTATGTAGTGGGAGAAATTACGGAAGGAAGCGAGAAAATCAATCTAATTGTATAAATGTATTCACGTAAAAAGTATGCACGATTTTAAAGAATCATTAATACATTAATACTTTTTACATTTTACAAAATAATGAAGAACATCACCATTTTAATTTCAGGTTCAGGAACCAATCTTCAACGGATCATCGATTGCATTGACAACGGAGAAATCCGAAATGCAAGAATCATCCAAGTTATTGCAGATAGAGAATGCTACGGACTGGAAAGAGCTCAGAAACATCAAATCCCGAATGAATTAATCAAACGCGGAAAAGACTTCTCAGAGAATCTTGAACAAACTATTCCGGAGAATACAGACTTGATTGTTTTGGCAGGTTTTCTGTCTATTTTAAAACCGGAATTCTGTGAGAAATGGGAAGGAAAAATCATTAATATTCATCCAGCGCTGTTACCAAAATTTGGTGGAAAAGGAATGTGGGGACATCACGTTCACAATGCGGTCATTGAAGCTGGAGAAAAAGAAAGTGGAGCAAGCGTTCATTTTGTTACTTCGGGAATCGATGAAGGCGAAGTAATTCTGCAAGGAAAATTTGAGATTAATGAATCTGATACAGCCGAAAAAGTAGCTGAAAAAGTTCATCTAGTTGAATACGACATTTTCCCGAAAGCCATTGATATAGTCTTGAATAAATGAAAATATTGAGTCAAAGTTAAAATTACATTTTGAATCACAAAGTGCTTTAATGTAATAGTTTATAAATTTTATTTATAAATAACTTTAATTAGGAAAAGAAATCTAATAGCTCCGTTGGAGCGAACAATTAATAGAAATCCGGAGGTGAAAGAACCGGTAAATCACAGTTTGGATAAAACTGTAAAAAGTAAAATTTGAAAGAGAAGGTATGAGTAAAAAGAGAGCACTTATCAGCGTATCTGATAAAAGCGGTTTGGTGGATTTCGCAAGATTTCTCGAAGAACAGAACTATGAATTGATTTCCACTGGCGGAACATTCAAACATTTGAAAGACGCTGGTTTGAACCCAATTCAAATCGATGAAGTCACAGATTTTCCGGAAATGCTGGACGGCAGAGTGAAAACCCTGCACCCGAAAGTTCACGGCGGATTGTTGGCGGTTCGTTCCAACGAGGAACATATGAAAACCGTTCAGGAGTACGAAATCGGACTGATTGATATGGTCATCGTGAATCTTTATCCGTTTTTCGAGAACGTGAATAAGGAGATTTCTCTTGACGAAAAGGTAGAATTCATCGACATTGGTGGCCCTTCTATGTTGCGCTCTGCAGCTAAGAATTTCAATTCAGTTGTGGTTTTGACGGATGTGAATGATTACGAGATCATCAAAAACGAAATGTCAGAAAATGGTGATTCGACCATCGAAACCAGAAAGAAATTGGCCGGAAAAGTGTTCAATCTGACTTCTGCTTATGATGCAGCCATTTCCAGAATGCTTTTGGATGAGGAATATCCAACTTACCTGAACGCATCTTATAAAAAGGTTTCAGACTTGCGATACGGCGAAAATCCGCATCAGTCGGCTGCATATTACACTTCGACTTTCGAAAATGGCGCAATGAAAGATTTTGAAATTTTGGGAGGTAAAGAATTGTCTTTCAATAATTTGAGAGATATGGATTTGTGTTGGAAAGTTGTAAATGAGTTCAAAGATGAATTGGCTTGTTGCGCCGTAAAACATTCTACACCTTGTGGTGTTGCGGTTGGAAATTCGGCTTTGGAAACTTATACCAAAACATTCGAATGCGACCCGGTTTCCATCTTCGGCGGCATCATCGGAATGAATTATAAAGTAGATGCGGCAACGGCTGAGGAATTAAACAAAACTTTCCTTGAAATCGTGTTGGCAACGGACTTTGACGAAGATGCTTTGGAAATCCTTAGAAAAAAGAAAAACCTTAGAATCATCAAAATCAAAAACCAGGTTACAGACAAACAAGCTTGGGTGAAAATCGATGGCGGAATGTTGGTTCAAAGCGCTGATGACCAATTCTCAGAAGATATTAAATTAGTAACAGAAACCGCTCCAACAGACGAACAAAGAAAAGCTTTGTTGTTCTCACAAAGAGTGGTGAAATATGTAAAATCTAATGCAATTGTGGTTTCAAACGGCGTTCAGGCCATCGGAATCGGTGGTGGACAAGTGAACAGAATTTGGGCAACACAGCAAGCGATTGAAAGAGCCAAAGAGAAATTCGATGGCGAGTTGGTTTTGGCTTCGGATGCGTTTTTCCCTTTCCGAGATGTGGTGGATTTCTGCGCGCAGGAAGGCATCAAGGCGATTATTCAGCCAGGTGGAAGTATGAGAGACAATGATTCTATCGAAGCGGCGAATGAGCATCATATCCCAATGTTGTTCACTGGAATGAGACATTTCTTGCATTGATATTAGTTGGGCAGCTATTTCCGCCTTCCGCTCCCAATCTTTTTTGCAGGCGATTTCAGTCTAAATAGAACTTTAATTTACGCAAAAAAGGATTTCCGCTCAAGTCGGGCTGCAGATTCTACATAAATCAACATTTGTACAACATTTGAAGATTGCTAAAATATAAAAGTCCTTCGACTCCGCTCAGGATGACAATGAAAAATATATTGTCAATTAATAATTGTCAGGCTGAGCGGAGTCGAAGCCTTTTCAAATAAAATTACCCTTTCAAAGTTTGACTTCGAAAGGGTTTTCTTTTTAATAATTAATAAAAATTAGTCTAAAAAATTATCGTTCGTTTGATAGATTTATAATTATGTTGAGATATTGATTTTCTCGTCAATTAATTTTAAATTAATGATAAAATTTTGACTAAAAATTCATTTTGAAATCGAAATAATATTTACTTTTGGGACAAATTCTGGATATGAGTATTTTCAATGATACAAAGCTCGCATTTGCCGATAAAACGGATGCTCAGCTGAGAAAAGCGTATTGGATGTTCAAGGCAATTGAACAGCCTGCATTGACGAATATTGGCGTTTCACTGCTTAATTTCACCGTTAAGAACAATTTCCCGTTCGTGGACGGCATCGTGAAGCAAACTTTATTCGAGCAGTTTTGTGGTGGCGAAACCCGAGAGGAAAGTATGTCTGTGGTAAAACAGATGTTCAAACGTGGCGTTGGAAGCATTTTCGATTACTCGATTGAAGGAAAAGAAGAAGAGGAAGTTTTTGATGCGGTTTGCAAGGAAATCAAAGATATCATCAGGTTTTCTGTTGGTAATCCGGCGATTCCGTTTATCGTTTTCAAACCGACTGCTTTTGGGAGAATCGATATTTATGAAGAAGTGGGGAAAGGCAAAGAACTCACAACCAGCCAAAAAGAAGAATGGAATAGAGTAGTGACCCGTTTCGACGAAGTTTGCAAACTCTGTTTCGAGAACAACAAAAAAGTGATGGTTGACGCCGAAGAATCCTGGATGCAAGACGCCGCCGACCAACTTTGTGAGGAGATGATGGAAAAGTACAATCAGGAAAAACCCATCGTTTGGAACACCATCCAAATGTACAGAACCGGCCGTCTGGAATATATGAATGCGCATCTGGAAAGAGCTAAAGTAAAAGGCTATTCCATTGGCTATAAGATAGTTCGCGGCGCTTATATGGAGAAGGAAAGAAAAAGAGCCGAAGAACTGAATTACCCAGACCCGATCCAGCCGAACAAACAGGCTTCCGACGATAATTACAACGCAGGAATTGATTTTGTGATGGCGAATCTCGATAAGGTTTCAGCATTTTTCGGAACACACAACGAGAAATCCTCCGAATTGGTGATGGATAAAATGCAAGCCAACAATCTGGAGCACGACAATCCGCACATTTATTTTGGACAGCTTTACGGGATGAGTGATAACATTACTTATTATTTGGCAGACCAACATTATAACGTTGCAAAATACCTTCCGTATGGACCTGTAAAAGATGTTGTTCCATATCTTACCAGAAGAGCGCAGGAAAATACTTCTGTTGCCGGACAAACTGGGAGAGAGCTTGGTTTGATTGGTAAGGAATTGAAGAGAAGAAAAAAATAATTTGTATTTATCGAATATTCTACAAAGACTGTCTGTTGATGGTCTTTTTTTATTTATTGACCATCGTTGTAATGTTGTTTTAATTATTAATATATTGTTAAATTTTATATATTATTATTTTATTCATAATTTATTATATTTGTTTAATGAATTTTTAAAAATATATGCATTATGAGAAAAACTTTACTTTTTGCTGCATCTTTAATTGTAGCTAACAATTATGCACAATCCTTAAGTAATGGAGGATTAAGTACCGGAGCAACCACAAAAAGTGGGGTTGCTGCACCAACAGGCTATACATGGTCTGAGTTGCAGAATAATACAGGCAATGCGACTGAGTCTAATACGAGTTTGGGTTTAGGTGGAACATATTCATCAGCAACTACAAGTTTTTTTCTTGCAGATGATTTTACCGTTCCTACCGGTGTGAGTTGGGAAATAAGTAAAATAGATTTTTTTGCCTATCAAACAAATTATGCTGGATCCACATCACCATTCAATACGGTTAGAGTCAATATTTTCAGCTCAGACCCTTCAGTTTCAGGAGCGACAAGTGTTTTCGGAGATGATACGACCAATAGATTTGGTTCTAGTGTAGATTCCAACATCTACAGGACAGGTAATACCACAGTTCCTGTTACAACGGCTCCTGGTACCACTCGAAAAATATGGAAGGTAACAGCCAACACGCCAGTTACGCTAACGGCGGGTACATATTGGATCAAGTATCAATTACAAAATGTAGTGACGGCAAACGCAGGATTTTTACCACCCGTTAGTATTGTGGGTAATCGAGGATTGCCTAGTTTTAATGGAAAACAATTTGATGCTATTGGAGGTACATGGACTTCTATCGTAGATGCAGGAAATCCAACTACAGCACCAGATTATCCTTTAGACATGCCTTTTGTGATTACTTACACTTCTACAACCCTAGGTGTGACAGAGACTTTGCAATACGATAATAGAATACAGGTTTATCCAAACCCGGTAAGAGAAATATTCAGGATCAACAATCCTGAGAAACTTCAAATCTCTAGTGTTGAAGTTCTAGATGTTTCAGGTAGAGTTGTGAAAACGTTGAAAGGTGCAGAACAATTTGATGTTTCAGATCTTGCAAAAGGCACTTATATGTTGAAGATCAAAAGCAATGCAACAACGAAAGTGACGAAGCTTATAAAAGAGTAACCTTAATTATTTTAATAGAAAAATCCGCTGTGAGGCGGATTTTTAAATAATAAATAAATTAAGATTTATTTGCTTTTACAAAATTTGCAAATTTGATTAGTAAAAAAACAACTAATAAAAAGATTGTAGAGATAAAGGAAATTTGACCTGCATCATTTCTGATTTTAATCCTCGCAATTTCAGGATAAAAATCCATTGCCCGATTGTGTTGTAAACATCTTATTTCATTATATATTTTATTTAACTCAACATTGGAAAAGTTAGTTTCGTTATCTCCCCAATAAGAGTTAAAGGATGTTTTAATTTCTTCTATAATCTCATTTTTCGATGATAGGAAAAATTCTAATTCATAATCTCTGGTAAGGAGATTACTTTTCTCAAGAAAAAAATATTCCTCACTTGATAGTTGACAAAATTTATCAGTTGGATGTCCAAATTCTTTTAAATGAGTTTCTATATTTTCTTCACATAATGATAAACCATTATCAAAATTGGAATTATTTGCCATAAAAAGATATAATAAAGCAAAAATAGAGAATCCAATCAATGTAAATATACCCAAAAATTTAAGTACATGAATTGTGAAATTCGAGATATCAGTCTTTACTTTTTTTTCAAATTTTGAAATTTCTTTAGGTGCTTGTGGAGCGATTGGGCTTCCGAAATTATACTCATCTTTTAAGCTAGAAATTTTTTCCCATTTCTCTAATCCGTCAAACCAAACGAATGTATTTTGATGAACATTATACTTTCCAATATCAGTGATTTTAATCGGACCCTTTTTAATGTCATTTTCTAAATAAAATAATTCCGAAATTTGTTTCATAAATTTTTTTGAATGAAATATTGCTATTAGTTTTTATTTTTTAATTTTATTTCTTCTCCGCCTTCACAGCCTGTCTCGCCAACAACTTCCAACCACTTTTCGTCTTAGACCAAACGTATAAAATATCAAGATTCACAACTGCTGGTTCTTTTCCAAGGTCTGCTGTTTTTCCGTACAAGTGATTGCGGACAATGGCTGTTTTATCAACAATTTGAATCGATTGATTTGTGTTTTCGATAGTCAGGAAATTGGATTGTTTGCTGACCAATTTTTCTACGAATTCTTTTGCATTATCAATGTGAGCACTAGAATGTCCGTACGTTAGTTCAGGTAGAATTAGAGATTCTAAAATGGTTTTGTCGCCGCTGATCATTGCGAGTCTCAATTTTTCTGAAGCGTCAATAACGGCTTGTTGGTCATTGTTTTTCTGTGCAAACATCATTGATACGGTTAAAAAGCTGAATGCTATTAATAATTTCTTGATCATAATTATAATATTAATTTCTAATTCAAAGATAATGAAGTTTCCTGTGAATTCTTATTGAACTTATTTTCTATCTTTATTTGATAAATTATTTAGATTTTGAATCCAATTCTTGATATTGTTGTTCGCTCACTTGCAGTTTACTTTTTTATGGTCATTGCCGTAAGGGTTTTCGGGAAAAATCAATTGTCACAGCTTAATGCGGGCGATGTGATTCTTTTGCTTTTGATAAGTAATGCAGTCCAAAATGCGATGGTCGGTTCCAACAGCAGTTTGGAAGGCGGAATTGTCGCCGCTTTGGTTTTGTTTGCAGCGAATTTTGTAGTGAAGAAATTCATTTTCAAAGATCAGAAAATCAAAGAACTGATAGAAGATCATCCTTATATTTTGGTCAAAGATGGGGTAGTGTATCCTGAGATTTTAAAGAAAGTCTCCATTTCCGAAGATGAACTGGAAGAAGCAGTTCACGAACACGGCATCGAAAATGTTTCTGATGTGAAGCTGGCAATTCTGGAAGTTGATGGAGATATTAGTGTGATTTCGACTGATAAAAATACCGAACAGACACATTATTCCAGACATAAGATTAAGATGAAGCGGAAGTTTAGGAATCAATAAAGCATATTAAAAACACTTCGACTCCGCTCAGTGTGACAAAGTTTAGTTAACAATGTCAGTCCGAGCAGAGTCGAAGACTTTTAAATATAGGTTGAATTTACGCTAAAATAGTAATTCCTTTTTCAGCTAAATCATAAATCGTGTTTCTTGCACTGTCCGGTTTTACATTCACGGCTTTCGTTCCGTTGAAGTGCAGACAAGTGACAAACCCAGCATTGAAAGCATCGATTGCTGTAAATTTGACGCAATAATCCAAAGCCAAACCAACAATCTCAACCAATTGGATGTCGTGATATTTCAAATAATCTTCCAATCCCGTTTTCATAAAATGATTGTTGTCCTGAAAACCGCTGTAGCTGTCGATTTCAACATTTTTACCTTTTTGGATGACGTGTGTCACTTTCTCACGGTTCAAATCCTTATGAAATTCCGCTCCGAAAGTTCCCTGAATACAATGGTCTGGCCACATGAATTGGGAAACGCCATTTAGATTGATTGTCTCGCCAACGTTTTTTCCATTGTTGGACGCGAAACTTTTATGATCTGCAGGATGCCAATCTTGGGTGAGAATGATCTCGTCATATTGATTGTCCTCAATCAGACCATTGATGTATGGAATGATGTTGTTTGCTTCTGGAACTGCCAAAGCGCCGCCTTCGCAAAAGTCGTTTTGCACGTCAACTATGATTAATGCTTTCTTCATGTTATTACTTTTTGATGATAGGTTTTAAAATACAAATTGCCATTCTGAAAGAATCTTGCCAATGATGAAATTAGCGTTCAGATTCCTGCGGAATGACAATTTGACTTAATTTATATGAAAATTATCCTAAATATGGATATTTGTAATCTTTTGGAGAGACAAAAGTTTCTTTGATACTTCTTACGGAAACCCAACGTGTCAAGTTCATTTTAGAACCTGCTTTGTCATTGGTTCCTGATGCTCTAGATCCTCCGAATGGTTGCTGACCAACGACTGCACCTGTAGGTTTGTCATTGATGTAGAAGTTTCCAGAGGCGTTTTCCAAAGCTTTGTAAGCCTCATCAATTGCATATCTGTCTTGTGCGAAAATAGATCCAGTCAAAGAATATTGAGTCGAAGTGTCAACCAACTTCAGAGTATCTTCCCAGTTTTCATCTTCGTAAACAAAAACGGTAAGGATCGGGCCGAAGATCTCCTCAACAATACTTTCGTAATAAGGATTGATGGTTTCGATAACGGTTGGATGTACGAACCAACCTTTTTTATCGTCATATTTTCCACCGATTACAACTGTTGCGTCGTTTGCTGCTTCAGCTCTGTCGATATAACCTTTGCATTTTTCGAAAGAATTCTTGTCGATCACTGCATTCACAAAGTTTGATGGATCTTCTGGAGAACCGATCTTGATGGTTTTCATTTGGGCTTCCATCACCGCTTTTACTTCATTCCAAAGGGATTTTGGGACGTAAGCTCTAGAAGCTGCAGAACATTTCTGACCTTGATATTCGAATGCACCTCTCACCAAACCAGTCGCCACCGCTTCGATGTTTGCAGATGGATGTACCATCACGAAGTCTTTTCCGCCAGTTTCTCCAACAATTCTTGGGTAAGATTTATAGTTGTGAATATTGTCACCGATCATTTTCCACATGCCTTGGAACACTTTTGTAGAACCTGTGAAATGCAGACCTGCAAATTCTGGATGCGCTAAAACTTTCTCAGCGGTTTCTTTTCCGTCTGTGAAAATCATATTGATAACGCCGTCTGGAAGTCCAGCTTCTTTCAAAACGTCCATGATCACCTTAGCAGAATAGATCTGTTTGTCAGATGGTTTCCATACAACCACATTTCCCATCATCGCCATACAAGCAGGCAAATTTCCGGAGATTGCTGTAAAGTTGAAAGGCGTCACTGCAAAACAGAAACCTTCCAAAGGTCTGTATTCAACGCGGTTCCAGATTCCGGCATCAGAAACTGGCTGCTCAGAATAAAGATCCGTCATGAATTCTACATTGAAACGCAAGAAATCTATGAACTCACAAGCTGCATCTATTTCCGCCTGGTGAACGTTTTTGGATTGTCCGATCATGGTTGCAGCGTTGATGACATCTCTGTAAGGTCCGGCTAAAAGGTCAGCTGCCTTCAAGAAGATCGCAGCTCTGTGTTCCCAACCTAATGCGTTCCATTTGCTTTTTGCAGCAAGAGCAGATTCGATCGCTTGATCCACATGTGACATATCACCTTCGTAATAGAATCCGAAATCGTGCTGATGATCCTGAGGCGAGCTCAGTTGTATTTTTTTGTCTGTTTTGATATCTTTTCCACCGATTACCATTGGTATTTCGATCTTTTCTTTCCACATCTTTTTGTAAGTAGAAATAAGGCTTTTCACCTCGTCAGAACCTGGTACATAAGAATTAACGGGTTCGTTTTGTGCAAAAGGCACTTGAGAAATGGCTTTAGACATAAATTTTAATTTTTAATTTTCACAAATTTACAACCAAAAATATTAGTGTTAAAATTATTTGTTTTTTAATGATATTTAAAAAATTATTATTAATTTTTAATATTAACAAATTAAATTTAATGATTATGATTAGAAAATTACTTTTTATTACAAGTTTAGCATTTGGATTAACAAATGCACAGACGACAATTATTTCTCAAGAGTTTGAGGATATTACGACTCTAACAGATTGGACATTCCTTAATAAAAGTCAGTCTCCTTCAACAGGAAATTGGTTTCAGGGAAATCCAGTCGTGTTTTTAGGAAATGCTGATACAGAATATATTGCTGCAAATTATGCATTGAATACAGGTTCAAGTGTCTTAAGTGCTTGGATGATCACTCCTAATGTTACTTTGAAAAATGGAGATGTCATTAAATTCTTCACACGTACCACAGATTTGGGAGCAACTGTTTATCCAGACAGACTAGAACTTAGAATGAGCACAGGTGCAACTTTTACTGCTCCTGCCGGTACTGGTGCTGCAGGCGCTAGTAGTGTTGGATCTTTCACAACATTGCTTTTAAGTGTAAATCCTACGTTGACATCCACAGGTTATCCTCATACTTGGACTGAGTATAGTTATACTGTAAGTGGATTAAGTGGTGATATTGCTGCCAACTTGGCATTTCGTTACTATGTTACAGGCGGAGGTACCACTGGTAGTAACTCAGATTATATTGGAGTAGATACATTCTCAGTTACAAGACCAGTAATGGCTGTATCGGATGTCAGCAAAGCATCAATGTCTGTTTATCCAAACCCTACAGCAGATTATTTAACATTCTCTCAGAAAGTAACTTCTGCTGATGTTTATGATCTTTCTGGAAAATTAGTGGCTTCTCCTGCTGTAGTTGATTCTAAAATCGATGTTAAGTCTTTACAGAATGGAAACTACGTAGTTAAAGTAAATACCGAAGCGGGTTCTACCACTCACAAATTTATCAAAAAATAATATTATAAAATATCGTTTTGAAACCTTTCATTCATTTGAAAGGTTTTTTTTTGTTTTCAGATCAAATTGTAATTTATAATTTTATCAAATGATAAATTTCGTCCTCATCATTGTATGTATTGCCGCCGGCATGATTTTGAAATCGACGAAGTCCATTCATTCTGATGCGCACAAAGGCATCAATACCTGGATCATCTATTTGGGTTTGCCCGCCGTTTCTTTCAAATATCTGCCAAAAGTGGAGTGGTCTTTTGAAATGCTTTTCCCTATTCTCAGTACAATACTTATAGCTTTTGGAAGTTGGATCTTTATGAAGATCTACAGCAGGTCAAAAAGCTATTCGGCGAGATCCAGAAGCAGTCTGGAGCTGGCAAGTGGCTACAGCAACACCTCTTTCATCGGATTCCCGTTGATTGCTGCATTTTATGGAGAACAGTATCTGAGTATCGCCATCATTTGCGATCAGACGATGTTTTTTATGGTATCTACAATGGGAATTGTTGCTGCTGTGAAAGGTGGAAGCCGGTCTGGAAAAGTAGGCGCCTCATTTATTTTAAAACGTCTTTTTACATTTCCTCCATTTTTGGGCTGCATCAGCGCTTTGATTTTGTCTGAGTTTGTAGATCTGGAGTTTGTAGCGCCATTGTTTGATAAACTAGCGGCTACGGTGATTCCGCTGGCTTTATTTTCGGTCGGATTACAGCTGAAATTAAATGGTTGGCGGAAACTGATTCCTCAGATCTCTACATCCTTGCTTTACAAATTGATTCTTGCACCAATCATGATTTTGATATTAGCACTTATTTTTGGTGTAAAAGGTGATATTGCAAAGATCAGTATTTTTGAAGCGGCGATGCCAACTGTGGTTACGGCGAGCATCATTGCGGAACAGTTTAGGCTCAATACCAAACTCATCAATTTGATCATTGGGATCAGTATCACTATTGGTTTTGTTACGAGTGCGATCTGGTTTCAGATCATAGAGTTACTGTTCTAAATATCAAGGAAGGATAAAAAAGAAGACCGCACAAAAATGCATGATACTTCCGCCGAGAACGAACAAATGCCAGATCGGATGATAAAATGGTTTCCTGTCTTTCGCATAGAAATAGATTCCGAAAGTGTAGCACAATCCACCGAGGATAATGAATGTCAGTGCGCCGGTAGAAAGGTTCTCTATCATTGGCTTGATGGCAATGATGGCAGTCCAGCCCATGATTGCGTAAAGTGAAAGTGATAATTTTTCATTTTGTCTCAGCGGTGAAAATTTGAAGATAAACCCGATCAGAGCCATTCCCCAGATCACGCCGAACATACTCCAGCCCCAAGCACCTTTCAGTCCCAATAAAGCAATTGGTGTGTATGTTCCCGCAATCAAAATGTAAATGCTAAGATGATCGATCCGTTGGCAGATCTTTTTCCATCTCAATTTGTAAACGGCATGATAGACCGTGGAAGCTGAGTAAAGTGTTATCAAACTCAAACCAAAGATCAAAGAAGATACAATGGCAATTGTGTTTCCGCTGATAGCTGAGTAGGTGATCATCAGAATCAAAGCCACAACAGAAAGAATAACGCCTAAACCATGTGTGATGACGTTGTAAAGTTCTTCTTTTTTTCTGTTCTTTTTCGGCATGTCTTTATTTTTAACAAAGTTAATTATTTAACTTTTTCGAAGTTTTAATTATTGTTGCAAGTCATCATATTTAACAAAGTTTAATAGTTGGAAATAGTATGATTCGAATTTTTAAAACTTGATAACAAGCTTAAAAATCCTTAGTTTTGATAAAAAATATCAATGAAACCTTTTTTCTTAATTCCATTTCTAGTCACGCAGACTTTCTATTCACAATCCATTTCTGCTGATCTGGACAAATCTGTGAAGGAAATGATGTCGGCTCCTAATGCTTTGGCAGCCAATCTTTCGTTCTACGTTTCGGATGAAAGCGGAAATCTGGTTTATGAATATAATGGGAACAAAGGTTTGTCAACAGCAAGCACGCAGAAGATCTTCACGTCTGCGGCAGCTTTGGAAACTTTGGGGAAAGATTATCAATTCAAAACTACAGCTTCTTATTCCGGGAAGATATCTAACGGAAATCTGGATGGCGACCTTTATATCACTTCAAACGGTGATCCAACATTGGGAAGTTGGCGGTATGAAGCCTACAAACCTGAAAACTTTAAACAAAAATTGTTAGAAGCAATCAAGAGATCAGGCATCAAAAAGATCACTGGAAATCTGGTCATAGACGATTCTTATTTTGATTTTCAGAGTACACCTGGTGGTTGGCCCTGGAACGATCTGGGGAATTATTACGGTGCTGGAACCTTTGGTGTCAATTGGAGAGAGAATCAGTTTGATATGAATATCAATGGAGATCAAGTCAAGAGCTATTCCTACGAACTTCAAAACGTCAATTGGATCAACGAACTGAAAACCGGCGGAAGCTCTGACCAAAGTCTCGTCTTCACAGCGCCACATTCTGAAACGGCAATGATCAATGGAATGTTACCTGCAGGAAAAGTGACTACTGTTTCTGGAGCAACTCCCAATCCACCAATGCAGTTAGCGGTAGAAATCAAAAAAATACTTGAAGATAATGGAATTTCTATTTCAGGAAAAACAACTACTTATTATAATGAAAAAGTTGCCGGAAAATCAATTTCTAAAGCACCAGATCAGAATCAAATCTTTGAGTATAAATCGCCGACTTTGGATAAAATTGTGTACTGGTTTTTGCGAAAAAGCATCAATCTTTATGGGGAAACTTTGATCAAAACAATGGCTAAAGAAAAGCGAAACGATCCGAGTTTCACTTCTGGTGTTGACTTTCTGAAGGATTTTTGGAAATCAAAAGGGATCCATCCGAATATGATCAACTTTGCTGATGGAAGTGGACTTTCGCCTCAGAATTATGTTTCGGCAAAAGCACAGGTTCAAGCATTATTATACTCGAAAAAACAGCATTGGTTCAATGTTTTTCATGAAGGTTTTCCAACGCAAAATGGCATCAAAATGAAAAGTGGAACGATAAAAGACAGCAAATCTTTCGCAGGTTATCATACTTCCAAAAGTGGGAAAAACTACGTGTTTTCTATCATTCTTAATAATTACCAAGGCGGAAGTATCAGCAATGCACTGTTCAAAGTTTTAGATAATTTGAAATAGATGAACAGGATCAATTCTTTTCCGCCAATTGTAGATCAAGATTCAGAAATTCTGATACTTGGTTCTGTTCCGGGAGCAAAGTCTTTGGAAATGAAGCAATACTACGCTTTTCCACAAAATCAGTTCTGGAGAATTTTGTTTCACCTTTTTGATTCGGAGTTTTCAGAAGATTACGAAACGAGAATTAATCTGCTAAAACAAAACAAAATTGCCCTTTGGGACGTCATCGAAAGTTGTGAAAGAAAGGGGAGTCTGGATACAGAGATCAAAGATGAAATTGATAATAACATTCCCGAATTAATTGACAATCATCCAAACATCCAAACCATATTCTGCAACGGTCAAAAGTCTTATAAAAACCTCGTAAAAATATTAGGAAAAGACTTCAAAATCCCAATTGTAGTTTTGCCTTCTACGAGTCCGCTTCATACGGTGAAGTTTGGGGAGAAATTGTTATCTTGGGAACAAATTAAAACACAGCTATGAAAATTTTGCAATTGTTTCTTATTACTTTTTTCTCGTTTGGTTATGGGCAGAAGATATATGAGTTCGATTATTTGGTACATTACAGTTCAGAAAGCAATGGGAAAATTCGCAACTTACTATATTATGTAAATTCCCAAAATCCTCAGAATTATATTAGAATTCTCAATGATGGAGAAAAATATGCTGCTAAACTTTTATCCTTTGAAAATAACAAAATCTATGGATTTGATGTTGTGAAATCTATGAAAAAGGGAGAAGTATTTTATGATTTTTCATATTTGTCAACAATAACACTTCAGCATAATTTTAATCCACCTCCGTTTAAATATATCAAAATTGATGACAACAATATCCGGTTAGATATTTTCAGAAATAAGAAGGCGACAAAAGTTAAGCAGAGTTACCTGATGAAGATCAAGCCCTATGAAATTAATCTTTTTCCAGCCTTTAGAATTGCTAACTTTCATCCATATGAGAGATTCACTCAGTTGGATTATTCTCAAAATGTTTTTGTAGAAGAGGCAACTTTATATTGCGAAAATGGAACTGTTATTAAACAAAAAGTACAAGAAATAAGAAAAATCAATCTTAGAATAACAATTCCAAAGCACGAAAAATACTAAGATTTCCAGATTTCCCAGGCCTTCTCAGCCTGTTGCTCCAGCATGTAAAAACCATTCAGAGTAGTTGCGCCTTTCTCTGCTGATTTTCTCAGGAAGGTTGTTTCTGACGGATTGTAGATCAAATCGATGACGTAATGTTTGTCCGTGATCGCATCAAATGGAAATGGAACAGAATCGTCAACATTCGGAAAAGTGCCGACCGGCGTGGTCTGGATGATCAATAATGAATCTTTTACAAGGTCTTCTGAAAGATTTTCGAAATTAATTTCTGACTTCCGGGAAACGGTCTTGTGCTGGATGTTGTGTTTGTCAAGAATATATCTTACCGCTTTTGCAGCACCGCCGTCGCCTATGATCAAAGCTTTGTTGTGGTATTCTTTTTTATTGATGAGAAGTGTTTTCTCGAATCCAAAAGCGTCTGTATTGTAACCGATCTTTTTGCCATTTTGGAAACTCACACAATTCACGGCTCCGATTTTAGAAGCTTCATCACTCAATTCGTCAAGGAAAGGAATAATGGCCTGTTTGTAAGGGATCGTGACATTCATCCCAACAAGATTTGGATTTTCTGTGATCGAGTTCAGGCTTTCGATTTCAGGAATATCGAAAAAATTGTACGAATGATGTTTTAAAAATAATTTTTTGAATTTCTCCTCAAAATATTTTTTCGAAAATGAATAAGAAATGTTTTTTCCTAATAAGCCGAATTCCTGATTTTCCATAGGTCAAATTTATAAAATATCATCAGAATGTTCATCATTATTTTTTGAATCTTCTATCAGTTGAATTATTTTCACAACCAATTTCGATGGCGTAATTTTGGCTTTTAGATTCAAAAATATTATAAAATGAAACAAGTTATTCTAAATAATGGCACCGAGATCCCTGAAATCGGTTTTGGAACGTGGCAAACGACATAAGGTGTTCAGAAAACTGTAAAATCTGCTTTGGAAGTTGGATACACGCATATTGACACCGCAGACATTTATGGAAACGAAGCTGAAATAGGAGAGGCGATTGCGGAATCTCGGATTGGTAGAAAAGATCTTTATCTGACGACCAAGATATGGAACAGCAACAGAAATGCGGCTGGTGTAAAACAATCTGTGGAACAGTCTCTAAAAAAACTAAAGACGGATTATCTTGATCTGCTCTTAATCCACTGGCCGGCAAACTCGAAACAATTAGACAATTGGAAAGCGATCAACGCTGAAACGTGGAAAGCAATGGAAGAATTGAATCGATCAGGCGTTGTGAAAACAATTGGCGTGAGCAATTTTATGCTGCCACAATTAAAGGCTTTGTTGGAAACGGCAGAAGTTATTCCAGCAGTTAATCAAATTGAATTTCATCCCGGATATACGCAGGAAGAAACGGTCAATTATTCCAAGGAAAAAGGAATTGTCATCGAAGCCTGGAGTCCAATCGGTTCCGGAAGATTGTTGAAAGATGATGAGCTGAAAACTATTGCAGATCAGTATGGTGTTTCTCCGGCGATTCTTTGTATTCAGTTTTGTTTGCAATCTGGCGTTGTGGTCTTGCCGAAATCTGAAAATCCTGAGAATATCAAGAATAATCTTCATTTTGAAAGATTTAAAATTTCAGAAAGTGATATGAAAGCTTTGAAAACTCTAAAAGAAACAGGCTTTTCCGGACTTGATCCCGAAACAGTTGATTTCTAATAAGCAGAATATTAAAATGAAAAAGCAGTTTGGTAAAAGTCTAAACTGCTTTTTTTATGTCTAATTCTATCCAGCTTTTTCTGAATAGTATCTTATTTTTTCGACAATCTCGCCAAGATCAAATGGCTTAGGTATAAAATCCACAGCGCCACTTTCTATTGCAGTATCACCCAAACCGCGACTGGCCGACATGATCACAACTGGAATGTTTTTGAAGTCTTGATGTGCCTTTATCATTTTGCAGATGTCGCGACCGTCTTCGCCAGAAAGCCACATATCCATCAGTATCACATCGGGTTTCGAAGAAGTGGAGAGTGCGTTGAACATCTCGGAACCTCTTTCGTAATTATCAACTTCATAGCCTTCCATGTTTAGCATTAGTTTAACTGAATCTAAGATGGCTGGACTATCATCCACAACATATATTTTTTTTGACATTTGTAAAGTTTTGTAAATATTACAATAGGTTATAAATTTTCGGAATCTCAAAACAAAAATCAGACCCTTTCCCTTCAACTGAATTTACAAAAATCTTGCCACCGCTTCTTTTTATGATCTCAGAAGAGATATAAAGTCCAAGGCCAAGACCTGGAAAGGTGTGTTCCTTGCTTCCGCTGACTCTGTAGTACTGTTCAAAAACTTTGTCTTTTTTGTTTTCAGGAATCCCGATCCCGTAGTCTTTTACAGAGAAAAGTACGGTTTTGTTTTCTTTTAATTTGGTTGTTATTAGTATTTTATCAGATTCTGGGGAATATTTTATTGCATTGTTGATCAGGTTGCTCATCACTTGAGATATCCTATTTCTATCGCCAGAGACTATTCCGATATTTTCGGTTTCAAGGTCTATTTTTTGTTTGGTACTCATCTGCTGTTCTGCCACCACTTCGTGTACAAGAGCGTCAAAATCAAACTCCGAATGATTGAGTAGGATCTTTCCATTCTGGATCTTTGTGACATCCAGCAGGTCATTGATAAGATTATTAAGTTTATTGATCTGATCATCCATTTTCAGCGCAACCATTGCATTTTTATGATCTTCCTGTTTCCGGAGATTTTTTTCCAGAAATTGAGAGTACAGTTTTAGGCTTGTTAATGGTGTTTTTAGTTCGTGACTCGCAATTCCCAAGAAGTTGTCTTTTTGTTGCTGGAACTGTTTGAATTCGTCGATGTCAGTACAAGTTCCAATCCATTGGATGACCTCGCCATTCTCATCTTTGATGGGAACTGCTCTCCCAAGAAACCAACGGTAACAATTTTCCTTACTTTTATCTCGAAATTGATATTCTATCTCGTAGGCACTTTTATTTTTTTGACTGGTTTTCCATATGGCCATTGCTTTTGGGAAGTCATCGGGATGAAGGATCTTTTGGGAGGCATTTTTGCGATTGTCAATGCCTTCAAAACCAGTATAATCATACCACTTTTTGTTGTAATAATCTATATTGCCATCTTTATCAGCGGTCCAAATGATGATTGGGAGACTGTCGGCAAGATTTCTATATTTATCTTCGTTCTCCTGTAATCTCTTTTTTGTTAGAACAACATCTGTTACGTCTACAGCAACATTTGCAATAGCATAAACTTCACCATTGTGATTTTTAAGCGGTTGATAAGAAAAGTTGTAATAGAAAGTCTGCAATTTCCCATCGACCACTAGATCTGCACGATCCTCGTTTGCAGCATAGGTCTCTCCAGATTCATAAACCTTTTTCAAAAGTCCTAAAAATGATTGTCCCACCAATTCGGGAATGCCTTGTTCTATTTTTTTTCCAATGATGGATCTATCTTTTCCCCAAGTCTTCAGCATTTTGTCATTCGCCATATCTATGACGAGGTCTTCTCCTTTGTAAATTGCAATGGCGTAATCTGATTCCTTGATAAGGTTTTCTAATTTGTATTCTGTTTCCGCAACTTTTCTTTCGGCCAGAACCTGTTCTGTTGTTTCCGTTGCAACGACGCTTATTCCAATGATCTCACTCTCGTCATCATTATAGATCGGAGCATAGATAAAATCGAAATAGCATTCCTTGGTATTTCCGTTTCGGACAATGTAGGCCAGCTGTTTGTAGCCTTTGTAAGGAGTTCCTGTTTTTTTTACATTATTCAGCAAGTCTATGAAGGGTTGGTCCTTGATCTCTGGAAGCGCGTCTAGAAGTTTTAGACCTATGATCTCCGGCTTTTTGCCCCAAAGTTCCAAGATCTGTGGATTGGCTACTTGGATTGTAAAATCATCGCCCATCAACATAGATAATGCAATAGGAGCTTGGGTTAATAGCAGAGCCAGCGATTCCTGAGAAATATTACTTTTAAGAAAGTTTTTCATCGATGATAATTCGAAAAATAATTTTTAAGAATTTGAGTTTCTAGCTTCTTTATTCAGTTTGCTATTTTTGTAACCATAAAGGAAATAAAATACCAATCCGATAACAAGCCAAATACCAAACCATTTCCAGTTTGAAACTGCCATTCCGGTAAGAAGATAACAGCAAGAGACCAATCCCAACAACGGAATCAAAGACAGGTTTTTCACGAATGCAAGAAACGACATCACGATACAAAGGATGAAAAATACTACCATAGAAATGTTGGTCGCAAAATGCTCTTTGGAAAATCTGAAAGTATCTGAGAAAAATGTTGGAAACAAATATTGGATCAATCCTGCGGAGATTACTAACAGAGCAGGAAATATGAATTTTGAATTAATATAAGGAATTCTGAATTTTCCTTTTGTCGCACGTTCTGCCAATTCGGCTTCACTCTGTGGAGAGAGCATCAGAACACCACCGCAGACCAATACAAATGCGAACAAAGTCCCAATACTGGTGAAATCTAAAACTAAGTTTTCATTCGTAAAAAATATTGGAAGCCCAACTACAAGTCCGGTCACAATGGTTGCAAATCCAGGTGTCTTGAATTTTGGGTGAATCTCTGCGAATTTTTTAGGCATCAATCCGTCTCTTGCCATTGTCATCCAAATCCTTGGTTGTCCGAGTTGAAAAACTAACATCACACTTGTCATCGCTACTACAGCTGCAATGGAAACAATGAAAAGCATCCATTTCACCCCTTTCAATGCGAAAATCTCTGCCAAAGGATCACTCACACCTAGTAATTGATAAGAGACCATTCCGGTTAATACCAAAGCTAGGATAATGTAAACAACGGTACATATCACCAAGGAATATATCATCCCTTTTGGTAGATCGCGTTGCGGGTTTTTACTTTCTTCAGCCAAAGTCGAAACGGCATCGAAACCAATATACGCAAAGAATACTGCCGAAACGCCGCCCATCACACCACCAAAACCATTGGGCATAAACGGTGTCCAATTTTCAATGTCAACATAAAAAGCTCCAACAACTATTACCAAAGCAATAATTGCTAATTTGATGTAAACCATCACGTTGCTGAAGTTTCTGGATTCCTTTGCACCTCTGTAAACCAAATAAGTAATTAAAACATTGATGATAACAGCCGGAAGATCGAAGATGATTCTAAGGTTTCCAATGATTGGCGCATTTTTCCAGGCAGCAAGACCTTCAGCACCTTTGTTCATTGCAAAAGCTTCCTTCGCAGACAAGTAGTTGATTGTGAGCCATTCGGGAAGGTGAATGTGAAATGTCTCCAGCAAATTGGTAAAATATCCGCTCCAGGAAAAGGCGATGTAAATATTACCAATAGAATATTCCATAATCAAAGCCCAGCCGATGATCCACGCAAAAATTTCTCCAAAAGAGACGTATGCATAAGTATAAGCACTACCAGAAACAGGAACACGTGATGCAAACTCTGCGTAACACATTGCTGTAAATCCACAGGCTATTGCGCAGATCACATAAAGAATAACAACTCCAGGACCACCGGAAAAGCAAGCGTTTCCAATGGCACTAAATGTTCCTCCACCGATAATTGCCGCAATTCCAAAGAATGTTAAATCCTTTACTGTAAGAACTTTATTAAGTGCAGCGTGTTCGCCGTCGCCGCCTTGTTTGAGAATCGCATTAGTAGATTTTCTTCTGAAAAGTGAGTTTATCAAAGCTTAAGATTTTTATGAAAGAAACAAATGTAATGAAAAATGATGATTTCGTTAAAAAATTGTTAAACTAAAGTTGTTTTTAGTTCAAATGACTCTGATGTTTGTCATAATAATTGTAAGATTGAATTCTTGATTATTTGTTGCTCTGAAATTGTAATTAATTCCCAATTGATGCCCGCTAAATAATATCTTTTCGCTATTTTCGTTGAAAAGGAATAGACTTTGCTGCAGACGATTCTTCAATTATGATTTTGTCAGTCTGAGGCTCTCGAAGACTATAATTAAGATTTTAAGAAAATTCAATTTTAAATGAATTCAAAAAAAATAATACTTGCTTCCATGATCTCTCTTTACGGGATTTCCGAGGCGCAACAATCTCAATATTTTACAAAGAACGAAGATTATCATTTCGGTTTGGCAGATAATCTCTATCAGACCAAGATCTACAACGCTTCGCAATACGAATATTCCAAACAATATTTTTACAACAAGAATCTCAGCAATTCCCGAAAGGAAGCTTCGGCATTTTTCAGCAACGTGATCGGCGTGATCCTTCAGCAACAATACGCGGAAGAAGGCCTAAACGCTTTTATGAAAGAATATCCGAATTCGGCTTATTTTGCTCAGGCGAATGGACCTTTGGCTGATTATTATTTGGCAAAAAAAGATTTTGAGAAAGCGTTGGAAACTTTACAGAAAGTCAATCAATACCAATTGAGCAAAGAGGAAAACACGCAACATATTATGAAGTTGGGTTACGCCAAGTTTATGACTGGCGATTCCGCTGGCGCAATAGAGGCTTTGGAAGAATCTTTCAAATCTGCGGATGAAACTAGCAAACCTGCAATATCTTATATGCTCGGACATTTGTATTACGCTGACAAACAGAATGATAATGCCTTCATCTATTTTGACCAAATTAAAAATAATGAGGAATATGCACATCTTGTGAAACCTTATTATGTTCAGATGCACTATAATCAAAAAAAATATGACCTGGCAATTTCGGAAGGAAATGAACTTCTTAATAATGGAAAATCAACAAGTTACGATACAGAAACCCATAAGATTGTTGGCGAAAGTTATTTTATGAAAGGCGATTATCAGTCGGCTTATCCACATTTGAAATTGTTTTTGGATAAGGAACAAACGCCTTCAGAATCTGACCTTTACGAGATGGGATTTGTTTCCGCTCAGCTGAAGAAAAATGACGAAGCGGTTGGATATTATAACCAATTGATCAACAGCAATTCTCCGTTGGCGCAAAACGCTTATTACCAATTGGGAAATGCGTATTTGGAAACAGGGAAAAAGCAGGAAGCTTTGTCGGCATATCGTAATTCGTCACAAATGAATTATGACCAGAAAGTTCAGCAATTGGCTTTGGAACAATATGCGAAATTGAGTTACGAGCTGGGAAATCCGTTTGAGAATTCATCAAAAGTGATCCAAAGATATATTGATAAATATCCGAGCGGTGCAAAAACTCAGGAAATGAGGTCGCTTTTGGTTAAATCCTATTTGTATTCCGGAGATTACAAAGCGACTTTGGAAGCACTCGGAAAGCTTGACCAGAAAACGAATGAGACCAAGAAAATAGAGCAAGAGGTTTCCTATCTTTTGGGTTCTGAGGAATTCAACAAAGGGAATTTTGATGTGGCTGAAAAATATTTCAAGCAAAGTCTTCAATCTAATTTAAACAAAGAATTTTACAAGAAAGCGCAATATTGGTTGGGTCAAACTTACTATCAAAAAGGCGATTACAAATCAGCGATCGCGACTTACACAAAACTTGAAAATGAAACGGCAGAAGGTTTCCCAGAGCGTGAGCAATTGGATTACGACTTGGGTTACGCTTATTTCAAGGCTAAGGATTTTGCTTCGGCGCAGGAATATTTTAAAGAATATCTGAGGTTCCCGAAACAGGAATTCAAGGCGGATGCGGAATTGCGTTTGGCAGATACTTATTATGCTAACAATCAGTTGAATGAGGCTTTAGAGATCTATAACAAAACCGAAAATGCCAGTGATTACACTTTGTATCAAAAATCTTTGGCTTTAGGTTTCAAAGGCGACACGGTTGCGAAAATTGCGGAATTGAAAACCTTGATCTCAAAATATCCAAACTCAGAATATGTTGATGACGCGAATTATGAAATCGGAACAGCTTATGCGCAGAATGACGATTTCAATAATTCAAATTCATACTTCGATAAAGTTATTAATTCAAGTCCAGACAAAGATCTGGTAGCGAATTCCCAGATCTATAGAGCTCAGAATTACATCGATCAGGACCAAACTGATAAAGCGATCGCGGAGTTCCAGCTTTTGGCAAATCAATACAAGAATACGGCTTACGCTGATAAAATTGTTGTTGCTTCAAAAGAATTGTATCTAAAGATTGGTGATATTAATGCTTATGAAAATTTTGCAAAGAGTTTAAATGTCAAAATATCGGAAGATGACTTTAATAATGTGATTTTATTAAATGCTCAGCAACTTTTTGAAAAAAAGCAATATAGCACAGCAATTATTTACTACGAGAAATATCTGGATCAAAATCCGAGTGGCGACAATCTCTTCAAATCTCAATACGAGTTGGGCGAAAGTTATTATCAATTAAAACAAATTGACAAAGCAATGTTGCCGTTGCAGAATGTTGCCGATTTCCAGAATGATTATCAGCAAGATGCGCAGGTTCGATTAGCGCAGATCTACATTTCGCAGGACAAAACTGCGGATGCGAAAAAATATCTGGAACAAGTTGCCAACTCAACAAACGTCAATATCAAAAACTTCGCTGCGATTGAATTAATGAAAATCTATGCGGACGAAAAGAACTTTGCCGAAGCTGAAAAATTCGCCAATGCCGTGATCTCAAACTCGAAAAACTCTGCAGCAACGTTGGAACAGGCGAAAGTAATCAAAGCAAGAAGTCTGATGCAGCAATCGAAAGACAAAGATGCGCAAACGGCTTATTCTTCATTAGAAAAATCCTCAAATACGGAAGTTGCGGCGGAAGCTCTTTACGCAAAAGCATTCTATCAAAACAAAGGAAAAGCTTTTAAATCGTCTAATGAAACCATTTTCAAATTGGCAAACAATTACGCTTCAGAAGAATATTGGGGCGCAAAAGCTCTGGTGATTATGGCTAAAAATTATTTGGCTTTGAAAGATAATTACCAAGCGAGTTACACCTTGGACGAGATCATCAATAATTACGGTGACTTCCCAGAAGTTGTGGCGGAAGCGAAGGAAGTGAAAGCGCAGATCAAGAAGTAAATACAATTAAAAAATTAAATGATTAAACGATTCAAAAATTACTACTGCTAATATTTTAATTTTTAATCATTTAATCTTTAAATATAAAAAAATGAACAAACTGAAATATATCGCCGTTCTGGCATTTTTTGGAACTTTCGGAATTTCGGAAATCGGAGCTCAGATCAAAGAAGAGCAATTGATCCTGAACAGAAAACGTGAACCAGAAGTCAAGAAGATCGAGAAGAAAAAAACGTCTGTCATCCAAGAGAAAAATTATCCACCTGAAAATAAAAAGAAGGAGGATTCTCTTAATCTGAAATATGATATTGTGAATGTTCCGCCGGTTTCTGACTTCAAAACGACTGAGATCCAAAGTGAAGATATTTCTCCGAAATTCAATAATGATTTTCAGTCCAATTATTTTAGATTGGGTTACGGTAATTATGGAAAATTCCTGGCAGATGCGAATATCTCGGGAAAAGTTCAAGAGAATGTGGAAGTAGGAGCGGATGTTCATTATTTATCAACAACAGGACTTAAAAAAGACTACAATTGGGATTCCAAAAGCAGTCAGGCAAAGATTGGTGCTTATGCGAATATCTATGCAGAAAAAGGCAAGTTTAATCTAGACGCGAATTATGGTTTCAATAATTATAATTACTACGGGATTTATGCTTTTACGCCTGAAAACTCTGATCTAGATCTACAGCAAAAGGTCAATAAATTCAGTGTGAATGCTTCTTACGACAATTATTCCAATGAGATCTTGAATAATGTAAAAGTGAGATCATATTTTCTAAGCGATCATTTTGATGCGAAAGAAAGTTATGCTGACATTGAACTTAATTTGTCGAAGCACGATTTTGAAATTAGCAGCGACATCACGGCAAACGCAGATCTGGGCGTTGATTTGGAAACAGTCAATTCAAAATTTGAATTGCTGAATCAAAATAATTCCAATCAACTTAATTTCACTTTGTCACCAAAAGTCACTTTCTACAAAGGTGAATCCTATTTGTTGATAGGGTCGGATTTTAGTTTTCTAAATTCTAAATTATCGGATTTTACAGGAGAAAATAAAGGAAGCAAATTCTATTGGTTTCCAAGAGCGGAAGTTTTGGTTGCTGCCGCAGATGAATTCAAGTTTTACGGAGGAATTGACGGCGGTTTGAAGCTGAACACTTACGGGAATCTTTTGGAAGAAAATCCATTTCTGATATCAGACTTGCTTTTGACACCAACAGAAAATAAATACCATTTCTATTTCGGTTTGAAAGGTGATATTAACCAAATGTTCAAATACGATGTGAACGCAGGTTTCAGCAAAGTGAATAACGCGCAGTTTTTTGTGAATAACGGTTTGTTTAATAATTCAATTGCTGTGGACAGACCAGGATTTGATTATGCAAACACTTTTAATTCAATCTATGACAATGGAACTTTGATGGAAATCAAGGGAGATCTGCAAGCGTTCCCGATGGAAAATCTTACAGTGGATGCAGGTTTACACTTTATGAAGTATAAGTTGGATAATCTGGAAGAAGTTTATTACAAGCCTTTGGTTCAATTCAATCTTGGTGCAAAATATACTATGCTGGAGAAAAAACTGGCACTTGGTTTCAAAGGATATTTCGTAACCGACAGAACCTCAAATGCTTTCTTAGTAACGCCTAACGATTTTGTGCCTGGTCAATATTTGTCTGCAGAGAATCGAGATGTAAAAGTTGGCGGTTATGCAGATTTAAATTTATCCGCAGAGTACAAACTTCATAAAAATTTCAGTATTTTCGCACTCGGAAATAATCTTCTTGGCGCTAAATATCAGAATTATGCAGGCTACAAAGTTTTGGGAGCACAGTTTTTGGGTGGTGTGAAGATCACGTTCTAAGCATAATTGATAGATCATAATCGATAAATGATCATTCATCACTTAGCGATTATCATTTATAAAAAAGGCTGCGTAGTTCAACTGGATAGAATATCAGATTTCGGCTCTGAGGGTTGGGGGTTCGAATCCCTTCGCGGTCACTCTAAGGGAAAAGTCACTTTTATCAGTGATTTTTCCTTTTTTTTTACTTTGTAAAATGTTGTTAATTAGTAAGATAGATGATAGTGCGGAGTTGAGCTGGGGTGTTCGAAACGTATTTTCTGCAAATTCGAGTTTTTCACTAAAAATCGAACACATTAGTGTTTTTTTTGTGTCATCATCACCTTTAGTATAGATTTGAGAGAGATTTGGTAAAATTTGTAGGGTCTGATGAAGTTTGTTTTTGATGTCAGTATTTGTACGGTTTAACTTTTGATTTTGCAAGTCAATTTCTAGTACGTCAATCTTTTTTTTACTTTCGTTTTTAATTATCTGATAATCTTCAAAATCTAATTTATCCTCCAAGTATTTTTCACGAGCACTTTCTAAACGATTAGTCAAATTTGTAATTTTAGTAGAGATTTCTCTTTTCTGCGCATTGAGATTTTGCTCAATATTTTTAAAATTACTTAGAAGAATTTCTTTTATTAAATTACTAAATCCGACATTAAATTCGAATTTTTTCAACTCTCTTTCGAACGTACAATTAACTAAATCAGAATTGTGTCTGTAACCACATTTAGAATTGCAATGATAATAGTAATAAATATTTTTCTTTCCTTTTGATCCGCTACCTGTAATGTGCCCTCCGCATTTTGGACATTTCAAAAAACCTCTTAAGGGAAAATGATTGTTGGCAATTACTTTTCCTTGTGGTCTTTCTTCCCAAGTTTTTTCACTTAGAACTCTTTGAACTTTGTCGAATAAAGCCTCAGAAATTAAACTTTCGTGCGTCGCATCTACAAGGCAAGCTTCTTCATCTTTATAAGCTTTAATAAATATTTTGCCACAATACATTGGATTTTTGATTGCCCTGTAAAATGATGTACTACTAATGTTTGCTCCTTCCAAAGCATTCATCTTTAACCTGATTTGATTCGTAGTATATTTACCCTTAGCAATCTCATTAAATGCCCAGAGCATATTTGATGCTTCTGGTTCCTTAAGTCCAACATATTTTCTCCCGTCTTCAGTACACTTATTGACGTAGCCATAAGACGCAGTTCCCATTAATCTGCCTTCTTTCTGTGCCCTTCTCATCCCGTAAAAAGTATTCAGAGCTCTGCGGTCATTTTCAACTTCGGGAGCGGCCAGGTAAATTGCTAACATCATCTTATTTTCTGGGACAGACATGTCTAAAGGTTGCTCAATAGCTTGAGGAGATATATTGTTTTTGTTCAGCAACTTAATCATTTGGTAAGCATCGCCAGCATTTCTGCTAAAGCGATCCCACTTTGTAAATAAAACTAAATTTGATTTTAGACCTCTTTTTTTTAGATAATTAATATATTTTGTCCACTCAGGTCTGTTAAAGTTTTTTGCCGAATGATCTTCAAATATTATTTGCCCAATCGTTATTTGATTTTGATTGCAATATTTTTCTAATCTTTCGTGCTGATCTCTTTGTGAATAACCTTTGTCTGCTTGTTCATCGGTTGATACTCTTATATATAAATCTGCTATTAGCATAATGATAGTTTTTACATTAATGTTTTGATTTTTAGGTGAATATAGTATAATTTATCTTAAATTCCAATTAATATTTGGTATAATTCCAATTGGTAAGTAAATCGCACACATATTTTAGTTCAAGTTTGTTATATCGCCATTTATAAACAGATATATTTAGCTTAAATAGAAATTTTATGTGCATATTCAAAGCATTACAAAGCCTTTGGAAAATTTAAAACCAATTATAGAAATATTACAAGCTCTAAATAAAGAACAAGAATTAAATGTTTTACCACGTTGGCTTGGTAGAAATAGGAACATAACTTATAAAAATCAATGGGCTTCTTTTGCGGGCTTAGTAAAAACAACTCAGAAGAAGTTTTTGATAAAATAATTCAAATGAATTTGTACAAATACTTATTAAGTAAAGATAAAGAATGGCTAAAAGAAAATAAAAAATTTCTTAGTGGGGATGCGATTAATTTTCTTGAAGTTATGAGTGACAAGTTTCCCAATGGAGTGTTGGATTTAAATAATTTTGAGTTATCAGATGATAATATTAAAATAATAGAATTTATGTTTGATGAATTAGAAAACCTCATTAATGAACAGAAAAATGAATTAATGAAAATTAAGCAGAGCTACATTAAAGATGAAACATAAAGTTCTAATATATAAAATACTTGATTTATTATTTCATATGTTTACAAATATTAATCTTGCAGATCAAGCAAAAAATATATTCCTCTCACCATTATCAAGATGGTTGTAGCAATAGGATTAAGCAATTTAACATAATAATTTTTATAAACTTCAACCTTCTCTAATTATTCTAATAACAATTTTTATAGTTCGATTTCCGCTCAAGTTTTATCATAGATAGAACTTGATTATAAAAACATATTTTATTGAAATTATTAAAATTCGGCCAGAATATTACATTTTAAATCGCGGAATTTTCAGATGAATGTCGGTGCCTTTTCCTTTATTTGATTGTACGTCGATCTGTATACCTAGTAATAAGCTAATCTTCTTTACAATAGAAAGTCCTAGTCCGCTACCTTTGATATGACGATGATCATTGGCTTCGGATCTGTAAAATTGATCGTAGATTTTATCCAAATCATCAGACAAAATTCCGATACCATGGTCACTCAGCGTACAATAAATCCAATCTCCTTTATTTTCAAGCTGAATGTTTATCTCACCATTATTATTTGAATATTTAACAGCGTTTGAAATGATATTGTCAAAGATAATTGAAAGCATTGATTCATGTGATAAGACAAAATATTCTTTCATGTTTGAATTGTTTATTTTGATGCTTTTGGTATTTATTTTTTCTTTGCTCCTAGTTATTGCTCTGTCAATCAATTGGTTGATTGCGATAGGGAGGAGTTGGAAATTTGTGTCAAAATTTTCGAATCTTGCAAGCATCAGCAACTGACTCACCATCCCATTTATTCTATTAACTTCTTCAATACAAGATTTTATTTTCAAGACATATTCTTCAGTTTCTCGCGGTTTACGAACAAGCAACTCAAGTGTTGTCTGTATAATTGCCAATGGTGTTCGAAGCTCATGAGAGGCATCAGTTGTAAACTGTTGTTCACGAAGAACTGCGTTTTCAATTCTATTGAGAAGTTCGTTAATATTATCAGATAATATATATAGTTCATCTCTATTAGCAGGAAGAGTGATTCTATCTTTAAGATTGTGAGCAGTGATATTTTTGGTTGTCTGCATAATGACAAGGGCTGGACTTATACTTCGACCGGCGATATAACGAGTCAGAAAAAATAGAATGAGCAGGAAGAGAATGTAGGTTATCACTAAAATATACTGTAAACTATTCAAAACACGGTATTGTGGTTTTATCGACATTGCAATAACGGTGTGTCCGAAACTTTGTCCATCCTCTTCAAGTTTGATCTGTATTTGTCTGATTGGCACCGAATCCAATTGAGAATCTATAAATTTTTCTTCGGTAGCCTCTGGATGTAGTATAAGATCTTTTTGCTCAAGATTGGGAGACTTATCAATACTTTTACCATTTTCATTGAATATTTGAATGAACACAGGATTCATATCCATCGTGTTGTGTTCTGATTGCTGCCATTCTTCTTTATGAACGAGTGTTATCTTACCGTTTACCTTCGCACTTTTTTCCCGGTGGACATTTACCTCACGAGTCAGTTCCTCATTAATATCATAATTAACAGTAAAAGCTACTGTAATATAAATTGCAGAGAATATAAGTAGTGTCAAAACGGCAACACCAAATAGATTATAAAGTGATATTCGGTCTTTAAATGATAGATTCAGCATAAATTATTCGTCTTTCGCAATGAAGCCTCGTCCTCTTATTGTTTTTATTCTCTCATCACTTGGGGTAATGCCAAGTTTCTTTCTAATTCCGTTAATAAAAACATCAATAATATTGGCATCATATTCATAATTGATACCCCAAACATGGTGGAGAATTTCTGTACGTGATTTGACAAGCCCTTTATTTTTAACCAAAAATTTTAAGAGTTCATATTCAGTCTGTGTCAGAGGAATTTCAGTTTTATTCCTGAAAACCTGAAACTTTTCAGAAAAGATGGTTATATCACCTAAGTAATAATCTTCTTGTTCTATTGTTCTTGAATACACATTAATTCGCGCAACGAGCTCTTCGAAACTAAAAGGTTTTTTAATGTAATCGTTTGCTCCAGATTCTAAACCATCAATAATATCTCCCAAGGTGTCTCGAGATGTCAGGAAAATGATAGGTGTCTTTTGATTATTTTTTCTAATTCTTTTACAAACCTGCAAGCCCGAAATTTCAGGAAGCATCCAATCCAAAAGGATCAGGTCGAATCTTTTGTTGACTGCTTTAATTAAACCATTATTTCCGTCTTTTGCAGTTTCTATCTGATGACCTTCTTCCGACAGACCTTCCTTAAGAAGTTGCAGCAATTTTTCCTCATCTTCTATTATCAAAATTTTCATTCCTTTATGTATAGCCTATTAAAGAGATATGCTTTTGAAATAAACCTAATTCCTTTGACGTTCATGACAAAAATAATAAATTCTAACACTTCAAAGTTAATTAGTGGTCTGTTTTTAAAATATTATTATCTAAGGTAATCTTGAGTTTGGAATATAAAGCTCCATTTAAAATCCAATGTTTTTAGCTTACATACGATATTATCTATAGTTTTTAAAGAGTATTAAATAAAATGAGTTCCATTATTCATTTTAAAATTATTTTTAGAGCCAAAAGGAATATTACTTTCGATTCTTTGATTTTATGAGAAGTATTATACTGATCGAACGAATAAATAAAATATGCAATTGAATTATTTTCATGCTTTCTTAAGATTTCCTTAAGAATACGACTCTTGTTATTTTGGACGAGTCGAATATGTTAGTTTTGCAGCAGATAAATCGATTTAGTACAGGATTTTATCTAGATAAGTTAAAATTCTATTTGTTTGAGTAGAAAAACAACTCATAAAATGATCATATCTGTTAACTTTTTTTATTTAAAATTTTCTCAGCATGCCTTTAAAACAAGAATTGGAAGACCAGGGAAATTGGCTGTTTAAAAACAGAAGTTTTTTGCCTATTGGTATTTTACTGATAGGGCTGGTTGTTTTTATACAAACTGTATTACTTCAGGAAGAGGCTCAATGTACTATTGATTATGAAATTTTTTGTCTTTCAGTAAGTTTATTAGGTTTAGCTGTCAGAATATATACAGTTGGTTTTACTCCAAACAATACATCAGGAAGAAATACAAAGCAAGGACAGGTCGCAGATCAGCTCAATACATCCGGAATATATGGTATAGTGAGAAATCCTTTATATCTGGGGAATTTTTTCATGTGGCTAGGTTTAGCACTGATGACCACAGAAGTTTGGTTTATTATCTCATTTATTCTTTTTTATTGGATTTATTATGAAAGGATTGTTTTTGCGGAAGAGCAATTTTTAGAAAGAAAATTTGGAGCACAATATACTAACTGGGCAACTGAAGTTCCCGCATTTATTCCTAATTTTTCTCTATTTAAAAATAATGATTTGACTTTCAGTACTAAAAAAGTTCTTTTAAAAGAAAAGAATGGATTATTCGCAATCTTTTTAATTTTTACTGTTTTTGAATTGTTCTCTGAAACGATAAAACAACATGAGCATTACAATATGATTTTTATCGGAGGTTTTATAGTAACTATGTTACTATATGTAGTAATTAAAGTTATTAAAAAAAATCCCTTTACCGATAAAATAAAATCGAATTAGTTTAAAGTACAAACGTTATGCATCAAGAATAAGAGATCAGTTCAGTATTTCTGATCAAATGTTATTCTTCTAAAACTACATTTCTATTAAGCGATTATACACTTCTTAATAAGTCATTTTTTATTGTTGCTTCCGGGAAATATTATCGGTTTGGAGCTTTTGTTAGTGCTTAAAGAATTATGATTAAGAGATAACCTAAGATTATAAAAAAGAAAATATTATTTAGTTCACATTCTGTAGGAGATTAAAAACAATCAACCAATTTTCATTGCTGTTTTAGCTACAATCACAATTCATAGTATACATGTGCCAAATTTTGAATAAAGTTGAAAATTACGTCAACGAATTACTTGATCATTCAGCAAGCAGAAATCTATTGTTTCATAGTTTGGGTCATACAAAAGAAGTAGTAAATGCTGTAAATGAAATTTGCAAGCATTCTAATGTGACTGAAAATGAACTCAATGTTTTAATAGTTGCGGCGTGGTTTCATGATTGCGGATATGTAAAATATTACATTGGACACGAAGAGGAGAGTAGTAGGATTGCAGAATTTTTTCTTACTGGTCTTAACTGTGATAGAGAATTTATCAAACAGGTAATCAAATGTATCAACGCTACAAAATATTCTCACATACCCTCAACGTTGGCAGAAAAAATAATTCGTGACGCAGATATGTATCATCTATGCAAACCTAATTATCATATTTACGAAGAATTATTGAGAAGAGAGCTTGAACTTCATCAGGGTTTTTCTCTAAGTGATAAAGAATGGCAAGTGCAGAACTATGAGTTTTTAAAAAATCATCAGTACCATACAGAATATGGACAAAAAGTATTGAATCACTCCAAAGAAATTAATATGCAAATTGTTAAGGAAAACATTTAACTAAAAACTCCATTTTATAATTATTAACTCATTCATTATTTATACACTACATTAAAATGAAAAAATCAATTTTCGCTTTCTTTTTGAGCTTCACATTTTCTTCAATTTTTGCTCAGTTACCACCAAATTATTACAGCAGTGCCACGGGCCTTACCGGGGCAGCACTTAAAAGTCAATTAAAATCAATTATAACCAATGGTCATATCGATAAAGGATACAATTCATTATTAAATGGTTTTCAAAGTTCAGATAAAGATTATTTTTATGAAAACGACGGAACAGTTTTAGATATGTATTCGGAAAATCCTACCGGTTCAGATCCTTATAACTTTAATCACGGAACTAATACTTGTGGATCCTATTCAAATGAAGGAGATTGTTATAATAGAGAGCACATTATACCGCAAAGCCTTTTCAATCAAAATTTACCGATGAGATCTGATATACATTTTGTAACACCTACAGACGGCAAGGTCAATGGGATGAGATCAAATTATCCTTTTGGAAAGGTTGGCACTGCCTCATTTACCTCTTTAAACGGATCTAAGTTAGGAAGTTCTGTTTCATCAGGATATTCAGGAACTGTTTTTGAACCTATAGATGAATTTAAGGGCGATGTTGCGAGAATGATTTTTTACTTTGTGACCAGATATGAAACACAAATTGCAGGATTCTCCAGTGGGAATATTTTGGGAAACTCTGCATATCCAGGTCTTCAGGTTTGGGAACTAAATCAGTTACTATCGTGGAATACCTTAGATCCAGTCTCATCATTTGAGATTGCAAGAAACAACGCATCCTATGTTTATCAGGGCAATAGAAATCCATACATTGACAATCCCGGTTTTGTAAACTTAGTTTGGGGATCAACGACTATAGATACCCAAGCACCTTCAGCTCCTCTAAATTTGGTGGCAAGTAATCCAACTGCTAACACGATAGCATTGGGTTGGACTGCATCTACTGATAATATTAGTGTTACCGGATATGATGTCTACGTAAATGGAGTCTTAAAAGCTACTGTTTCAGGAATTAACACTACTATACAAAACTTAAATCCAGCAACAACTTACAATTTCTATATTATTGCTAAAGATGCTGCCGGTAATCTTTCAACTCAAAGTAATGTAGCTACAGGAACAACATTAGAAGGATCAACTGGAGGAACAGTAACTTGTGGAACCGAAGATTTTTCAAATATTCCATCTACAAGTACTTCCACATACTCCACACAAACATGGACAAGTAATAATATCATGTGGACTGCGACCGACGCTCGAATTGACGAAACGATTACAGGTAAGGCAATAACCGTTAAGGATGGCAGTTTAACAAGTTCTGCAGTTTCTGGAGGAATTCAAAGCCTTACGGTAAAGACACAATTAAAATATTCAGGAACAGCAAATAACCTAAATGTAGAAATAAACGGAGTGTTGATCGGGACAATTCCTTACAGTAGTACAGTGGCTACAACAACAATTAACAACATTAATATTTTAGGAATTGTTGTTATCAAATTAATTAATCCTATTTCTGGGAATAGGGTAGCAATTGATGACCTTTCTTGGACTTGTGCAGCATTGTCAGCTGAAGAATCTTCAAAAACTAATATATTTACTATTTATCCAAATCCAGCTAAGAATCAAGAATTATTTATAAGAGGTGAAAATCTTAAGAAATTTACAAATGCAAAGATTTATGATTTTTCAGGTAAACTAATTTTAAATATTCTTAACCCATTTAAATCGTCTAACAAAATTGACATCACAGGTTTTGCAAAAGGCACTTATATGTTGATATTAGATGGTAATTATTCAAAATTTATTGTAGATTAATAACTTCACTACTTTATGACAAAGACCGATTTTATTCGGTCTTTGTCAATTATAGTTCACTTGTAGAGATTCAATATTGGCCTGTTAGCATGTCTTAAATTATATATTGTTATCCTTAAAAACTAATATCAACATGATTTTAAATAACCCAGATCAAAATGTCTTAAAATTATGTAAAGTAAATTTTAAGTGTTAAAAAAAGTTGTTGGTTTAATATTTTCGCTGCATTTATCAGATCTTATTAATTTGTGTTTCGATAAAGAAAAAAAGCTTTGTATGTATCATTCAGCTTTAAATTTTAAATAAACCCAATCTTAAATGTTATGTCAACTTGCGATTCTAATGTTTTTTAAAATTTTAGTAATCTTTTAACTAAAACTCCAATATTATTATTCCTTATTAATACATTTGTTAAAGTAAATTATTTATCTTTGTAACATGAATTTTCTAAGATTGCTTTTTACAGTCTATTTCATGGCATTGTCATTAATGCCATGCATGGATGGTGCAAAGGCGCAGTCAAAAACAGAAAATATATCATATTCCTACACAAAATCTGAGCAAAACGATGCTCATTCAAAAACAGATTCTTGTTCTCCTTTTTGTTATTGTAACTGCTGCAGAATCAGCGTTACTTCCATTAAAATAAAACCTGTTTTAGAATATCGTAAGCAAATAAAAGAGTACTATTCTAAAAAAATTCTTTTTAAAAAGAATGACTTTGCATATTTGGTGTACGATCAGATATGGCAACCCCCTAAAATATAATTTTTATTGATCTGACGGAAGAATTGTCTTTCGTCCAAACTGTTATGGAAACATTGCAATAGTAATGCATTGTATTCTTATTCATTTTTGTCACTAGAATTTTAGAACAAATAGTTGTTCCAAAAAGTAGTCGTGACATTCAATAAAAATTATATTCTAATGTTAGATAAAATCATAAGATTTAGCATCAAGAACAAGATTGTCATTGGGATAATGACCTTGTTGTTGATTATTTGGGGAGTTTGGAGTGCAACCAAACTTCCGATCGATGCCACACCTGACATCACCAACAATCAGGTTCAAATAATTACTGTATGTCCTACATTGGCCGGTCAGGAAGTTGAACAGCTGGTAACATTCCCTATAGAGCAGAGCATTGCCAATGTTCCTGATATTGAGGAGACCCGAAGTATTTCACGATTTGGTTTGTCTGTAATAACTGTTGTATTTAAAGAAGAGGTCGATGTTTATTTTGCCCGTCAGTTGATCAGTGAAAAACTGAAACAGGCGGCTGAAGAAATTCCAATAGGAATTGGCACACCAGAGTTAGCTCCGGTAAGTACAGGACTTGGTGAGGTATATCAATACATCCTGCATCCAAAAAAAGGCAGTGAAAAAAAGTACGATTCCAAAGAACTGCGTACAATGCAGGATTGGATCGTTAGAAGACAGCTTAACGGTACTCCTGGTGTTGCGGAGATCAACAGCTTTGGAGGCGAACTCAAACAATATGAAGTAGCTGTTAACCCTGATCGTCTTCGAGCGATGGGAGTGAGTATTTCTGATATTTTTGCAGCTCTTGAAAAAAATAACCAAAATACAGGGGGAGCCTACATTGACAAAAAGCCTAATGCTTATTTTATTCGTGGAATTGGTCTGGTGACATCTCTTGAAGACGTTGGTAATGTAGTTGTTAAGAATGATACTGGAAGTGTTCCCATTTTTGTTAAAGATGTTGCTGAAGTTCGCTTGGGAAGTGCAGTAAGATATGGTGCCATGACATTTAATGGTCAGGTAGATGCCGTGGGTGGAGTTGTCATGATGCTGAAAGGAGCAAATAGCAATCAAGTGGTGCAGAGCATCAAGGAAAAGATACCAAACATCCAAAAATCTTTGCCTAGCGATATCATTATAGAGCCTTACTTAGATAGAACAGATCTTGTAGGGAGAGCAATTGATACAGTAGAGAAAAATCTTATTGAAGGTGCCTTGATCGTTATTTTCGTTTTGGTTTTATTTTTAGGAAACTTGAGGGCGGGATTGATCGTAGCGTCTGCCATTCCGTTATCATTACTCTTTGCTTTGGGAATGATGAATGTTTTCGGAGTCAGTGCCAATTTGATGAGTCTTGGGGCGATTGATTTTGGGTTGATCGTTGATGGTGCAGTGATTATTGTCGAGGCAACACTACATGTCCTACAGCATAAAAAAAATAAAAACCAACTCACTCAGGCTCAAATGGATGAGGAGGTAGGTTCTGCCGCATCCAAAATGATGAATAGTGCCATATTTGGACAGATCATTATTTTAATTGTTTACATACCTATTTTAACGTTGATTGGTGTTGAAGGTAAGATGTTTACACCTATGGCTAAAACAGTTGGTTTTGCAATTATAGGGGCAACAATTCTATCGGTTACCTACATACCTATGATGAGTGCTTTGTTTTTATCCAAGAAAATTTCCCATAAAGAGAATTTCTCAGATAAAATGATGAACAGGATCCAAAAGATCTACACTCCTTTATTGGAGAAAGCATTGAGGATCAAATATTGGTTAGTCGGTGTCACCGTGGCTATTTTTGCTCTAACTGTCTTCTTATTCGGAAGGATGGGAGGTGAGTTTATACCTCAGTTGCAAGAAGGTGATTTTGCTTTTCACTGTATTCTTCCGCAGGGAAGTTCATTAAGCCAGAGTATCGAAACCTCAATGCAGGCATCAAGACTGATCAAACAATTTGACGAAGTTAAAATGGTTGTAGGAAAGACAGGATCTGCTGAAGTGCCTACTGATCCGATGCCGCCTGAGGCAACAGATATGATGGTGATCTTAAAACCGCAGAGTGAATGGAAAACAAAAAAATCGTATGATGAATTAGCGGATGAGATCTCTGAAAAACTCGAAGCTATTCCTGGTGTGTTTTTCGAGAAAAATCAACCTATACAGATGCGTTTCAATGAGTTGATGACAGGAATCAGACAAGATGTAGCAGTTAAAATTTTCGGTGAAAATTTAGATTCTTTAGCAATATATGCGGATAAAACATCTAAAGTTATTCAGTCTGTAAATGGGGCGAGTGCTCCGCAGATAGAACGTGTCAGTGGACTTCCGCAGATCAATGTGGAATATGACCGTACGAGAATGGCAAATTACGGGCTTAATATTGAAGACGTAAATACTGCCGTAAGTACTGCTTTTGCAGGTCAGGCAGCAGGTCAGGTATTTGAGAATGAAAGAAGATTTGATCTGGTGGTTCGTTTGGATAGTTTACATCGAACCAGTATTGATGATGTGAATAATCTGATGGTCTCTACGAACACAGGAGCGCAGATACCGCTTTCACAGGTATCCAATATCAGTTATAAATTGGGACCGGCGCAGATCAGTCGTGAAGCAGGAAAAAGGAGGATTGTTATTGGTTTTAATGTAAAGGGGAGAGATGTAGAAAGTGTAGTAGAAGAAATCCAGCAAAAGTTGGATAAAGTAAAATTACCAGCAGGATATTACTTTACGTATGGAGGACAGTTTGAGAATCTTAAAGCTGCCAGTAAACGACTTACCATAGCTGTTCCGGTATCTCTATTCCTTATTTTTATGCTGTTGTATTTTACTTTTGGCTCACTAAAGCAGGCTACATTAATTTTTACTGCAATTCCAATGAGTACGATCGGAGGTGTATTCGCATTAATGCTTCGTGGAATGCCTTTTAGTATCAGCGCAGGAATTGGCTTTATTGCCTTATTTGGAGTAGCTGTACTTAATGGAATTGTTTTAATCGGAACTTTCAACCAATTAGAGAAGGAAGGTGAAACCAATATTTTAAAGCGTGTGATGGAAGGAACTAAAACTCGTTTAAGACCTGTTTTAATGACCGCTACAGTTGCTTCATTAGGGTTTTTACCCATGGCAATTTCAACTGGAGCCGGAGCAGAAGTTCAGAAACCTTTGGCTACCGTTGTAATCGGGGGACTGGTAACAGCAACCTTCTTAACTCTGTTTGTTTTACCGATGTTATACATTATCTTCAGTACTAAATTAAAGATCAAAAACATTTCAGGTAATAAACCCCTGACTGCTGTTTTAGTTTTAGGTTTCCTTTTCTTGGGACAAACCTTCAATGCACAACAGGGTACCCCTTTAACAATTTCGGAAGCAACGAACATCGCTTTAACCAACAATAATTTAATGCGGTCCAGAGATCTGGATATTAAAGTAACAGAAGCACTGAAACCTACTGCTAAAGAACTTCCAAAAATGAGTGTAGATGCTCAGTTAGGGCAATATAACAGTAAAAAATTCGATCAGTCCTTTTCTATATCTCAAAGTATTCCATTCCCAACATTGTTCAAAGCGAGGAGAGAACTCATTGCTGAACAGATTAAAGGAAAGCAGATCAATAAAGAGATCTCTGTCAACGAACTTGCAAGACAGGTAAGGACGTATTACTATCAGATCGAGTATCTGCAATTTAACCAGTCAAAATTAAAAAATCTGGATAGTTTATATCAGGATTTTATAAGAATTGCGACGGTCAGATTTAAATCAGGAGATATAAAAAAGATTGAAATCAATACTGCAGAAACTCAGAAAGGTGAGATCAATTTACTCTTAAAACAAAATGAAGTTTATTTGAATAATGCATATAAAAACCTAAAAACATTATTGAATACTTCGGGGGATATCTCAGTTCCTTACAACACAAATTATGAACCTTTGAAAGCTAATTATGTACTTGACAGCACTGCGATAGCAAATCATCCAACGGTAAGATCTTACTATCAGGAGATGGCTATAGCAGAAAAAAATAAAAATGTTGAGAGGTCTTTAGGTCTACCTGATTTCAGTATCGGTTACACCAATCAGTCCTTAATTGGTACTCAGACGATCAATGGTATGGATCAGAATTTTAATGCTGGAAATAGATTTCATGCGGCAACTATTGGCGTTACGATCCCTCTCACTTTCGGTGCTACGAAAGCGAGAATCCAGTCTTGGGAGTTTCAAAAGCAGGTTGCACAATCCAATGCAAAATTGCAGCAAAAACAGCTGGAAGCACAACTGCAAAATGCTTTGAATCAATATCAGCAGGATATAGAGCAGTACAACTATTATGTTAATCAGGCAATCCCCAATGCTGAGAAAATAGCTAAAGCCGGACAATTAGGATATAAAACAGGAGAAATTTCCTATGTTGAGTATCTTTTTGCGCTTCAGACTTCCACGAATATTCAATTAAAATATCTGGAATCCATTCAACAGGTTAATCAATCTGTTATTACCATTAATTCAATCATAAACAAATAAAATGAAAATTAAATATAATATAATATCTGCGCTGTTAATTTCTTTTTTAGCCTTAAGCTGTGGAAAAAAAGAAGCTTCTGAGGAAACGGAAGTAAAAGCAAAAACCGAACAGGCAGAGGAGGCTCATGAAGAGGCACCGCAAACAATCGCCACATTAACTGAAGAACAAATGAAAGCAGTCGGAATCTCTTTAGGTAAAATTGAGATGAAAGATTTGGCCTCACTTGTTAAAGCCAATGGTGTCTTGAGTGTTCCTAACAATAGAAAAGCCACAGTAACCTCTTTGTATGGTGGGGTGATCAAGACATTAAATGTTCAAATAGGCGACTATGTCAGAAAAGGGCAGGTCATTGCATCCATTAATAATCCTGAGTATATTCAGCTTCAGGAGCAATACCTTACAGTAAATAGCAGAATTGCATTTGCTGAACAGGAATATAAAAGGCAACGTGAATTATTTGATAATGATGCCGGAGCAAAAAAAAACCTGCAAAGCTCTGATTCTGAATTAAAAGGTTTAAGAACCCAAAGATCATCATTACAGAGACAACTTCAGCTTATGGGCATAAGCCCAGGAAAGGTAAGCAATGGGAATTTGAGATCAGGATTGGTTATTACCTCCCCGATCAGTGGAACCGTTAGTGGCATCAATGCGCAGATTGGAAGTTACGTTGATGTTTCATCTCCTGTTCTTGATATTATTGATAATAGTTCTATCCATTTAGATCTTCAGGTTTTTGAAAAGGATCTACCTAAGATGAAAGTAGGACAGACTGTACAGTTTAAGCTGACCAATAATCCGGAAACATTGTATAACGCTACGGTATTCAGTATCGGTTCATCATTCGAAAATGAGAGTAAAACGATATCTGTACATGCCAATGTAACAGGAAATAAAGTAGGGCTGATTGATGGGATGAATGTTACCGGAATGGTAAGCCTTGGAAATTCCAGCACCGCTGCAGTTCCTAATGAAGCGATCGTAGAAGCTGACGGTAAATTCTATGTTTTTGTACAGACTTCTAAAAAGCCTGAAGAACATGCCGAAGAGAAAAAGGAGGGTGAGCAGGAAGAAGCTACAAAAGAGACAGGAGCTCATACCAAAGATCAAGGGAAGACCCTGAATTTTGAGAAAATAGAAATTGTCAAAGGTTCATCAGATTTAGGTTATACTGCTATCACTACAGTGACTAAAATTGCACCTGATACAAATATTGTTGTAAAAGGCGCATTCTTCGTCAATGCTAAATTATCTAATGCCGGAGGTCATGAGGATTAGATTTTTAAAAGCTGAAGCCTTTATTTAAACTTTCAGTTGCAATAAAAATATCATTATGCTACGAGATAAAGCAATGCATTAATTCGACCTCTAGCATAATGTTATCTTTAAATCTATAAAATCAAAGTTATGTTACTAAACAAGAAAATCTCAATCTGGTATTTTATTGATCAAATTAAAAGTCAAATATTACTTATTGTTATATTAGCAGTAGGTACAGGTTTGCTGGATCTGCATCCTATCTTCACTAAAATAACCATTCCGCTAAGTATTCCCGCAATTCTTGGAACTGCTGTCTCATTGCTTCTTGCATTCAGGACGGCGCAGTCTTATGAAAGGTGGTGGGAGGCGAGAACTGTTTGGGGAGCCATCGTCAATGATTCAAGATCTTTTATCCGTTTAATAAATCAATTCGTACCTCAAGATGGTGCGGACGTTAAAATATTTGCAGAGAGACAAATCGTATGGGTCTATGCCTTGGGTGAAGCATTAAGGAAACAGCCCTTTACCAATAAAGTAGTTGAGTATTTGCATACACATCAAATCAATGCAGTCAATATACCCAATGCGATTTTGGATGAACATTCTTATCACGTAAGACAGATAGCCGAAAAAGGTCTGATTTCAGATTTTAAGGAAGTTCAGCTCAATGAAGTTCTCATGAGGCTTTGTGACAATATGGGAAAATGTGAACGATTGAAAAATACGGTGTTTCCAAGGGCATATAGTATTCTGATCCACACCTTGATTTACGTCTTTGCATTTATCCTTCCTTTCGGATTGGAAGATTCCCAGCTTACTTTGGAAATAATTACGACGATCATTATTCCTCTGATATTTGTAGCCATTGAGAAAACAGCGATCATCATGCAGGACCCCTTCGAGAATACTCCTGTAGATACGCCAATGACCTCTATCGCACAAACCATAGAAATCAACATTCTGCAGATGATCAAAGAGAAAGATATTCCTATTAAAAAAGAAAATAATACCTACTTCGAAATGTAGAGTCAATCCAGTAAAAACATAAAATTATGAGCGACACAAATAAACAGATTGTATCAGCATCTAGTAGGCATAAGAAAAACTTACTTATCGTTCTGGCACTTAGTGGGACTTATCTGATCGCTGAAGTCATTGGAGGTATTGCAACAAAAAGTCTTGCATTACTAGCAGATGCCGCGCATATGCTGACAGATGTTGTCGGTTTACTCTTAGCATTTATTGCCATCAAAATTGGTGAAAGAAAGGCAAGTCCTAAAAAGACATTTGGGTATTATCGAACAGAAATTTTGGCTGCTGTCATCAATGCTGTTGTTCTGTTGGGTATTTCATTATTTGTTTTATACGAGGCATTTCAGAGATTTAAAAATCCTCCTGAAGTACAAAGTGGCTCCATGATGATTGTTGCAGGAATTGGACTTGTGGTGAATATCATCGGTATCCTTATTATCAGAAAGGATTCCAACGCAAGTCTTAATATGAAAGGTGCTTATTTTGAAGTTTTGTCGGATATGCTGACATCGGTAGGAGTAATGATCGCGGGCGTGATCATGCTGACAACACAGTGGTATTATGCAGATCCGATCATTTCTGCGGCTATAGGTCTATTGATTATTCCCAGAACCTTAAAGTTGCTTATGGAAGCGGTTAATGTCTTACTGGAAGGTACACCTAAAGATGTAGATATCAGCAAGCTTCGATCTTCACTGGAAGAACTTTCGGGAATCAAGGAAATCCACGATCTACATGTCTGGTCGCTTACATCAGGCGTTAATGCCATGAGCGCACATGTGATTGCAGATGATAACAAAAATCGCAATGAACTCCTGCAAATATTAATAGATAAAGCAACGACAGATTTTAAAATAACCCATACCACTTTTCAAATCGAATATGAAGGTTATGATGAAACTGAAATACACTTGTAGATGAATGATCAGAATAGATTGAAAATGAAATGAAATCTAAATGATTATTTCTATATCAAATAAAATTGATTTCTAAAGAATTAATGATGTAATCACTTATAAAACTTGTTTATGAAACTAATTAAAATTAAGCGAAGCAGTTATAGCCTGCTCATTAATTTTTTCTTATTATATATAATTTTTTCCTTTGTCCTCAGGATAGGATTTTCTATTGCCAGCCTTCAAAAGGCAGAGATTAGTTTTCTTTCATTGCTGAATGTATTTGCTCTGGGATTTTTATTTGATATAGGGGTAGGGGTGTTTTTTGTGCTACCGTACAGTCTGTACCTGCTTTTATTTCCTCAGAAATATAATAATTCGCTTTTCAATAGAGCTATGACTTTTTTTTGCTTTAATGTAGCTGTGCTTATATTGTTGTTTTCATTTTTTGCTGAAGTAACATTCTGGCAGGAATTTGAAAGCCGGTTTAATTTTATTGCAGTTGATTATCTGGTTTATACCTATGAAGTAATCAATAATATTAATGAATCATATCCTTTGCCATTGCTCATTACAGCCATGTTAATAATGACTTCTTTGGTGTTTTTACTTTTCTATAAAAGGCATTACTTCACAGATAATTTTAAGGGCAGTACACCTTTTTTACAAAGATTCTTTATCTTTTTCGGATTGCTTTTCATTTCAGTCATTTATGCATTTTTTATTGACAACAGTTTAGCAGAGAATAGCGAAAACAGGTATCGGAATGAGCTGTCAAAATCAGGAATCTATTCTTTTTTTTCTGCATATAAAAATAACGAGATCAATTATGAACACTTCTATAAACTCATCGATAATAGGGTGGCGTTTAATATTGTGAGAACTGATCTCCAGGAATCTAACTCAGATTACTTATCAAATGATTTCTCAATCTTACGTAACATTAAGGGAGCTGACTCCTATGAGAAGCCCAATGTTATTATGATCACATTGGAAAGTTTCAGTGCAGACTTTATGAAAACATTTGGCAACAATCAGAATCTGACACCTACGTTGGACTCATTGGCGAATCAAAGCATTTTATTTACCAATATGTATGCTACCGGAACAAGAACCGTGCGAGGAATGGAGGCACTTTCACTTGCCGTTCCGCCTACACCGGGGAATAGTATTGTCCGCAGGAAAGAAAATGATAATCTGAGCACTGTAGGATCGATCTTCAGTCAAAAGGGATATGATACTTCTTTCTTATATGGTGGTGATGGTTATTTTGATAATATGAATAATTATTTCGGTAATAATGGATACACAATTGTAGACCGGAAAAGAAATTCTTTTGTAGGGGAAGATTATCAGTCTCCAAGAATACCAATAGAAGACAAGGAGGTTACTTTTGAAAATGCCTGGGGTATTAGTGATGAAAATCTTTATGATCAGGTGATCAAGCAGGCGGATAAAAAATTTGCAGTAGGCAAACCGTTCTATGATTTTGTAATGAACACTTCCAATCATCGACCTTATACATATCCTGAGGGTAAAATTGATATACCTTCAGGGTCGGGAAGAGAAGGAGCCGTGAAATACACGGATTATGCGATCGGGCAGTTTTTTAAAAAGATAAAGAATAAACCCTGGTACAAAAATACGATTGTGATCATTGTTGCTGATCACTGTGCGAGTAGTGCCGGCAAAAACGACATCGATGTTGCAAAATATCATATCCCAGCAATGATTGTCAACTTGAACAACAAGAAACCATTCAGAATTGAAAAAATGTGCTCTCAGATCGACCTGTATCCAACACTTTTCTCACTTTTAGGATGGACGTATGAGAGTAATCTTTATGGTAAAAATGTTTTAAGCGAAACTTATACTCCAAGAATATTTGTAAGTACCTATCAGAAACTCGGATATATGGAAAACAACAAATTGGTTATTCTAGGTCCGCAGCAAAAAACAGAGACGTATTTGTATGATAAGGAGAATAATAAACAAAATCCAGAGATGCTATCTGAGCAGTATGTGAAAAAAGCAATAGCAAATTATCAGTCAGCCTACTATCTTTTCAAGAATGACGGATTAAAACAGAAGCAGATAAAAAAGGTAAATATAACCACAACTAGATAACGTGATGTAAAATGGATATAAAATTTGAACTTTTACTTGCCGGAAAATTATTATTAGCACTTTTTTTTGGTGCATTAATAGGTTTCGAAAGGGAAACGGCTCACAAAGATGCCGGAGTTCGTACTTTTGGCGTTCTGTGTATGGCTTCTTGTCTATTTGTGGCGGTTGCCTCTCATTTAACAGATGACAAATCTGCAATAGCAAGAATGTTGGCTGCGATACCTGCCGGTTTAGGATTTATCGGAGCAGGACTGGCATTTAAAGATAGTTCCAAAAGTATGCAGGGGCTTACAACATCCACAGCTTTATGGGCTGCATCGGCAATAGGATCTGCACTTGCGCTGAATATGTTTCTGTTATCATTTTTAGCAACCGTTCTAACCTTGTTTATCTTAAGTATTAACAAATTTGGCTGGTACAAAAACATTATAAAATTAGGAAGCCAACCCGATAAAGATATATAACACGTAACCTTACAATCATTAAATAAATATTATTATGGAACATAAACACACCTACGACGAGAATGGTAAGCAATTGTGCTGTACTCCGCAAGAAGGCAAAATCTATAAAAATGCCGGAGCAAAAAAATTAGTTGAAGAAGACGGAGACCGCATTCCAAAGAAAAAAAAGGAAGAGCATCAACATTCAGATGATGATGGACATGATCATGGAGAAACTGATAAAACGGCTTTTCAGATGTTCTTGCCTGCGATTATTTCATTGGTACTTTTATTAATTGGCATTGCACTGGACAATTACATCAAACCGGAATGGTTTAAAGACTGGGTACGAATTGTCTGGTACGGTGTTGCTTATCTACCGGTAGGTCTACCTGTTTTAAAAGAGGCTTTTGAGAGTATCAAACAAGGTGACGTGTTTTCAGAATTTTTCCTTATGAGCATTGCAACAATTGGAGCATTCATTATCGGAGAATTTCCTGAAGGAGTAGCGGTTATGTTGTTCTATGCAGTAGGAGAGGTTTTTCAGACTCTGGCTGTGTCGAGAGCTAAGACCAATATTAAGGCTCTTTTAGATCAACGTCCTGATGAGGTAACGATTATTGAAAATAATCAGCCTAAAAAAATCAAAGCTGCCGAAGCAAAAATCGGGGATACTATTCAGCTAAAATCAGGTGAAAAACTGGCATTGGATGGAGAACTGATCTCCGATTCTGCGTCTTTCAATACCGCAGCATTAACTGGAGAGAGCAAACCTGATTCTAAAAATAAAGGGGAAACAGTTTTAGCCGGAATGATCAATATGAACAGTGTAGCTTTGGTTAAGGTTAATACGGCTTATGAGGACAGCAAACTCAGCAAGATCCTCGAACTTGTACAGAATGCAACAGCTCAAAAAGCTCCAACTGAACTTTTTATCAGAAAATTTGCGAGAATATATACACCGATCGTAGTAGCGTTAGCTGTTTTGATTTGCATTGTACCTTATTTCTTTGTTGATGATTATGTTTTCAGAGATTGGTTGTACAGAGCATTGATATTCTTAGTGATCTCTTGTCCGTGTGCATTGGTGATCTCTATTCCGCTTGGCTATTTTGGAGGTATCGGAGCCGCGAGCCGCAACGGTATTCTATTTAAAGGAAGCAACTTTTTGGATAAAATCGCTGAGATTCAGAATGTGGTAATGGATAAAACCGGAACTATGACGGAGGGTGTTTTCAAAGTTCAGGACGTTACCATTGAAGAGGAATTTGATAAGGATGAGATTCTCCAATTGGTCAATGTTGTTGAAAGTAAAAGTACCCATCCTGTTGCTACTGCTGTTCATGAGTTTGTAGGAGAAATCAACAATTCAATCAATTTAGAGGATACTGAAGAAATTGCAGGGCATGGTCTTAAAGCTAGAGCTAATGGAAAAGAAATCCTGGTTGGTAATTTTAAACTACTGGATAAATTCAATATCAGTTATGATGTAGATCCTTCCAAAATTGTATACACGGTCATAGCAATTGCTTATGATGGGAAATTTGCAGGTTTCATTACCATTGCCGACCGAATCAAGGACGATGCAAAACAAGCAGTTGAAAAACTTCATAGTTTGAATGTAAAAGCGACTATGTTAAGCGGTGATAAAACAACTGTTGTAAAGTATGTGGCAGAACAAATTGGTATTGACAATGCTTTTGGAGACCTGCTTCCGGAGGATAAGGTCAACAAGGTAAAAGAAATCAAAGCTAGAAATGAAAGTGTAGCTTTTGTTGGTGACGGCGTAAATGATGCGCCTGTTGTAGCATTAAGTGATGTTGGAATAGCAATGGGTGGACTTGGTAGCGATGCAACCATCGAAACTGCCGATGTTGTGATCCAGGACGATAAACCATCAAAAATACCTATGGCAATCAATATTGGGAAGAAGACCAAAAGAATTGTGTGGCAGAATATCATTCTTGCCTTTGTCGTAAAAGCTATCGTACTTGTACTCGGAGCTGGTGGCCTTGCTACGATGTGGGAAGCAGTATTCGCTGATGTGGGAGTTGCTTTGATAGCAATACTGAATGCAGTTAGAATTCAAAGAATGAAATTTTAAAAGAGCAAAATGTAGTGTTCTGTCTCGTTAGAATATTACATTTCTAAGAAAGATTTTTCTCAAGTCATATCAATAGATTGAGTTCCCATACTTTATGGGAACAGGTAACTTACATCAAATGGTATGATATAAAGTTGGAAACTATTAGTATTTGATACGACATTAAAAACTTAGAAATATTATTTTTATGTGGACTTCTGTAAAAAAAACTACAATACTGATCATTTTACTCAAATTTTCTGTAAGTATTCATGCTCAGGATATTTTGTCTTTGCAAATAGCTTCTCAAAAGGAGTCTTTAATGAAAAGAGGTTATAGCTTAGATTATAAAAAACTTATTGTTCCGGTTAGCTTAATATCTGCAGGTGCAATTGGTTTTGCAATTCCTGAAATCAAAAAATTTGATTATAATTTAAGAAGGGAAGTAAGCGATCACAGATTAAATAATTCAACATTAGACAACTATACTTTATTTGTACCTGTTGCGATCGTTTATGGATTAAACTTAGCGGGTGTTCAAGGTAAAAATAATTTTAAAGATCGCACGATTATTTTTGCAACATTGCAAGCTATTTCTTTAGCAATAGTTATTCCTTCTAAATCATTGATAGGAAGGGAGAGGCCTGATCAGTCAAATCATATGTCATTTCCTTCAGGTCATGCAGCGATCGCATTTTCAAATGCACAGTTTATGTTCAGGGAATATAGGGACAGCAATTATTGGATCAGTCTCTCAGGATATCCGTTTGCCATTTTTACTAGTGTGTATAGAATAATAAATAATAAGCATTGGGCTACGGATGTACTGTCTGGTGCCGGTATCGGAATTCTTTCCACCGAAATAGCATATTGGTTATATCCTAAGATCAAAACTTTGTTTAAAAGTGAAAATGAAAAAACATTATCTATGATTTCTCCTTACTTCCAACAGAGTTACCAGCAGAAAAGTTTTGGACTTAATTATCAGGTCATTTTTTAAAATGTCATTATAATGGGATTTAGAAGAAGATTCAATAGAAGAGTAATAAGGAGGGGGAAACACAGACTTTCTTGGGAAGATATATTCTGTTTGATAGTTTTAGTTATTATGTTTCTCTCTATGATAATTTATGGAGTTCACAGGTATCTGCATCCCACTAAACTTCATAATTCCATTCATCATCACAGTAAAAAATAAATCAATCTATTTACTAAAAGGATCAATAGCCAATTATGGACAGATAAATATAATATTTTTTTAGAGTAAAATTTTAATATATCACGTATTTAAAAGGACATTTAATATTATTTAGGAGAGCAGAAAAGGCAAGACTTATCAGGGTTATATTCGTTTTGATAAGAAGATAGGGGGAATTGTGTTTTCTTTTAAGAATCCGAAGAAGAAATAAGAGACCGTGAAATGTTTTGGAGAGTTCTGGAGGAAGTGAGTATATAACTTTGATTATAATTTTTAGTAACCTGCAAGGTCAATTGACTTTGCAGGTTGCTTTGTTTAAGTTTTAAAAAGTGAATGATTGGTGAAAATTGGGCGGCAAAAATGCAATTCCTCCCTGTGGTCGGAAATGCATTTTTGCGAAATTTGGAGCAACCCCATTTCAAAAACATTGCCGGGCTTGGCTTTTATATGTTTTTGAAAAAAGGTTGCAGAATAGTTTATATTTTGAAATTATACAATAACAATTAAAGTAATATTATATTATTCTTTTTTGATTATGGAAGAAGGTAAGACTTACTTTTGATAGAGTATTTTAGGGTTGCTCTTGAAACTATTTAATAACTATTTAGTAGTAATATTCCATTCTATTTTTTCCATTCTTTCTTTTAAGAATTTTATAGTATTCAGAACTTCGTTTTCATCAGGCAGTTGACCATACAATAAGTTGACAAAATCATTTTCGTAAGTTGGTACTAGTTCTTTTTTCCAGATATCATCAATTTTTTTGAAAAAGAGACTTTCATTTGGATGATTGCTAAGCCATTCATTATTATTACGAAAACTTTTAACGTCATCTTCAGCAACTTTTAAGAGCATTTTTGTAAAGTCTTCTGATTCGACAAATTCTATGAATTCTGGTTGTTGTAATAGTTGGTGAAGATCATATGGATGCCTGATTTTATTTTTAAGATCCTGAATAGGATTCTCTGTATATGAAAATTTGACCAAACTCATGATTTTTTCACAAATAGTTCTTGAAGGTTCAAGTACATTCATTTCGAATGCTTGTATTCCAAAATTATTTACATTGTCAATTTGGTTATCTTTTTCTAATACCTCTCCAATAAGGGATTGAATTTTTCTCTTGCTAAAGGGTTCATGATGCCCCAGCCAGCTTGATTCTAATACTATAAAATCTCTAACTTGTCCAAAGTCTCCTTTGAATAGCTTATTATAGAAATGAGCTGTTTTTCGATTCATTCCCATTTTTTTCGTTATTCCATCAACTTCAATTTCTGGAAGCTCATCCTCGATTGCGAGACTTACTGCTTTAAGTTTAGTCTTCAATTTACTGTCTGTCTCATTTTCGTTTCTCAAAACAACCAAATCTATATCTTCCGAGAATCTTTCTATTAATTTATAGCATTTTGATAATGCTGTACCTCCTTTGAATACCACATCTTTTCCAATAGTATTCTGATGGATTTTATATAGAGCTAATGTAACCCAGTAATCCTTTTCCACATAAATAGAGCGTATCTTCATTTTATCTGCAGTAAACCGTATGGCTTGTTCAAATAATTTTTTATCTTTATGTAAATTCATATGAGATTCCATTTTTTTGATTGTTTTAAAATATTTCCAATTCCCATAAACTTATATTTTGTGATTGGATTCAAGGTTTTAAGAATACTGTCAGAATAGTTTTCCAACTGGAGTTCATCCAGTAAAGCTCCTAATAGTGATCGGGTAGAGGGCGGGTACTTCTGAACCAGCCTTACCAATTGCTCTATATCTTTCATTTTGTAATCAGATGCTATAGATAGTAAACGTCCAATTGCTTTCTCGATTGGGGTATCGGGGATTTTTTTAATAAATTTTAAGCAATCCAAGAACTGCAAGTAGGGGATATTTTCGTTGTTTATAATGTTAGGTTGTTTGATAAAATTAATTATATATCTCTCTCTTCTTAAAAATGGTCTTGTGTTATTTTTTCCAATTTGTATGGTGTTACTTACTTGAGTCGTAAGTCCCAAAGAGTTATATATGCTATAACCAGTAAGATATCCAGTGATTTTATTATTTTCTTCCAACAGATCTTTTACAATTTGATATTGATCTGGAAGTAGCTCACCAAATACAGTTGACTCCGGTTTATAAAATTTCCCCTTTGATATCTTTTTGATCTTACCCTTTTCTACCAATCTATTTAAAGCTTTTATAATAGCTTCTTTGTTTTCCACCGATAGGGTAAAGTCCTTATAGGTGAAAATATATCCAGTAGCTAATCTATCAATCTTTACTTTAACAATATCAGATGTTTTCATACATGTATACATTGAAACAAATATAGCAAAATGTCCAGTTATTTACTAAAAAAACTGGACAAAATTGATAATTTATTTGGAGGTTATAGGTAGTCACCGTAGCTTTGCAACATTAGTTGCAAAGCTACGGTGACTACCTTATATCTACTTAGTGGGCGATAAATTTTATAGAACTTATTACCTCAAAATCTGAAATCTTATAATCATCATAAAAGAAAAGCCCATTAATATATCTCTTTATTGGGTGATATAAATCTTTAGGGAATAATCCATTTTGAATGGTCTTATAATCATTAGAAATACTGAAGTATCCTCTAAATTTTCCTCTGCCATGTCTTAAAAAACCAATTCGGGTTAGATATCTTGTTATTTTATGTCTATTAAAATTAGGATCTTTATTATTATTGGTAATTAAAAAATAGTCTTTTATATAAAATGTTCTAATATTACTGATTGCATTGCAACTATTATCTTTCCAGGTTTCTAAAGTAGGTTTCTGTATATACGAAACATCATATAGTTCACATTCTATTTTAATCACATCATTTAGACAAATGAAATAATCACCATCAACTAATAAAGTTTTTTTGTGTAAGTAAATTCCAAATGCCATTTCGGAAATTTCTTTATCTGTATAATCAAGAATGTTTTTTGATTTTCCATAAAGTTCATAAGCTAATCCAGACGATTCAGGATTATTTTTAATTTTATCTAATTTAGATTTAGTTAGAATTTTAATTTCATTCATAATTGCTTTTTAATTCTTTATATATAATTTGTACTAATTTATATCTTATCTAAAATGTGCCAATTGTCTTTAAATAATTTTAGTGAACCATAATTAATTGTTTCTCTTTTTGAACCAATACTTGATCCATAAAATTTTTCTAAGTTTAATAGAATAGATTCACAATCAATGATGTAAAAAGTTGGCTGTTCTCCAATCTTGTTCAAAACGACAAATATGAAATAGTGACCTTTTAATTTACTTTTGTCTACTGTATATGAATTATGAGAGCGTAGAGTTTTGACTTGTATTTTAAGAGGTTTTAATTCATCCTTAAAAGCTATTAAATCAACAGATTTAGCATTGCCAAATGTTAAAGAAACTTGGAAATTTCTTTTTAATAATTCTGCGGCAACGAAAAATTCTCCACTAAGACCAACTTTTTGTTTATCAAAAATTTCACTTCCTATACTCATTATTATGATAAGTATTTTAAGAAATATTAAGTTTATCAAAAAGTACCTTATTCCTTTCTTTAGCATTTTTAATCACTTTCTTGAACGGAATAACTTCTACATATGCTTTGTACTTTAATTCATCAGATGTATAAAATCTAAAATATCCTATGTTGTCAGGCATTTTAGTGAACATTTCTTCCCTTAGTATATACTCCAAAGTACTGGTAATGTCTGCTATTATATAGCAATAAAAGGGAGTCGTTTTATCAGCTTCGATACTTCTTCCTTCACTTTTGATTTCTTTATCAATAATTTCATTGATATATTTTCTCACTTGTCTGACAGGGTCTTTTTTAGGATCTCCTAAAACATAATCATTTCTGTAAGGTTTTTTAAATTCAACTATTGTAAATGAGTCATTTGGAAATTTGTCTTCCGAGAAAAGTGTTGCTTTATCAAAAATTTCTTCTTGTCTAATAATTAAATCAATTCTATCTGTAGAATTAGAATTTAATTGTCGAATTTGATTAAATGTTTTATCGGAAGCCAAAAGATTGTTAAAAGTTAATCTTTCGTCTAAAAGCCATAGGTTTTGCTTCTCATGAATTACTGTGTCTTTGTCCTCTTTTATTGGAAAGAATAGACTGTGAATTATGTCTTCATTATAGAATCTTTGATTTGAATCCCATTTGATTAGCTTATCCAACATGTCAATTACGGAGCGTCTATGAACAACGTACCTTGCTAAATCGGTTTTACCAACTTCATTAAATTCTGACCAAAATTTATCATATAGTTTTTTATAATCTTCTAAAGATGTTATATCTTTTTTTTCATCAAGTAATTTAATTCCTTCTATTTTAACTTCCAATTTCCATTCACTTTCAATTTCATATAATTTTACATCAAGTTCTTTAGGCGTTAGTCCCGCAGGGATTTTTTCAACTTTATCTCTGTTAAATTCTATTACACTGGCATAATTTGGAAATTCACTTTGTATGATAGGAATGTATTGTTCGACTTTTTCCTTTCGGGTTTTACTAAGAAAGCTAGATAATAACTCTTCAACTTTAAGTAATGTTTCTCTTCTTATTCTTGCAAGGGTAATGTCATCATCACTTTCTGAATCTCCTTCCTCGTCATCGGAAAAATGAAAGTTTGTCCTTTCTTCATTAACTTTTTCATTTAGCAGTTTACTTAACACAAAGACTTGATAGTGATAACCTAATAATGAGTCATTGTCTTTAATAATATATCTTAGGTCTTCTATATATTTTGATAGTCCTTCATCTTTTACTGTTCTTTCGTGAGCACAATAAAGTATTTTATGGCTAAGCGAATTAAAAGACTTGGTTATATAGACTTTAAACTCATAATTTCCAATATTAAAAGTGTCATCTAGAATCTCTGATTCAAATTCTGATTTAAATAGATTGAGCAAGTTTACCTCTTCATCATTTTGATTTCTAATTATAATTTCAGGAATGACTTTTTCAATAAAATATAATTGAAAATGAGTGATTATTTGCCTTGCAATATCTAAAAGATCTTTTGGAGCTTTCTTTTGATATTCTATTTCAAAGTTTTCTAAAATTACTGTCGTACCTGTGATAGTTTTTTCTGATTCTGGATTTTCATACTTATCAAATCCTTCTTTTATATTTTTTTTATATTCGAAATTTCTACTATAAAATTTTCCATTTTCTGTATAAATACTTTCAACTACCATTTTAGAAAAAAGCTTTAGACAAACCAATCTTCCGATACCCTTACCTCCAATTTTAGCTTTTTTCTCAGAATCGAACTCTTGAAAGGAAATGAAATTTTCTCTATTCAAACCAATACCGTTATCACTTACTTCAAATGATTTTACGGGATATTTATCGATGAAATCCAACTCCTTTAAAGTAGATTCATCACCATTCCTTATAAGTTTAATGATGATTTTTCCTTGATAATTATCTTCGATTTCTCTTTTTTCAAAAATAGCGTGAATGCTATTACTTACAATTTCAAATAATGGTAGTAGCGATTTGGTTTTTGGTATGTATAGCTTGTTTACTCTGCTTCGTAAATTCGTTACATTCGAAACAACAAAAAGATTAGTATTTTTAGTAATCATATTATTAGTTTTTTAGTAATTATAAGAATTATATAATTAAAAACAATGAAAAATCATATCAGATATAATAATTTGTAAACAATTAAAACTTTTTCCTATTATTTAACTTATGTTGTAAGCTATTAGTGTGAAAAAAGCATTTACAATTAATTCAATTAACTGTACCATTCTGATTTAATTTCGTCAATGCTCATATTTTTCCATTCCTCTTTCCATAATTCCCAATATGGTATGTCATTAGATGATGGTTCATTTGCACATCTGTCAATTTGAACAATGGAAGGTAAAATAATTGATTCTCCGACAAGCAAAGCTTCGCCTTGTTTTAATGAGGGCATTGTGTCAATTAGAGTTCCTAATGTGTCTGGAAGAAGTTTTTTTACATAGCCTTGGTCAACAGGGTTTGTTAAACGCATAGCAATGAAGTTATTGCATTGTGAAAATATTGTTTCCGAAATTTCAGATGGTCGTTGGCTTGCAAGAAGTAGAGTGATTCCGTATTTTCTACCTTCTTTTGCAATTCGCTCAATTGATTTTTTTGAAGAACGATATTTAACTAAATCGCTGTTGGGAACGTATTTATGAGCTTCTTCGTAAACAAGTAAAATAGGAATGTCGTTGTTAATTTTTTCATTTTGGTCTTTCGCATTTCTTAGTCTTTTGTAGAAGTAACCGTATTCAAAAACCATTCTTGAAATTAGAGAAACTGTAATACTCAAAACCTCGAATGGCACACCACTCAAATCAATAACTGTAACATTGGATTGTTTACCTGTCTGATAACCGATTAATTGATTTAGGGTTTCCTCAAATGTTATGTCCTTTGATTTTTGTGCAAGTAAAAAATTAAGTCTGTTGTCATTAATTTTATTTTCTAACCTGTTTACAAAGTTTGTTAGTTTTCCGTGAAGGCTTCCATTTGTTAATTTTGGTTTGTCCTTTTTTGCACCTGAAGCATAGACTTCGCCTGAATCAATTTGTTCAGTATTCTTTTCTTTTGCATATTCTAAAACATAGTCAATGTCAAAGTATAAGGGTGAATCATAATGAATTTTATTTTTATTTTCTTCCGTTCCTTTAAAGTGCTTTTTTCTATCGTTGACAATTGCTTCTTTAAAAATGAATTTTTGGTTATGGTCGTTTGCATCAGTATCCAAAAAGAACTCTTCAAGCTCCTCACTATTTAAAAGCCAATATGGCAATACTAAATTTTTAATATCAATAAAATTAGCAGTTGGGAAGGCTGATTTGTATTCGGAATGAATGTCAAATATTATAACGTGAGAATTATTAATTGAAAAATCTCCACTTTTTTCTGATACAGCTTTTTGAATAATCGTAGATAGTGTATGTGATTTTCCTGAACCTGTTGAACCAACTATTGCAACGTGTTTGTTGAAAAACTTATTCCCATTTACTGATATTCGTATATTTGGATTAGAAGATAAAGAAGCAAAAGTGAATTTCTCTTTTGGGTCGATAGACTGCTCGTATATTTTTTTAATTTCTTCCTCCGTTGCTGGTTCAACTTTCTTTGGTGGAATTGCTAAAGAATCTCCGCCTCTAATAAACTTGCCATTTTTTATCATTCCCAATGGAAGTGCTTCAATTGCATAATCCCGTTTCCCTGCGTCATTTACTATAATTGAGAAGTTCTCAATTATTGCCATTAGTGTAGCATTTTCATTGTCCGAAATTTTAAGGTAAGAGCCAACCTGCAAAACTTCTCCTGCTAATCTAAAGTCTTCAAGGTTGTCAACTACAATTTTTATTTTGTCAGGATAAACTGCGATTACCTCTGCATTTATTTTTTCAACTTCGTCTGCCATTTTATATAATTTTTTTGATGTCCGTTAATTGTGTAAATTGAATCTGTGCTTGTTTGACACTTACGTTTGAAATATCAAAAAAGGGATTCGTATTGTAGAACTGATAAATCTCTTTGGTTTTACTTATTTCATTTAATGTTAAATCAATATGTTCAATTTTATTGAGTATTTTAAGTTTTATTGAGTTGCTATTGTTAGCTGACTTAGAAATTGATTTTGGATTAAATTCTGAACCGTCAAAATCAAATCCATCAATGAACATGAAGCCTTCTAAAAAAAGTTCTTTTTTCAAATCAAGTAACTCTTGTGGAAGAATATTGTGCAAATAAATGTAAGGACAGAAAGGTTTTGGTTCTCTTGTTGAAAGTTTCGACCATTTTCTTGAAATGGTCAAGATTAAATCTTTTAATTCTGCTCTTACATAATTTGTAGTTGGTACTTCGATTATAAAAAAACGTTCAAAAGGTGAGGTGTTTAAACCTGTAAAATATTGGGTTCTTAATTCCGCAAATAATTTTGCTTCACCTTTGTATGTAACGAACCATTCATTAAATAGAACTCTTTTGAAATCAATTTTTTTCAAAAATTCCGACTTGCTAATTTTTCTTTTTGCTATGTTACTTTCAACTGCAATTTCTTTTATCACTTTCAGAGCATTGTTATAAAAAAAATGTTCCGCTTCAAAAGGCTTGCAACCAAATTGCTTAATCAATAAGGTTGAAATCTTTGAAACTTGTGATTGATATTCTAAAGCAGAAATATCTATGTCAAGTAGTGAAATGAAATCATCTAATTGGGTGTCTGAAAGGCTGTGTTTTGTATGGTGGTAATATTTTATTTTATTTTCTGTGTAGGTTAGAAAATGGTCTTTGAGAAAAGTTGAATCAATTGGCAGAGTTAGCTTTGCCTGTCCTGATTGAAAATAGCCATAGAGTTTGTACTTTATTCTTTGCTTAGTTCCATTTGTAACTTCCTTAAAATGGTCAAGCATTAGTCGAATAGGTTTTGCAATTACTGAATGATTGTATTCTGTCTTGGCGTAATACTTACATTGAATTGCTGTTTCTTCTCTCGCTGTGTTTATATCCACATCTTCAATTCCTTCAACAATAATTGTGTCAGTGTCAGTTTGTAATTCTAATATTTTCGCAATAGCATAATCGAATTGGTAGAAATATCCCTTTATGGTATCAACTGCTGTTCTATCTGCCATTTTTGTTATATTAATTTGTTTTTCAGGTAATTGTTATTGATAATACCAAATGTTTAAATAGAAATGCAATATACATCATAAAATTTTTATCTTATTACAGTTTTCCGTAAAACAACAAAACTAAAAAACACGATAAAATTTTAAATCAGTATTTTTAATGAACTTCAAATATAAAAAGCATCTTTCTAAACATTTATCGACTTTCTATGAAAGAAAAAATCCCAACTTTCGTCAGGATTGATTGATATTATTAATAATTTATTTGTAAAATATATATCTCACAATTTATTTCCATCTTGTGAAGCAAACCTTTAACCTAATTTAAAAATTTGATAAATGCTAAATTTCCCATATTCTTTACAAGCTACCGTTCAAATTGTCTTATTTCTAAAAATTGACTTGTATTCCATGTCTGTGGTAAGTTTCAGAATCTAATTTTAAAGAGTGATATTTATGTTCGAGATGATGTAAAACTCTTTCGCTAATATATTCGGGTACTGTAGTATATATGAATCCTGTACCATAACCTTTATTAGCATAAAGAATGTTTCCAAGTTTGATAAGTGGATTAGAAAAATGTATAGCATTAATAAATGCAAGACATAAATTTTCTATCACTGGCACCAATACCAATAATCGACTATCAGTAATTCCTTGAATAGTTTCGGGTCTTGAAAGTATTCCATTGTCACAAATCTTTTTTATTTCTACGATACGAGAATCTATACTTTTTTCTTCTTTTTCTTCGATGACCGATTGATGGGCTAGCGTATTTCTAATTTTTCTTAACAGACTTAACGTATCATTCGTCTTAGCATCAATAATTCCTTTAGCATACAGATATTCAATTTTAAAATTTAATGTAACGGAGGTTTTAGTGTTTTGATCAAATTTTGCAAATCGATCTAATTCAAAGGTGTGTTTAAAGAGCTCACTAATTAATTCATCGAGGTAAGATGTGGCAATCATTATTGAAAAGTCAAATTCATATTTCGTAATCCTTTCAAACACATTTGCCAGTTTATCTTTTAGTCTTTCTATGTGAGCCCCCAAATATTTTTTTTGAATTTTATCGACACGGTATGAGCCAAGCTGCTGATTCAAAGCAATTACATAATTATTATCAATTTCTTTTGAAATAATAAACTCATAATCTGTCGTGTCTTCTAATTCATTTACAAGTTGAAAATCAATATACAATTGTTGTAGATGTGACTCAATGTATGATGTGAAATCTTCCGAAGTGCTTGTAAGGATAAATTTAAATACAGCATCTTCAATTTTAAGTAAAAGACTACAATTATGTTCTTTTCTAAAAAAACGGTCTTTGTTTGAATACCAATAATCTGTTGGCAAAGACTGAATGAAATTTAATGCCTTTTCTTCATGTTCTTGAAATACTATCCATTTCATATAATATCAGTTTTATTTAAGTTCTAGGAATTCATAAACTTTTTTAATCTCTATAATTTCTTTCTACAGAATTTCAATACAAATTAAAACTCCTTCTGTGTAACTATACCCATATCCAAAACCATAACTACCGCCACCACTTACTTTCTCTGTGTCTGATAAAAATCTTGGTGAACTAGATATACCTTGAGAGCTAAACTTGTAATTGTAACGACCTGAAGTAATAGGCGAAATAGAAATAATTTTAAAATTTTGAGAAGATAATTTCTCAATTTCGTTGTTGATATCATTAGACAATCTTTCACCATCAATTTCTGACTCAGACCATCCTGTAATCTTTTGAGATGCCACTCTTTTTGTAACTTGTTTTTCATTTCCAAACCAATTCTTTTTTGTTTCGCCGGTGGGAATATTTTCAACAACATTTTGAATTATAGGTTTGAAATACGCAGGAATAAATATAGTTTTTATCATTGAATTAATTGTGTTTAAACTCTTTATCCTATTGGATCTATCTACTATGGGTATTTTGCTATAATCTTTTTTAGCAATTCCCTATATTCTGGGTTGGTCATTTTTGAATGAAGACCATCGTAGTGATCAAGTTTTCCACTAAGAGCGTTGATCCTTGCCATTTTCTGAGTTATTAGAAAGCTTTTTTCATAGCAAAATGAATAAGATTTGTAATAACTTATATCTTTTTCAAAGATATTCATATTGGAATCTAGGTAAACTAGCTCTTCACTATCATAAGTCTGAGACCCAAAGAATGGCTTGTTTGCTTTAATTTCCAATCTGAAATAACTCCACGCAAAGTTATTCATTGACTCAAAATACAGTTTTTCGGGCTCGAAGAAGTATTCATTATTTACTAACAAATACTTTTTGTTATTTATTTCGATGACTTCAATAGCTGTAAAATCTAAACCTCCGGAATGTGGAAAGAAAGTATGATTTAAGCTATCATAATTTATAAATAAAATTTTTAGAATATTCTCAATTTCATAAATGTCGGTCCACGCACAATTTTCAGGAATCGAGACTGGAAATATTTGTCTGATAGCATCCTCCCATTCAATACCATTTCTTAATGTATAATCACTGTTACTTTGTACCCAGAAATTGAAACGGTCTTTAAAATCTTTAATTGTAGGTCTTTTATCCGGATCATTGTGTGTTGAATCAAAAAGTAATTTTTCCAAAATTACAAGCGAAAAGAAGTAGGTTTCACCCAGAGTCACCATTTCATTTATTTTCAGATCAATGTAATTCCTCAAATTTATTGAGCTGTGAGAATTATATTGTCCGTCAAAACTTGTCCAATTTTTGGTTAGGATAACCCAAATCGTCTTAGCCAAAGAATAAACGTCTGCTTTTTTATATTCAGCTGCTGATGATATTCTACGCATTTCAGGAGCAATGGTGAAGGCTGGTCCTATTTTTTCGTTTAACCTTGATAGTCTATTTTGTTTTGGAAAATTTGCCAATCCAAAATCTGATAACTTTGGATAATTATCAATTATTAAAATATTTTCAATTTTAATATCACGATGTGTAATATCATTATCGTGCAAAAACTCAACCGTATCAATTATTATAGCAATTCGATCAAAGGTTTCTTCAATGGTCAGTTTTTTAATATCGTCTTTTAAAGGTATAGCCAAAGGCATTATATAGTAAGGTGTTTCCTTTGCTGTTTTGGAAGATGGTATATGATAATCTACTATTTGGATAATACCGGGATTTGGAAATTTCCGAATAACTTCAATCTCATCGCAAAACCTTTGATATGGAACAGTCTTTCTGTAATGTTTAATAGTTTTTTTAGCAAAAAAAATCTTTTTGCTATTCTGGGTTTTCCATACAACGCCGTTTCCTCCCTTGCCAATAATTTCAATGTCAATATATTTTTCCATGAAATTTTAACTGTAATTTATTTCGTTTAATGTGTGTATTCTGAGAGTACCAATAATTGTCAGAACTCCAATTTATTTTTCCTACTGATTTTTCAAGTGTATTCTTCAATCTATCTAATAAAAAATTCATTCTCCATATTTTGAAGTATTTCTGGGAGTGTTCTTTTATTAAGTATATCATATTCCTTAAAAGAAATTTTTGGTGCATTTTCAATTTGAAGGAACTCTTGATATAATTTTGGTAAAATTTGTTCTCTTTCCTGGACATACTTTTTGAAAACTTCTTCAATAATTTTATGTGTATTCTTAAAAAAGTAATTATCCTTTTCAGTTTGTGCTTCTGTGAATGCTCTTACTACATTATTGTCGAAAACTAAGTTGTTATAAAATTTTTGAAATAAATTATATATATCATCCACATATTCCTCGTAGTTTGAAGCAATAAGAGAATTAAAAGGTGATTTTAATTTTATATTCAGCTTTTCTCCAATATGTTTTCCGTGGCATAGAGCAAGAATTAAAAATAGTTTGTTATGGGATTTTACGTTTATGCTTCTTGTTTTTTCAAGAATTTCTTGCCAAGTAATGAGAATTCGGTCATTTGCCAATAGCCCATCACGATTCTTTGAACCGTGCAAATAAATATGGATTAATACATTTTTATTAGTAATATCTTTCCCCTCTATCCAATCAAGCCTATTTAAAAAGTCAGTTTTGGTTTCAATTTCAAAATATTCAGTATCAATATCACTATCAAAAATATTCATCTTGCTAACTATGTCATTGTATAATGCAAGTGCATTTGTACTTTTTGATTCATTTGGATCTATACATTCTATAAAGTAAAAATTGTTTACTTGCATATGGCCTGTCATACTTTCCACGTCATTTTATTGTTCAATATCTAATAAAGCAAGAAAATCATCAAGCTTTATGGCTTTGCCATTAAATCCACATTTATCAAATGAATCAATTATATTTTGATCTTCCGTCACCAATATAATGTCGTCATTTTGCGGATTATAAAGAGTACCAAATATGAGTGAAATATCTAGAATGGTGTTCCACCTTTTATCCATTAGATCACTAATTGCAACGACACCGCTTCCAATATTATCTAAAAGTAATTCATTCATTACAAGTGCTGGACAAAAATCCTTCATAAACTGAATGACTTTTCGGAAAAACTCTTCATCTTTTTGATATGTCTCCTTAGCATTAAAATATGCACGATCAAGAAGACTTTGCGCTACTAAAAATGATAATTCACCTTTTCTCAAACCGTCAAAAAATTTTCTCCTTATTTCCTTCCTGCCTTTTCCTTGAAAATAAGCCCAATCTACATTTCCTTCATTAATAGACTTTAGGTAACTTTCATAATTTTGCCTGATCATTTCCTTTTCAAAATCTAATTGTTCACTAACTGTTTTAATTGCATCATTAATGCTATCTTCAGGAGTGATATCAAGGTTCCCGGCAAGTTTTTGTGCTAATGTTATTGCTTGAGCATATATTTTCAAAAAATCTTCTTCTTTGCCAAAAAGGTAGCTTCCTAAAATTACATCCATCGGAGGTGTAAATTTGACGTGTAAGTTATTTTTTGTTTTATCGGTAGACAAATTAACTAATAAATTCAGACCTTTTCTGCATTCATCTTTTATAACAGGATGAGTATCATTGTAATGATTAATTAATTCCATCGCTGGAATAATTGGGAATGTGATTGTTATAGATTGAGCTTTGGCGGCTGCAATAATTTTTTCCTGAATTATTTCAATTTCCTCAGAAGTTTTATCTTTTATTAAATTTCGATAAATGTTTGTGTCTAATATAATTTTCATCAAATATATTTTTGTTTTGCTAATGTCATTAAATATACAAAAATATCTTTCAATCGACTTTACGGTTTTACTTTAAAAAAACAAAAAAATCCAAACTCTCGTTAGGATTAATCTTGTAATGTTCTAGTTCTATTTAGAGAACTTATAATTATTTTTTTAATTCTGCAAGCTTTGCATATTCCGAAATATCAAAATTAAAGAATTCTTGCAGAGTCACATTTAGTTCTCTGATAATTGCTAATAATGTCTCAAATTCTGGATTGGTGTTTCCGCGTTCCAATTCACCAATTGTCTTTTTTACAAGACCAGTTCTTAATCCTAATTCTTCTTGAGATATAGGTTTTCCAGTATCGGGATTTATAATTTTTTGTCTTAACTCAAAAATCCTATAACCCAGAGCTTTCTTTGCATCAGTAAAAGTCAAATCTTTCATTCTTTGTAAAATTCTTGGTTTAGAATTAAATTTTAGGATACTTATAAGTGTCTTTTATATAATTTTTACTATATTTGTAAAATAAGTTACTGTAATGTAACTTTGCGATACTTCAAAGAATTATAGAAGCTATTCGCTTAGAATCTCGTATCAGAAAACTGGCGTTTTTTATTTACCACGAGAGGATAAGTAGAAGGCTCACGCATTAAGCGTGGGCTCTCTTATTCGTGGTAAAGGTATGCCAGTACCTCTGATGCGGTAAGTAGAGTTCCACGCTGTTTTATTTCCAATGTTGTCCGCTTTTCTCTACAATTAAACCTAAGCAGCTTCCTCAAGATATAGTATCAGACTGAACGATACAATGGGGTGTACAACTCATTGCGGCTTTTAAGCTAACACGCGACACAATTTTCATTCATATTAATTTTTTAAGATGTGCTGGGGCAGGAGGTTTTGCTATGTCCTTACTGAGGCTTCCTCCCAAGCATCATCGAAATACATTATGTTAATGCTAGAAAAAATATTGATTTTTAAGAAACAGATAGTATAAAATAGAAGAACTAGCCATAGAAACAAGAAAGCCCTCTTAGCACTATGAGTATTGTGGAATTTACGCAGTGCAGAAGAGAGCCTAAAATTTAACGAATTAAATCTATTCAAAAGTATGAAAAAAAACTTTTGCAGCCTGAGTCATATCCAATTGGCTTTTGGCTTCACCTTGCTAGCCTCCGGCGTAGCAATAGGGCAGATGCGTGTGATCACAGGCACTGTTACAGATAATATTAATAATAAAGCGATTTCAGGGGTAAGTATATTTCAGGAGGGTAGTGATGCTGTTGCTGTGAGCGATGGATCGGGTGTCTATCGGGTTCAGGTATCAGGAGAGAATCCTGTCCTCGTCTTTAAGCATACTGATTATCCGGAACGGAAAGTCATTTTGGGAAACAGGATAGTGGTCGATGTCGCCTTGGGCAGTGGTTCATTCGAGAACGAGATCGAGGAGGTCGTTCTCAATGCAGGTTACTATAAGGTGAAAGAACGGGAGAGTACCGGAAGTATTGCCAAGATCACGTCTAAGGATATCGAGAACCAGCCTGTCACCAATGCACTTTCTGCGATGCAGGGACGGATGGCGGGTGTCAGTATTGTCCAGAACAGCGGAACTGCCGGAGGTGGCTTTGATGTTCAGATCAGAGGGCGCAACTCACTTCGTACCTACAACACCAGCGGGTTCAACGCTAATTCGCCGCTGTATATCATCGATGGCATTCCAATCCCGACCGGAAACGAGTTCAAATCGGGACTGGCCTCTTCTGTCCTGCCTTATTCTGATACCAATCCGCTGAATGCGATCAACCCTGATGATATTCAGAGCATCGAGGTCCTGAAAGATGCCGATGCTACGGCCATCTATGGCTCCAGAGGTGCCAATGGGGTGGTGCTTGTAACGACACGGCAAGGGGTCAAAGGCAAGACCCAGGTGAGCTATAATTCTTCTTATGGTTTGGGAAGGGTAGCGAGGCTTCCCAAGATGATGTCAACGGAGGAATACATCAGGCTAAGGAAACAGGCCTTCTTGAATGATGGCATCCAGAACCTGCCTGCGAATGCCTATGATGTCAATGGTGTGTGGGGCAATGACCGCTATACGAACTGGCAGAAATATTTTATAGGCAATCCCTCCGAACAGAGTTCGCATCATCTGAGTGTGTCCGGTGGTACGGAGACCACCAAATTCAATCTTACAGGCGCGCACGAGGAACAGACCTCTGTCTTTCCGGGTGACTACCGCTATAAGAGAAATAATGCTGGGATCAATCTTCAACACCAGAGCCCCAACAGAAGATTTTCAGTGAATTTCTCATCGTACTACACCACCCAAAGCAACGTTCTGCCACCTACGGATTTTTACAGGATCTACACAGGGCTTGCGCCCAATGCCCCGGATATTTATAAGGGGGATGGAAGCCTCAACTGGCAGAACAATACGTTTACCAATCCCATGGCTGCGGCAACACAGACCTACAAGACCAACTCTAAGCAGTTGATCTCAAATCTTTCTCTGGACTACAAGTTGTTTGATGATCTGGTCTTCAAGCTCAACGGCGGCTATACTGATAACAGGACCAGTGAGCAGAGGATCTATCCGAAGACATTCTACAATCCATCAACCAACATTGGAAGTGAGCGGTCAGGCATCAGAAAGGGGGAGAATAACAGTTCAAGCTGGATCTTGGAACCTCAGCTGAGCTATGACAAGACTTTGGGAAATCACCAGTTGCAGATATTGGTGGGGACCACGTTTCAGGAACAGAAGACCACAGGGCAGGTACTGTATGCTTCCAACTTTGCGTCGGATGAACTGATAGAGAATATCGGCTCGGCCCAAACGATCGTTGTCAGCAGTGCCGGGGCGTTGAAATACCATTACCAGTCCCTGTACGGTCGGATCAACTACCAATATGATGGCAGATACATTCTGAACCTGACGGGACGGCGCGACGGATCAAGCAGGTTCGGAACGGACAACAGGTATTCGAACTTTTGGGCTGTGGGTGCTGCCTGGCTGTTTTCAAAAGAGAAGATATTTGAGAATATGAAATGGTTGAGCTTCGGTAAAGTTAGGGGCAGTTATGGAACGGCAGGGAGTGACCTTATAGGGGATTATCAGTACCTTGATACTTATCAGACTGGACTTTATGCCTATGATGGGACGCAGGGCATCTCACCGGTGCGCCTGTTCAATCCCAATTTCGGATGGGAGCAGACGAGAAAAATTGAAGTTGCCCTTGAGGCTGGTCTGTTCTACAACAGGATCAACTTTACAGGTGCTTATTATAGCAACAGAAGTTCAAGCCAGTTGGTTGGTATCCCGCTTCCGGGGACAACGGGATTTGCCTCGATACAGGGAAATCTTAATGCCACCGTTCAAAACAGGGGATGGGAGTTCACTCTGGAATCCAGAAATCTGGTCAAAGGGCAGTTCAAATGGAATTCAATGATCAATATGTCCCTGCCGAAAAATGAATTGGTCGAGTTTCCGAACCTTCAGGGCTCCACTTATGCCAATACTTTGGTGCTGGGCTATTCGACATCCATACGCAAGCTCTACCATTATCTGGGTGTCGATCCTGTAACTGGTATCTATCAGTTTGAGGATATCAATAAAGATGGTAAGCTGGACATCAATGACAGAACGGTCATCAGAAATATCGGTATGCGATGGGATGCCGGGATACAGAATATGTTCCAGTACAAATCCTGGAAATTGCAGTTTCTGATTCAGATCGTTGATCAGGATATTAACAACAGTGCAACATACGCCGCCAGTATAGGGGCGGTGGGTAATCTTCCTGTGCAGTTTCTGGACTATTGGACGCCTGACAATCCGAATGCGCAATACCAAAAACCGACAACTTTCGCCAATGCTGCTTTGACAACCGCGGCCGTAAACTTTACTAATAGTGATGCCAGTGTGAGCAATGCGCTCTATGTCAGGTTGAGAAATGTTTCCCTGCAGTATGACATTCCGCAAGACTTTCTAAAACTGATGAATGTCTCTGTTTTTCTTCAGGGACAAAACCTTTGGACGTGGACAAAATATAAGGACCTTGATCCTGAATCTGTGCTTTCTGGCTTTACACCACCATTACAAATGTTTTCAATGGGCTTTAACATCAAATTTTAATACTATGAAAAAGATATTTTTTACGCTTCTTTCCATTGCTGCGCTAAGCTGCAGTGATTTTTTGGAGGTTGATCTCCCGAATGACCAGCTGACAGCTGACCTCATCTTCGAAGATGCCCAGTTGGCAAAAGCTGCCATGGCCGGTGTGTACAGGTCTCTGGAGGAAAAGGGTTTCCTGTCAGGTTCTTCCACGGGCGGGGGTGTCTATATGGGATGCTATGCTGATGAGCTTGTTTCCTACGAGGTCAATACCTCGAATCTGTCTCAGTTCTACCGCACAACGGTCAATCCCCAATCCACTGCTATCAAGAATTTATGGAATGATTCCTACGCTCAGGTCTACGCGATCAACAGGATCATAGCCGGTTTGGATGCATCGGCAGGGATCGAGTCTGCTGTAAAGGACAAACTTTTGGGCGAGGCCTATTTCTTAAGGGCTTTTCTGCATTTCTACCTGACACAGACCTACGGTGGTGTTCCCTATGTGACCTCGGTGGACTACCGTGAAAATACGACGGTTTATAAAAAGAGCGTGACCGAAGTGATGCAAAAGGCATTGGAGGATCTGTCAGTATCTGAACGCTTATTGTCTGAGCAATCAGATGCTGTTGCAAGGATCAGACCTACGAAAACGGCTGTCTATGCCCTACAGTCTCGAATTCATTTGTATTTGCAAAACTGGGATCTGGCAATCGCAGCGAGTTCCAAGGTAATTTCAAACGGGGCCTACGTAGTAGAGACCGATCTCGCCAAGACCTTTAAAAAGGAGAGCAGGAGTTCCATCTGGCAGTTAGAACCGATCAGGGCAGGGAACAATACGAGGGAAGGTGCTCTATACACATTGCTATCTGCGCCACCTACACAGGTGTCATTGACACTGGATCTTGTGAATTCCTTTGAAGTGTCTGACAAGAGAAGACAAAGCTGGATCGGTTCGAAAAATGATATTCAGCAAAACACCTTCTTTTTTGCTTCTAAATACAAGCAGGCCAATGTTTCTGCAACCACCCTTGAGCATTCGATCGTACTTCGGGTCGAAGAGCAATATCTGATACGCGCAGAGGCCTACCTCAAGAAAAACCTTAATTTATTGGCTGTTGCAGATGTTAACGTGATACGATCACGTGCGGGTTTGCCTATACTGACCTACAGCAATGAATCCCAATTGATGTCAGCGATCCTCAACGAGCGGAAGCATGAGCTGTTCACTGAGTTCGGTCATCGCTTCTATGATCTTAAACGCCTTGGAATTTTGGACGTCTGGATTGCTTTCTACAAGCCCCAATGGAGGACATTTAATCAGGATCTGCCGTTGCCCGAGAGCGAACTTTTGTTGAACCAGAATCTTCTACCCCAGAACAATGGTTACTAAAAAGAATAATATTTTGACAGTTTTGCTCGTGCTGTTCCTGTTTAAAGTTTCTGGTTTGACGGGGCAGATCACTGAGGATTCAGCTAAATTGGCGGATCAGGCATATTCGAAATTCTACAGTTCCGAAATGCTCACCGTCAGTCCGGATCATAAATTTGGCATTGTGACCGACAGGAACGAATATGATATTGACAGGGCTTTCATCGTAAACCTGCAATCTAAGAAAACCCAGCCGATAGAAGCGGCTTTTAGCTACAGGTTCTTTGGTGGTGATATCATGGTTGCACAGTTGCAGGGCAAAACGATCATTAGACATCTTAAAAATGGTTTATACAGGGAAATTAAGGGAAACTTTATCTACATTCCATTTCAAAAAGTTGGTAAGTTTATCTTGTATGATAAACAGCAAAGGAAAGCTTGGCTCTATAATGTCGATCTTCAGGTCGTCAGCTCATTTAAAGAGATCGAACAGTTATCAATGTTCAAAGATCAGCCAGTGATCGTATTTGCTACAAAAAATAAGATCTTTAAAATGGACCTCAGGTCATTGCAGACCTCAGATTGGGAAATTTCTGAGAAGGTCTTGTGGCTGCAATCGTCCAAGAAAGAAATAGTGTCGATATCAAATCTGAGGGGAGCGTTTTTCCTGAACAGGTACTCTGTGAAAGGTTCTAGGCAATCTGAAAAAATAGTACTGCCTGAGGATTTCTACATCGATAGCTTGTCATTGTCTACTGCTGAAATAAAAAATGACCGTTATCTTTTACTTCCAGTAAGAAAAAAAGAACGGCAAAGGACAAAGACCAGAGGGCAGATACTATATACCAACCAGAACAGTATTTATCGTATACCAATGATGCAGGTGGCGATCTATGATTTGGACAGGCAAATTTGGAAAAGATCACCGCAAAGCGAAGATGTTTTTTCACAGCAATTTTTCGCGGATGATAAGGGAACTGTTATTTCCTATGATCCGTCAGTTGATAAGGTCGATTCTTTAGGTAACCCGCGTTATCAATTAACAATAGAAAGAGATTTCGGAGGCAAGCGTGTCAGGATCGACAATCCCTACATAAGAAGGATCAATTTTCATTATGATACACCTACTGGGCGTATGATCTACTTCAAAGACCGGCGTTGGTGGATCGAGAATACAAATGATGGAAAAGTCGATCAGATAGCTTTTGAGGCGCCATCATATTTTGTCAGCGATTATAACAGCGGTCTTTCTGATGATCCTTCTGGAAGTGTATATCCTACAAACCATTATGCTAAATATCTGATCAATGATGCCTATGATTTTTTCTTGGTGGACCTAGTCAAGCTTAACGTCAAAAGACTGACCTTCGGAAGGGAAAGTAATGTGAGCTACACTATTTCAAGGGATCCAAGTTTTTTCAGAGGCTCAACAAATTGGGACATGGAAAGAAACCCAGAAATCAATCTGGATCATAAGATCCTGTTTAAAATGTTTAACAATAAAAATTATAATTCAGGGATTGCCGAGTTCAATCTTAAGACATCAAAGCTCAGTGAACTTTTCTCGATCGATGATGATGTCAAAAATATATTTGTAGCTGACGGCTCTGTGGTCTACACATCGAAATCTTACGGAAAGCCTCTCTCTGTCTATTCCCTGAAAAATAAAAGATCTGAGCTAATCTATTCAAGTAAAGGCATTGATAATGGGAATTTGGGTTACTTGAAAAAGGAAATGATTCAGTATGAAGTTGGTGGAAAGGTTCACAATGCGGCATTGCTATATCCGGTCAATTACAGTTCCCAAAAGAAATATCCTCTGATCTTTGATGTTTATGAAAACAAATCGAAAGATGCTTTGAGATTTTTAATTCCGGATCTTTACGAAAATCAGGGATTCAATGCGATGCACTATGTTTACAGTGGCTATTTTGTTCTACTGCCCGATCTTGCATATGAACCTGAACATATCGGTCGTTCAATATCACATTCGGTTGAGAAACTGGTTGGTATTCTAAACAAAAATGAAGCGATAGATATCAAAAAGATGGCAGTCACAGGCAGTTCGTTTGGCGGTTATGAAACAACATTCTTAATGACTCAGGACAAATGGTTCGTTACTGGTTTTGCAGGTGTGAGTCTAGTCGACCTTCCACGTTATGCTATGGAATTCTACAGGGATTTTAAACTGCCAAATTACTTCAGGGTGGAAAAACAGCAAAACAGGATGGTAAAAAATCTTTTTGATAATTACCAGGGATATCTGGACAACTCACCGATCTATCATCTAAAAAACATGAGCAAGCCAATATTGATGTGGTTGGGGAAGGATGACGGCAATGTGTCGCCAGACCAGTCTCGGAGTTTCTTTTTGGGATTGAAACGCCTTGGTAAAAAAGGAATCTTGATGGAATATGACAAAGAAAAACATACTTTAATGAAAAGAGAAAACCAATTTGATGTCAATGTGAAAGGGTGGCAGTGGATGGATCATTTTCTTAAAGATAATAGACCGGCTGATTGGATCACACCATTGTTGGAATAAAAAAAAGGCTGCTGTTCATGAGAACAGCAGCTTTTTAATGATTATTGACGTTGAGAGAGTTCAACATTACAAGTATTGAAATCTCCAGGTGAATCAAGTCCAAATGCTTGTGGCTGACCTGGAATGTTTCCCACGGTGCATATAGGTCCTGGTTGTGTGTCACATTCTGCTACTTTTTCGCAGCTTCCAACTGAATGATTGAAAATGTAACCATCCATTGGTGCAATTTTTTTTCCAGTATTGTTTCCTGAATTACTGGCGTAAGCTGTTCCAATACCTGTTAGGATGACAGCGGCACTTAAAAAGTGCTTTCTAAAAGTGTTCATAATATTAAATTTGATGTGTTTGTGCCTACAGTTGGGGTCTTCGGCTTTACCCTTTACGCTGATCAGCGTGGTTTGTACATGCGCTTGTACTTCATGATATCATTACTTATCAAGACATAGAAATACTGTTCTGTTACCAGGATATCCCTGACCTTGTTACCGTCGACATTTTGGACAGGAAAGCTGTACAGGTAATCATTTTTTCTATAGTCATAAACATCTATTATGCTGGATTTTTTCCAAATGTTATCCGACTCATGCTTCCCCTTAAGATTTGATACGTTAAAGAGAAGCCCATCGTATGCATACTGTAAGCTATTGACCTTCAAAGGTGGTCTGATCATTTTTATCTCCCCATTTTTTGTTTTTTTTACCTCTATTTGGGCAGTTGAAGTTGAGTCAATGGTTCTCCCATTGCCTAGGAATTTTAGGTCTCTGTTGATTCTTCGGTATTCATTGCGGTAGAAGTAGGTATAGATAAATTCTTGCGTCTTCCCATCTTTGACCAGTATGCCATCAGTGTCGAACAACCCGTCGATCTGCTTTTCCAGGAATTGATGATTGAACTTAACTTTATCATTTTTATTATTTAGCATAACACTACCAACCGTATTCTCATTTTTCAGCTTATGATGGGTTCTGAAAATGTAATGTGACGGACCGATCCATAAAAGTTGGGAAAAGAAAAGTTTTTCTGTCATTTTAGATGTAGCGCTGTTTTGAGGAAATATGCCCTCAAATATCACTGGAACTCTACCATCGGAGATCATATAGTTGGGATACTCGACCTGAAGCCTGATGGAACTGAATGCTAAATTTTTATTATCAATATCCAGCGTATCTAAAATAAGATGATCAAACTCTGGAGCCAATTTCCCCATTATCAGAGGGGCAGTGGTATTTCCGAGATAGAGAGTGTCATTTAAAGATCCTGCAAAATAGAACGAATTATTTTTTAGGTCAGTCATTTTAGGATAGTCAATCGCATGGGGGATAAATTTTCTTGTGAAATTATTTTCTTTCTTGATAACATAAACAGAAGACCTGTAAGTAAAAACGACAAATAATCCACTTACCAATACGGTCATTATAATTTTACAAACATATTGAACTGATCTTTTGTCTTTGAATTTTTCAAATATGATAATGCTGATAGTCAATATTATAACACAAACTATATTAAAAATCAAATGTTCCCTCCATCCTAATTTTTCCAGAATCCCGCCGCAGGAGCACGGAACGGATTCACTGTAATTTAATGTCACATAAATATAGACGGAAAAGGATGTCATTAGCCCCAATGAACAATAAAGTCCAAGCAGGCGGGTTGCTTCAGAGACCAGTAATCCGGCAAAAAAAAGTTCAATGATAATGACAGCATAAGAAGCGAGGCCAGCATATGGACTCATGACCGGAGATTGTGCGATCTGAACTTGAAAGTTTTCAAAATCCATGAGTTTGCTCACACTCGCATAGACAAAAAGCAAGATGAAGAAATAGGTTACGAAGCTGGTAAATAATAAGGCAAACTTTCTCATTGCAGTATTTTTAGAGTTTTCTAGTCAGTTTGAACCAATCTCCAAACAGTCTTCTGATTACAGTAATAAGGCATTTTACAGCCCTTAGTTACAGGACAAGTGGTTTTAAAATTCCCCATACTTTCCCAAATACCACTGGCGGGACATGGTAGGTCTGTATAGCAGGTAATGGTAGTTGTACGGGGAATCATTGTTTCTTAATTATAAAATAATTAGTGTCTCCAGTCCTGACCATCTTTTACCGGTGGGTCAGGTACTAGATTTGCGCTGGTGGAGTCAGTCTTCTTTTTAAGATCTTCAAGACCTTGAAGGTCGTCTGTGGTTTGAGAACTTATCTCATCTGTAGTTCTGCAACTTTGTAAAGTAATTGCACTCATGATTAAAATTAATTGAAGGATAATACTTTTCATTTGTTTAAAATTTAATGATCATCCCGGCCGTTCAAATCGATTTAGTAGTTCAAAAATAGACGTGTGTCGAGTAATAAAAAACTGTTTGTAGGTCCATTTTGTAAAGCCCGACGTCGTGTTTTATAAATGCTGACATCTAAAAACAGTTGTAACTGCTTTAAAATTAATTATATGTGTTTATTTGTGCTGTTTTAGCAATAGTCTTGGATAAAAGCGATGATTTTATTATTTTTTGTACTAATTTGGTTAGATGTTATATGAATATCCTGAGCAGAAATATCTTGATCTTAATGCTATTGTTCTTTGTGAAATTATTTTCTCAATCGACAGAGCAAAAAAACTATAGTGGTATCAGATCGCAATTTGAAAATCTCAATAAGAATGATATACGTGCCCTGCCATTCGTCAATGATTATATAAGAGAGGCAAAGAGAGATCTGAACTATGAAGAGTTGACACAGGCTTACCGGGATGCTGTATTCTACACGCCGCATGCCAGGGATAAGCTGATTTATTCTGACAGTATGATATATGCTGCGGAAAAATCCAGAGACAACTCCCTTCTGACATTGGCCTATCTTGGAAAAGGCATCATCTATTACTTTAACTACAAAAAATATGAACCGGCACTCGATCAATATCTCAAAGCCTATGAATATTCTACAAAGACGAATGACAAGTACCTAAAATATAAGGTCATATATCATCTTGGAGTGGTAAAAAGCTACTTAGGCTATTACAAAGATGCTATTGTGCATTTTAATGGTTGCATTAATTTTTTTGAGTGCGAGGGCGAAAAATCATCAAATAATAATGAGATCTATAATTACAAGAGAGGTTATTATAATTCGCTCCATCAAATGATAATATGTCACAGAAATATAGGAAACCTTAAAACTGTTGATAGTTTGATCAATATTGGAATATCAAAGATAAACAGGGAAAAGGATTTTTCACTTGAAAGAAGTTACCTGCTAAAGTGTCGTGGTATTTCTGAATTGAGTCACCATAAATATGACAATGCTATTATCGATTTGGAATCATCTTTACCTGAATTGATCAGTAAGGATTTTTCTTGGGCATCTGTTGCGTATTTCTATCTCGGTAAAAGCTATATGATCAATGACGAGAAAAAAGGCTTGATGCAGATGGAGAAGGTAGATTCAATCTTTAACCGACATCGGTTTATACTTCCGGAATTAAGAAAGAATTATGAGATCTTGATCAAACACTATCGAAAAAAGAAGAATGTTGGAAAAGAACTTTACTACACCAATCAACTACTTGCGGTAGACAGCGTGATCACAAAGAATTTTACTTATTTGTCACCAAGGATCCATAAAGAATATGATACCAAAGCACTTTTGAAGAAAAAGGAATATCTTGAGAACAAAAGTAGATCAAGGTTGCTAATGATCATTTTTCTATCAATGATGGCGACATTCTTTATAGCGCTATTTGTTCAGCGCTATAAAAGAGAAAAAGCAATCCTGTTGAAATATCAGAAATTGCAGGAAAAATTAAACGGAGATGCTATTGGAGCGATTGTCATTGAAAAAGTCGTTGAAAACGAAAGGAAATCTGTACTGTCACCTGAGGTCTGCAAAGATCTGACCGAGAAGATAATTAAATTTGAAAGTAGGAGGGGTTTTGTACAACAGGGCCTAACAATCGCAGGTCTTGCTTCCCAGATCGATACCAATACTTCTTATCTATCCATTTACATCAATGAGTATAAAGGTTCCAACTTCAAAAACTATCTTAATAAACTTAGGATCAATTATATAACGGAACTCCTTAATTCCAATAAGAAATTCCTTTTCTATACCAATGAGGCGTTAGCCGAAGAATGTGGTATTGCCACCCGTCAAAGTTTTTCAGACCTCTTTTATGAAATCAATGGAATCAGACCTCAAGACTATATTAGGAAACGCAAACAGGATCAGGAATTACTCTAAATAGGGGTTTTATTCTGAAAATTTTGTATATTTTTTTAAAAAAAAGGACATGGTAAACAACAAATTTTTAAAAAGTGTACACAAAATATTTATTGATCTTAGTAAAGACTTAGAGCGTATATGTGAGGAAGAAAAAAACACATTGAAAATGGCTGAAAGCTGTTTGATACATATTGATGATGTCGTCAGGAAACTAAAAAGTCAAATTACAAAGCATCAATTCGATTCAATTGCTGATGAAGTGTATTTTTTTAAGGAACTTAAACCAAAATTCATCGCGGAATTTCTATTCTATCAACATATCCTTACTTTGGAATCCGAAAAGCCGCACAATGGTAAAAAGTTACTGCAAAAATTTTACCTTAATGAAATCAGAAAATTGGAAATTCAATATGATGATGATAAGTACTTCTATAATTATTATATCAGGGAAGCTACCTATCTTGATCATAAATATTTCGTTCGCCACTCATACGACCTCAAAATGAAATTGCCACAGCAATTGCATAATTTCGATCATGAATTTACAACTTCGCACGATCATAAGGTTGCCACTATATTGGGCAATCAGAAAATAACATCATATATGAACGACAGAATAACAGAACTGCAGACTGACCAGTGGCAAGATCTGCAAAAATTCAAAAAGCTGGAATGGTCATCATCTAAGGTGAATCTTGTTGAACTAATCTATGGTTTACATCATAGCAGATGCTTCAATGCAGGAACAATTGAACTAAGTGAAACCATCAAAATATTCGAAAGATTATTGGATATCGACCTGAATAATTTCCATAAGATCGTTTCTGAGATCAAATCACGAAAAAATAACAGAATCAAATTTCTACAGTTATTACAGGAAAATTTAAGTCAATTCTTTATAGACACTGATGCATAAAGGGCATATTTGATGATTGATGTTTCTCGGCATTTATCCACAATTAATTCACAGATGCTTTTTTTAAAGGCATTTTAGGACAATCTCTCGGTACTACCGAATGACTACCGAAAAAATTAACTGCATATTTTTAAAATTTGTCAAAACAAAACAAATTGAAAAGTATGACGATAAACATTCTTACAAAAGACGACCTGGACAAGTTTAAAAATGAATTGATCCAAGAGCTTAGTAATATGTTCCATATTAAAACTACGGAACAAAAGCTATGGCTTCGGACTTCAGAAGTTAAAGATCTACTTAATATTTCTTCAGGAACGCTACAAAATCTTAGGGCAAACAGAATTTTATCTTGTAGCAAGGTAGGAGGGATATTGTATTATAATTACAAGGATATTGAAAAGCTTTTAAGTGATCGTAAAAGTTCGTGAAGAAAATTTTTAAATATCACAGATCACTTCACTTCTCAAAGCAACTCTTTAGCATCCGCTTACATTTTAGATCTCCCTTGCAGCAACAAAATTTTAATAAATGAAAATTTTCCTCTGGGTAGATCAACGGTAAAATTAAAAAATTAAAAATAATAAGCAATGAAAAATATAGATTTAACAACGCCAATCTGGCAACTGACTGTAGAAGAATTTTTACAGGTTTCAAAAAATATCGGTTATGAAAAAAAATATGAATATGGATTAAAGGGTCTGGCGAAGATCCTGGGTTGTTCTGTTTCAAAAGCCTCAGAGGTAAAGTCATCTGGACTTCTGGACAAGGCCATTACACAAAACGGCAATATTATTATCATCGATAAAGAAAAGGCCCTGGAATTATTTGGTAAAAAATAGAATGTATTATCTTGAATTGATCCAACGTTTCTGGGATTACAACACGAATGAACCGCTTGGATCAACTGCCATTGCAACCTACTTATTTCTTCTTAAAACTTCTAACGAAAATGACCGGTACGACTTTAAAATTTCAGATGTTGTTGTCGGCAGGGAATTAGGATTGTCAAGAAAAACAGTGATCAAGATCAGACAAAAGCTTAAAAAAGCTGGATTGATTGATTTTAAAACTCAAAAAGGGCATCCTTGTGATTACAGAATCTTGCTCAACAATTCATTGCAGTTTTCAGTGGAGGATAATCTAAAAGTAGCAGAACAAGAGAATGATGATATTAAGAAAGAGCAAAATGATTACGTCCTTTTAGAAGAACTTCTGCAAAGAGAGTTGGTGCTTCAAATTTTGGAAAATAATCAACCTGATACTAGTGAAGCATTAATTGAATCGCAATCAGATCACAAGGATATAGGTTTTCCTTCCTTTTCCGAATTTCTGGACTATGCGCAAACATTAGATGCGTTTGATCCTCAATTAGAATCCGGTATCAGGGAAAAATATGAAACCTGGATCAATAATGGCTGGACCAATAATTTAAAAAGACCCATCACCAATTGGAAATCTTCCTTGAAAAGTGCTCTGCCCTTTATCAATAATTCTATAGATACAGATGGGCTTTCAGCAAAATCAATCCCTGATATAAAGCGTCCAAAGTTTCCCTAATACACGTTGAAATGTTGTAATGACAATCTTGAATGGTCATTACCTTTTAATGAACAAAAATGTAAAAAGCTTGTTAAGTAAGATCGTCATATGGCTGAAAATGAAAAGAATTTAAGATTAATCAAGAAAATTTTTGAAGATAAAAATGAGAGAATTCCTGATCGGATCCGCTTAGGAAATGGTTTTGTGGATGATTTTATTTTTGAGGATCACGAAGCTGCGGATATACCTATCAATGCTTTACGTGTTATTTTTAATATCGTTTCGATAATAAGCAGTGAGCAGTTTCGTCCGGAAGACCGCCCGAAACAGCTTTCACTATTTGACGAAGAATTTGAAACTGAGAACAACATCTTCGCTTCTATGAAGATCAGAAACAATAAGATTTCGCCAAGCGGTTCCAGCAAGCAGGTTATAGATGCCTACGAATTCCTCGCAAAATTTAAAATGAGCTGGTACAAATCCGTGAATTCGAAAGGTAAAGAAATTAAAACTTTTGGCGGGCTTATCTCAACACCAAGCTATGATCACAGAGGCTACACTTCATTCTTGATCAGCAGTTATTGGCTGAAAAAACTAATGGTTATTCCGGAATACAACTACGTGCTGTATAATCTGGTGTATAATATCCGTAACAATAAACATATTATTTTCGCCATTTGGCTGTCAAAGCTTCCGGAGAAAGGAACTATTGTAAAGCTCGCATCTCTGAACAGAAAGTTCGGTGTAAACTATAAAACAGCTAATGATGTTTGTTTCAAATTCCTAAAACCTGCCAGATTGAGTCTTGACCAACACAATAATCTGTCGTTCCATTACAGGTACAAAGGAGACTCTATATTTATTATTCCATACCAAACAAATATGATCAGAGATATTGATTTATCGCTAAATAATAGGGAACAGCTTGAAATGACCCGAAGATTAAGGTATTTCAGAAAAAGATATGATCTGCAGGAGCAGGAAATGGTTCAGTTCTCTTATCAGTATAGGAATATTCCACAAACCAGAGAGCTTATAGAAAAGGCTTTTAGTGAATTTATAAGAAGTACTCGGTTGAAAGAATTTAAATCTACAGCCTATAAAGGGAAAGCTTTTCTGAATGAAATTCAGGAAAATTTGGTTGTTGTGTACAGAAATACAAAAATGGGAACATTGCTGCCGAATGGCTATCCTGTTATTATCTGATTTCGGAATTGCACTTATCTGTATTTCGGAATAGCGCTCATCCGGAATTCGGAATGGCACTCTCTGAAGTTAACACATTGTTAAAATCTGAAATTTTTGAGATGAGTTTTCGGAATTGCACTCATTACAAATGGAAAATAATTTTGGTAGGTGCGCATACTTTAGAAAATGATAAGAAAAGAAAATCCAAATCGGATTTGCGCTCATTCCGTAACTATTGTTTTTTCGGATTTGCACTCATTCGTTTTACGGAATTGCGCTCATCCGAAATTCGGAATTGCACTCATTCCAAAGAGATGTCATCATCCCTTTCAAAAGGCGATCCGGCAGATCACTAAAAGTATATTAAAAAATAATAAAAAGTGTTTTTTTTTAATAAAAGGGAAATGTGGATAAAAAATTTGCATTAAAAAGAAAAAAATGAATTGCGAACAAATCAAAGATCAAGTTAGTATCAGACAACTATTGGAGTCGTTCAATATTTTTCCTGTGAAAGAGAACCGTAAAACGGCTTTTTATTATGCTTTGGACAGGGAAGAAAAAATACCAAGTTTTTCGGTTGACTACATCAAAAACAAAGGGTTTGATTTCGGAACAGGAAAGATCTACGATGTCATTTCAATTGTTCAGGTCATCAACAAGTGCTCTGTTTCTGAAGCCCTGAAATATCTACAAAGATTTAATTTTTCTCTCCAAGAAGATAAGGTTGATGGGGAATTATTAAAAACTTCAAGTTATCACATCTTGAAAGTAAGTGAAATCCGGCACGCTGCGCTTGTTCAATACCTGCAATCCCGAAAAGTTTTAGATCAGAAGGATTTGGTGAAAGAGATTCATTATGAAATGAATGGTAAAAAATATTTCGGAATTGGTTTTTTTAATATTTCAGGTGGAGTAGAGGTGCGAAATAAATACGCCAAATTGTGTCTTGGAAGGAAGGATGTTACTTTAATAAAGAATGATTTGAACACTCTTCGTGAAGTGATAGTCTTTGAAGGCTTTTTTGATTTTCTGACCTATTTAACCATTAAAAATTTTAGAAGTGAAACTGCCGATTACCTTATCTTAAACTCCACTGCAATGTTCTTCAAAGTTGAAAACGAGTTGAAGGATTATCATAAAATTTCTCTTTTTCTGGATAATGATTCTAATGGGAAAACAAATAAAGAAAACATTCAAAAGAATTATAAAAATGTGGAAGATTGTTCTTTGCTGTATCTGGGCTTTAAGGATTTGAATGAATGGTTCTGTAATTATTAAGAAAATTATGAATTGAGATATTTGTTGACAGCCTCTTCAATATCTTCTTTAATAAATTCCCAGTACTTTCCGTGTAGGCAGAAAGGGTCAAAATCATCATCTGCAGCGCTTAAGTCAATAAAATTCTTCAAGATCAAATCTTTGTCGTGAGAGTAAGGGTAAGTACCTCCTACAAGTCTGAAATCCGCAAAAACCTCTGAAGCCATTAGGATTTGCAAAGTGTTTTTCAGTAAATCATTGACGGTATTATAATACATATAATGTTATGATTTTTTGTGCAGCTTCATCGGTAGCGTTGTTTTTGTTTGTAACGCTGCCTCTACTTTTATTTTACCATAAAAACGAATGGTCTCGTTTTTTTCCTCATCATTTCCGCGCTCAAATATTCGTCTTATAACAGCTTTATGCTGTCTGTTCCAATCGATCCTATTAATATCAGTATCCCAAAATAAAGATTTTCGAAGTATTGAAAGCTTCGGTGTATCCTTTATTTTTTCCTTTTCAAGTTTGATGTCATAATAACTTTGAAGGATAACGATGCTCCCTTCCTCAAGTTCAAGTTGTTTTTCGATTTTTAATGCCAGCGGAACAGGAATCTTTCTTTTTCCTTTGGTTATATTATTGATTGCCTGAGCAGATTCACCGATAGACAAAGCAAAGGGGCGCTTTTTAAGCGAACGTTTTTCAAGCTCCCGCTCAAGAACGATTCCCGGATGTATTCCTTTGTATTTTAACAGTGATTTCATAACACAAATATAAACAAATTTGTTTACATATTATTCGGGGTTTTATTTTTTAAACTATCACTAAAAGCATATTTTCTGACGTTGAATTTTTCACATTTCCGAAATGTCGTTTTGTCTGTTTTAGTCGATTCGAACTGATGTCTTGCTTTTTACTAATGCAAATGTAGGACAGCATCATTCACTCAAAAAAATATTTTTGGGTTTCTATAAAAATTCTTTCCACAAGCTCCAATAATTTTTTCAGACACTCCTGAATCCTTCGGACAAAAATATTTCTAGCCCCAACGCTCAAGAAATTTCAAGCGTTGGGGTTTTGTGTGCCTGATACTTTCCTATGATCATCGGCAAAGAAAAAGCCGGAACCTCAGTTATACGAATCAATTAAAATAACAGACCCTCTTTGACATCAACGGAAAAACAAATAAAATAAAACAAATAAAAATTATGCTTTTCCAATTGGATATAAGCAAAAAAAGAAAAAAACCGAGTGTCCTCGAAGCCAAATCAATCAAATCGAAAATTTATCAATCAACAAAAAATAATTATTAACATTTTAAATCAAACATTATGAACATCGTAGGCAGAATTACAAAAAACGCAGAGATCAACACTTTGAAAGGTGACAAAAAAGTAGTGAATTTCTCAGTAGTAATCAATGAAAGCTACAAGAACAAACAAGGTGAACGTGTAGAACAGGCGACCTACTACAATTGCTCCTATTGGATAAGTCCAAAGGTAGCGAGCATCCTTACCAAAGGAACATTGGTGGAATTAACAGGCAGAGTGAGTTCCAATGCGTGGATAGGAAAGGACGGAGAAATTAAGTCAGGTCTCAATTTCCATACTTCAAACATCAAATTACACGGTGGTGGTCAAAAAACAGACACAGTTGTAACAAATGATCCGAAACAAAAGAAAGCAATTGTTACAGAGGGCGAAAATGATGATGACCTGCCATTTTAATCACTAACCAATAATACCAACAGAATGAAAATATCAAACATACCAACAGATTACCTTTTAGTAAAGGCTTTCAATGAATCTGAACTTTGTGATTTTGCGATCGTTCATACAACCGAGCAATGGCGTGTCAGACAAAAAGAAAGGATCATTGCAATGACCGCATTTAAAAATGATGATTCCTTTAAATGGCTCAATTACAAAGATGAATCAGTCGATTTTTTTCGCTACTCCGATGAAGATCATCCAGAAATTCAGCAATGGCTTTCAGAAAATAATATGCTTTTTATTGAAACCAATGCAGAAGAATTGAAAATGCTGAAAGGCATTGATTTTAAAATGTCCAGTTATCAGATGCAGGTTTTCAGTAATGGTAACGCCGTTTACAGCTGCTTTGAAAAGAATTTAGGGGATGAATTCTGGACTTGCGAATTTTCATTGAATGAACTGACTTGATAATCATATAAAAGAATATTATGCAGACCAATTTTTTTAGGCAGATCGCTAAACTTAATCTCAAAGGGGATCTACAGATGATCCTCCGAGAAAATACAGATAACAGTTTCGTTCTTTCCGTATTGCTCAATAATGAGCAATGCGGTGACGAAGCAAGAAAGACAATTCCCCCTCTTAATCTCAGAGGGACAGCAGAAGAATTAGACAATGGCTTTTTTGAAACTGTAACGACACCGTTACAAACCGTTTCGGGACTAATGGTGGATATGGAAGCTTTTATGAAACAACTTGAAGAAGCTAAAAAGAAGTCGGCTATGGAAAAAGAAAAAGCCGAGAAAATGAAAAAGGAGAAGGATGCAAAGGATAAAAAGTATAAAGATGCTTTGCTGAAAGCCGAGGAACTTGAAAAAGAACAAAAGTATAAAGATGCCTGGACAGCACTTCCGAAAGCTTCTGAATTTCCGGAATATGCTGAAATTATTCAAAAGAAACAGGACGAGTATGAAAAACATTTTGCCCCAAGCCTTTTTTCGGGAGACCATTCTCAAACTTAACTTTAAAATGAAAATCAATGTTACTTGCAACACAATTAGAGAGAGTCTTTATCATCAACGATAATGGACAGGAAATACAGTTGACCGACCCCGAACCTAAATGGAGTGTCGAAGCTGTAATGAATTTTTACAGCAATGCTTACCCGATTTTAACTACCGCAAAAGTATCAGCACCTAAAATAGTAAAGGATTTCATCCACTACCATTTTGAAAGTGTGATGGGTACAAAAGGGTAGGATTAACAATTAAATAAACAAAATGAATAATGTCAAAAGAAATTATTTCGGGAAAATTAAAACCATCCGAAGACAGAGAACAAAAAAAACTGTTTCAACAGTTAAGAGCATTTTCAGAATGGATGAAGCAGGAAAAAGACAGTTCCGAGATTCGGCAGGACAAACGGCAGTCAGTTCCGATAGCACATCTTCCAATGGTTTTTTAAAAATAAGATTTTTACCAAAAATGATGATTAGTGAGAATACAGAGGTATGTGAGAATAGTAAGAATGCTAAAAAGACTGAGAGGGATTTTTTTAAATCCCTTAATCAGCTAACAAAGCACTACAACATTGATCAGTTACCTGTCGGGAATTTTAAATATCCTTATAATATCGCACTTTCCATATGGCATACCGCTAAAATGTTGAGAGAAAACAAACCTCATTTCAATAGCCTTCAATTGGTGCAAGATAATGATGAAAGATACTTGATCAGCGAAGAACGGTACAATACTTCGACCACACTTTTTTATATTCCTGTAATTCCACTTTATCATTTATTGAAAAACAAAACCAGGAAAAAATCAGCACAACTGCTTTTATCTGTTTGTTCCTACCTGTACAAAAATGCCGACATTCCTTACTACCGACAACAGGGCTCTTATTTATATTGGAATTATGAAATGCTTTCCGATTGGCTAAGTGATGATGAAGAAATAGATGAAAATCACATTATCCGAAAAGAATTACTGCAAGCTGAAATGATAGGTGATTATATGGAGCAGAAAATTTCAAATGATAAAAATTTAGAAATTTTTATGGAGAGAATAAACACATTCAAGCCAACAGATGATTTTGACAGAAAATGTTTTCAGATTGCAAAAAGCACATTTGAACTTTATTCTGATTATCCCAATGAAAGCATCTTCAGAAATGCCCATTTTAATAATTTGTCAATGAAAGAAACTATTTATGTTAGTGAGGATGATGAAGAGAAAGTCATTACAATGGACAAATACATTTCTTTTTTTGCCAATGATTACGGTTCGGTCTATCAAAACCTTGTTGATGGTATCAATAACGAATTTAATGAATATGCCGAACTGCAGGAACCCGTCATCATTAAAACCTTCAATGGAAAATCTCTCGATAATGTCAATCTTGATTTTGAAGATCGTCTTTTTAGAATAGTAACAGATCTGATAAATATTTTGGGATAAACAAATGAATTAGAAAATGGAAAATATGAATCAATCCACGGATATTACAGGCAATTTTGGAATTCTTTACCATCCAAAATCAGCACTTGTATTTTATCAGGCAGATAAGTCTACTTCTGATATGTATGTAGAAAGTTTTGATATGGATAAGAATGGAAATCTTGCCAATGCACATCCATTATCAGTGAGGGAAGCAAATAGACTTTCTAAAATGCTAAAGGTAAGAAGTAATGAGGAAAGAAGCTTTTTAAAGCCTCAAACAATTTTGTCCTCGAACATTCTTTACATAGATTCCTCTGAAAAAGGTAGGGTGGTGTGGTTTACCAAAGCACAGCAAAAAGAACTTTTTTTCGTAGAAAATTTAGAAATTCCAAACGGTAAAGCAAATGTTCCGCCTTTGCTTTGGATTGCCGACAAACAGGGATTGAAAATATTTGCTTTGTTGTCAGATGAAAGACCCGATGAAGCCACCAATGTTTTTTATGCGCCATTTTTCAATGTCTATCAAAATGGAAATGTCTGTATGGGGTCGGTAGATGTCAAAATAAAAAATTCAGCCTCATTGGAAGAATTTATTGAGAATTGGGAGAACTGCTTTTTTAATTCTTATTTCAGCCATCTGATGCTGAATCATAATCCGGTTAAAGGAAATTGCGTGAATCTCTGGAAGAGACTGATTGAATCGAACGAACCTTTTCCTATCAATGTTTTAGTTGATGCCAATCTTAATTTAAAAAATATCCTGCAATGATCAATATACAAAAGCCAAAAGTTCATTTTATTGATAACCAGTTACTTGATCCGCCAAACCCTGTGACTGTAAATCTGATTGGTGCTGGTGGTACAGGTTCTCAGGTTTTGATTGCGTTGGCAAGAATGAATCACGCATTGACAGAACTCGGTCATCCTGGTCTTTGGGTGAGATTATGGGATAATGATGTGGTTACAGCCGCTAATTTCGGCAGACAATTATTTGCAGAAAGTGAATCTGGATTGTACAAATCAACCGCCTTGATCAATAGGACTAATAGATTTTTTGGGACTAATTGGAAGGCTGAAACAAGCAATTTTGAAAAAGACATTTTAAGAGGTTTTGATATAAATAAACAGTCCAGCATCTATATTTCTTGTGTTGATAGTATACAGTCACGCTTCAACATTGCTGAAATCCTTAACGAATTAAAAGAAATCGGAGGCTATTATCGAAGTAAAGGCAGGTACTGGATAGACTTCGGAAACAGTCAACAGTCGGGACAGGTTTTGCTTTCTACAATTGGTAAAATAAAACAACCTGATTCAGAAAAATTTGACACTGTAGAAAGTCTTCCGTTTATAACGGATGAATTCGGGGATTTACTGAAAATTTCAGAATCTCAGGATGATACACCAAGCTGCAGTCTTGCGGAAGCTTTGGAAAAACAGGATCTGTACATCAATTCAACGTTAGCCCAAATGGGAACATCTTTGTTGTGGAGTTTATTTCGTAATGGATTTATCGAAAACAAAGGTTTTTTTCTCAATTTAAAAACGTTTCAATCCCAACCGATCAAAGTCGCCTGACAAAAATCGGGCGGAAAAAATGCAATTTCTTCCTGTGGTCGAAATCGCATTTTTGCCAAAGCGGAGCAAGCACATTTCAAAATCATTGCCTTGTCAATTCCCTATATGTTTTTGAAAAGAGCTTGCGGATTTAATTAAAGGTTTATATTCTGATGTTCCAGTTCAAAGTAGGTGGTGTATTGGTAATCTTTTTCACTTCTGTAATAACCTCTTATGTAAGGAAGTTCTTCGTTAAATGGCTTTCCATCTATGTAGTGAACATAGATTATTGGGTCATCATTTGCCATCTCAATATCTAAAATATTCTCATAGGGAATTCGTTGTACGATTCCAGCTCTTACAATTACTAAACTTTTTGAAACAGAGTCTTTTGATCGATCATTAAGATAGTTCCACTCATTCTTTTCATTGACTACAATCTCACAATATCCTAAAAAAGCTACTTCGATGTAATATTCATCAATCTTTTGAAAAAATGATTTATACCAACTAGGAACTTCATTATTTTCTGAATCTTCATCAAAATTTGGATATTTTCTGTCTTCAATGGATCTAACAAGTACTTCAGAACAAATAATGCTGTGAGAAGGGTCGTAATAATTTATCTGTTGATCTTGTTTTGTATCCAAGGTTCTTAAAAAGTTCTTCACAACTTTTTTTCTGGTTGACTGTATAGATTTAAAAATATTTTTAGAATTATCCAGCTTATTTGATTGTTGCTTGTCGTTTTTAAGAATATCTCTGATCTTTTTCATCTTTTGAATTGGAAGAAAAGCTACTCTTTTATTGATATCGGAAAAATCAAGAATATGTATGTTTGGATCAAACGTGAAAGCTTCTTTGATATAAAGATTGCTATATCTATTTTGTTTTTTCCCTAAGATGAAAACTATTAACGTTTTATATTTTGCATCTAAATTATTACTAAAGAACTTGTTCAAGGTGTCCTGTATCTTCAATTTTTTGCTTGAGGAAGTCACTTGAACCGCAATTGAATTATCAATGTCCTCCAAATCAATTGCCGGGCTGTTTTTCTTATTTTCATTCGAATTTATTAACTTCCATTCAAACATTATATTAAGAATTTCTTTTATATGATACTCATAAATAATATTTGCATCATAAAGATTGGATTCTGATAATAATTCCAATTTGTACTTCAGAATACTTAGTTCGGCGATAATTTCTTTTAATAGAATTTCCCTATCCATTTTTAATTACAGTTCATTGGGTTTTAAACCTATTGCTAAACCAATAGGATAACTGATGTCAAACCATTTATAGTCGACGTACATCTCATTAGGTCGCTCATTTATTTTTAATCTGGCTACTATAACACTTTTTACATCAACATCGAGATCAGATAAGAAGCGCTCATAAATGATATCGTTAGCGATTAAAAGAATGTTATTGGATTGCTTAAATCGTTCAATATCATCCATAATCTGGAAGGCAACCAGTTCGCTAGTATACGTTATAGAGGTTTTGACCAAAATGCCTTTATAATTAAAACTACTATTTCTTGGGTCTATCAATATGTGATCTTCTAAGTTATGGTGGTTGCTTATGTATATATAGCAAGCGATATCATTATTGTGATCTACAAATCTGTTATATTTTAGAATTTTTTCAGCCAGATCTTTCAGTGATGGCTCTTCGAAATCCCTGTTCCAGATCCCAGCATATAATTTTTTTGTTTCTATTAAAGATTCCTGAAGAAAGATGCCATCAATAATTACTGATATGTATTTTTTCTCCCTTAACTCAGCGAATATCGCATTGATTTTTTCTGCCTTGTCTTGGTCAAAAGTGTAATTGTCTTTTAAGAAATTAATTTTTTTGGTTGTTATACTTAATGTATATTCTGACACTTTTTCTGTAAAAATGCTAAAATCACTTGGTAAAAAACAAAATAAATTTTCTTCTTTATGTTCGTTGATTATATAAACAAATAACACGAAGTTTCTACCAATATAACTCTTTGGTATTCTTACGTTTGTACTACTTTTTATCTTTCTCGATTTGCTCTGTATCCTAATAAAATGCAGTTTATCGCTGTCAAGTTTCTGTGTGAGCATAAAATCAGCACCATCTTTGTCATAAGACAATTCTGAATGTATTTCAAAATCATATTTTAACAATCGAGATTTGATATAGCTTTCGCCTAATTTTTCTGCCGGTTTATTATCCATAATTAAACAGCTTTAGTATATCTGAATTTTCCTTGATAAACAATTTTATTTACCGGAATAGATGTCTTTTTTCCCTTTCCAGTTCCGAATTCCTTGATAAGATCTTCAAACATAATTTGGGTTTATACATTGTTGATGTTACAATTACTTTGTTACAATTTCAAAGAAAATTTTTGCCACCAAGTTTTTAGCTTTAATAGTTTTGCCAAATGTATTAATTGTCTGCCATTTTTCCTTTGGTTTTAATATATTCTTACGTTGATTTTTATTAAGTATACTCGTAGTGCATTATTACATTAATTCAATTTTAAGTCTATTCTTTTTTCTACTGAAAACAAAACC
>NZ_LSHB01000036.1 GCF_001643375.1 Chryseobacterium sp. FP211-J200
TTTATAATGCACTACGGGTGAAGGATACTATTTTCTTAAAAGTGATAACATAGATTTTTCATTTTCATATTACACTTTTCCAAATAATTTTCAAATTGTTACCTGTGCTTTGGATAGTGAGGTTCGGATTGAGAAAGATCACCTGATATCTAACTATAAAAAAGATGCTGAATTTATTTCGACGATAACATGCAATTACTCAAAACCTATCAAAATAGAGTACCATGGAAAAGTAAATGAGGTGACAGTTTATTTTAAACCTTTAGGACTTAATTATTTTGTTAACGATATCAAGCGTTTTTACAAAAAGAAAAACTTTTCGGCGTTCTTACCAGAAAATGATTTTCGAAAACAAATGGAAATAGTCCTTACTAAAAATACTTTAGAAGAATCTATTGAGTGTCTGGAAATGTATTGGCTATCTCAATTTCAAAGAATAAATATTGAAAAGATTGAACTAATACTTACATTGTTAAATAAAATGAGTGTTCAAGAAGTTTCCGAAAAAATCGGAATTTCAAGGCAATATCTTCATAAGATTTTTAAATTATATCTAGGCAAAACGCCAAGTGAGTATAAGAGAATCCAAAGATTTAGAAACACTGTTGATTTCCCACAATCGGATTTAACTCAATTAGGATTGCAAAATATGTATTATGACCAGTCGCACTTCATAAAAGATGTATTGCATTTTACGAATACTTTGCCCAAAATTTTCTTTAAAACTATCGAATTCAAGACCACAAATCCTTGGTTGATAATTTAGTTTACAATTTTACAATTATGAATCAAATAAATCACTCAATTTTGCAATTCAATGTTATGTTATGAAATATTTAGTTCTAATGATTAGTTGTTTTTCGTTAATGAATTGCCAAGCGCAAAAATCATTAAATATAGATTTGAAGAAAGAATTAGAAGATATTCTTTTTAAGGATCAGATCTACAGAGAGTTTATTGATAGCGAAACGTCAGAAGAAAGAAAAAATGAAATAGCTAGAATCACAAATTTGTCTCGAGAAAATCTGCAACAAAGTGCGTGGACTCTAATTAATAAAATTGATGCAGAAAATATAATTAAGGTAGAAAAGATTATTTCTGAATTTGGTTATCCAGGCAAATCTCTTGTTGGCGAACCGGCGAATACTACAGTTTTCTATGTTGTACAGCACTCGGATAAAATTCAAAAGTATTATCCTCTAATTGAAGAGGCAGGTAAAAAAGGGGAATTGCCTTTTAAATATGTCGGAATGATGCTGGACAGAAAATTGACAAGTGAACAAAAACCGCAAGTCTATGGAACACAGCTGGCCTTTCGGATGATTACAAATCATAAAACTGGTAAACAGGAGAATTTTACTTATGTCTTACCAATTGAAGATTCTAAGAACGTGAATAAAAGAAGAAGAGAAGCGGGTTTCGAAACAACTGTCGAAGAAAATGCAAGGCGGTTTGGTATTGAATATAAAGAGTACACTTACGAAGAACTTGCTGAGATTAAATAAAAAAAGTGGAGCTTATTGCTCCACTTTTTCTTGTAACCAACCCAATTCTCCAAAGTGTTTTTTGAATTTTTGGATCTTTGGTCCAACTACAGCACTACAATAAGGCTGGTTTGGATTGGCATTGTAATAACCTTGGTGGTAAGCTTCTGCTGACCAGAATTTTTTGAAAGGAACGATCTCTGTGACATATTTCCCATTCCATTCCTGTTTAGCTTCCGATGCCTTCAAAGATTCTTCGGCCTCTTGTTTTTGTTTATCAGAATGATAGAAGATCGAGGATCTGTACTGCGTTCCGATATCATTGCCTTGTCTATTCAGAGTCGTAGGATTGTGTAAGAACCAGAACACTTCCAGCAACTGCTTGTAAGAAATGATCTTTGGGTCGTACGCAACTTCTATCACTTCCGCATGTCCAGTAGTTCCAGTTGATACTTCCTCATAAGTTGGATTATCTTTCTGTCCACCGGAATATCCTGAGGTTACAGATTCTACACCCTTCAGCATATGGAAACAACTCTCCACACACCAAAAACATCCGCCTGCCAAAGTGGCATATTCCAAATTGTTTTTATCCATTTTTTGATTTGTTAAAGGTTTTGATTTTTTCTCCTGCCCATTACAATTGACAAGGAAAAAGCTTAAGAATATCAATAAATAACGTTTCATTTTTGAGCAAGAAAAATCCTTTGATTTTCCTTGTTCTTAATAGCAAATATTATTCCCATTAAAAACGAACATCAAAGGATCTCTCTATCTCAATTATTTATTTTCCCAGACCAAGGCACTTGCACCAAGAATGGCAGCATCCGCTTCGTCCAGTTCACTGAAGACCAATTTCACCTTGGAGCGGAAAATGGGCAACAGGTTTCTTTCCATATGTAATTTTGCGGGCTTCAGAAGGAAATCTCCAGCTTTGATCACGCCTCCAAACAATAAGATCGCTTCAGGGGAAGAGAACATTACGAAGTTTGCTAATGCTTCTCCCAATTTCTGTCCAGTATATCTGAAAACTTCTATTGCTGTTGGGTCACCTTTTTTAGCACACTCATGAACTGTTTTGGAATTAATTGTCTCTTCCGGATATTGATTCAACATAGAATCCGGGAACTCAGCTCGGAATTTTTTAGCAGTGATAGCGATTCCGGTTGCAGAAGCGTAAGCCTCAAGACTGCCTTCAGAACCCGTGCTCCAGTGTTTTCTTCCACCAGGTTTCACAACCGTGTGACCTAGTTCTCCAGCAAATCCGTCGTGACCGTAGATCAGGCTTCCGCTAGCCACGATGCCACTTCCTACACCAGTTCCTAGGGTGATCATGATAAAATCCTTCATTCCTCTGGCAGCACCGAACATCATCTCTCCCAGTGCAGCTGCATTGGCATCGTTCGTCATTTTGCAAGGAACACCAAATTTTTTTGTCATCAATTCTGCGAAAGGAACTACACCTTTCCAAGGAAGATTAGGTGCTAATTCTATGGTTCCTGTGTAGTAATTGGCGTTTGGCGCACCAACGCCGATCCCATCCAGGGTGGTGTTGCTGGAAATTTTATCAATCAGAGGTTTGATGTTGACATACAAAGCCTCGATAAAATCTTCTACCTTTTTATACTCCTCTGTTTTAATTTGTCCTTTTGCGAGAATCTCTCCGCGGTGGTTCACCAAACCGAATTTGGTATTGGTTCCGCCAATATCTATACCTATGGCGATTTGTCGTGATAAATCAATTAATGACATCGATCAAAATTTTTAAGACCCTAAATTTAGAGAAAAGGAAATTAATATCAGGGAAATATTACATTAATTTTAAAAATTTGAAAGTTGTTTTTGGAGGAACGAAATTTAATATTTAAAGCAGATTTGTGTTTTGAAAAACAAAAAACCTGAATGGTAAAATTCAGGTTTCAATATCAATTATTTAATCTGTGTTTTCTTTCTTCGTCCCCACCAGATCATGAATCCAGTGATCGGCATTGAGGCAATGATCAAGCTGACAATGAAAGCGATGATCTTTGTCGGCAAGCCCAAGATCGCTCCAACGTGGATGTCATAATTGGCAGCAACGGTTTTCTCTCCGAAGTTCTTGTCTTTCGGGTCGTGCGTATGAAGCAGTTCTCCGGAGTTCTCATCAAAGATGAGGCTGCTGCTTTTGTGATAAGAGTAGGAGAGGTGTCTCACATAAACCTCGAAATTGGGATGTTCGTGATCATCGATATGTGGATGACCAAGGTCTAAACTAAAGCCGTAAGCTGACGGATATAGTTCTTTTACTTTGTCAGAGATCTTGTCCAGGGTTTTGTCTGTTCTCATCTCGACCGGTGCTTTTGTCGTGATCTTTGAGAAGTCTGGATACGCTGTTTCTCCTCCAGAAAATGTATAATAGATCATCGCTTGAACGACAAAAAATGCATAGAACAATCCGGTAATTGTAAGGATAAGAGCGAAAATAGAAGAGTAGAATCCTAGAATGTTATGGAGGTCATAATTCTTTCTTTTCCATTGTGTGGTGTCTTTCCATTGGAATTTGAAGCGTTGTTTTCGGGCTGCTTTATTCTTTGGCCACCAAAGGACGATTCCTGTAATCAGCATAATTAAGAAAATAACGACCGGAATCCCGACGACATAAGTTCCCCAATCCTGTTTCAGAAAAAAACTCCAGTGGATAGACTTTACGATAGCAAAAAATCCGTTTTTCTCATCATACATTTGCAGTACTTTTCCCGTATAAGGATTGACATAAGCTAGTTTGTAGATTGGAAATTCGTCAAAGTAATTCCATTGGTCGGGCTGATGTTCGTACCAATAGAATTGATAGGACATTTTCTTGTCGATCGGGACGTTGATCCAGTGGATCGGATACTTTTCTTTGGTCTGCTCATTGACCAATTTTTCCATCACACGGATCGGGAGCATTTGCTTTTGATCGATGTTTTGTTCGTTGTGGTAGATGTATTCTTTTCTGGAGAAATTTTCTACTTCATCTTTGAAAACGAACAATGCGCCCGTGATTGCGATAATAAAGATCAGTGTACCAATGGACAAGCCAAACCACAGATGTAGTTTGGCTGTCCATTTCTTAAAGAAACCAGGTTTCTTTTTATGATGATGTTTTTTCTTCATGCATTCAATTGGAATTTCGAAAAGTCAGAAAATGTATTTTCTGCTTAGATAATTAATTAGAACTTGTATCCGATGGACATTCTCCAGTTTCTTGGAGCATTATAGATCCAAGCATAGGAGCCATCGTCTGATCTGTAGCCACTATATAACTTTCTGTTAAGAACATTATTTAAAATTAGATTAACATCGAATTTTTTCGCAACATAAGAAATTCCAAAGTTTGTATCGAAATAATCTTCTAATCTCTGATCATTCTTCGCACTTGTCCCAAACCAGGATTGTCTTCCACCTTGATATTGATAACCTGCAGAAATACCGAATCCGTTTAGCAGGCCGTTTCCAAATCTATAGCTTAACCAGGTGTTTTGTACGTTTTTAGCATTCCCGGGAGATTGCTGTCCTATTCTTGTAGCATCACTATCTTTTACAGTTTTAGCGTCTGTATAAGCATAATTGATGATCACATTAAGGCCATTGATGATTTCACCTTTGATATCGGCTTCAAATCCTCTGGCTCTTTGCTCTCCTGTAGCTAATGAGAAGCCTAAGTTAGGATGTGCGGTATCTGATGTAAATATATTTTGTCTTCTGATTTCGTAAACTGCAAATGTAGAATTCCATTTGCCACCGAACCAGTCCTTTTTCATACCAATTTCCATATTTTGACCTTTGAAAGGCGTTGTAAGTGGCTGTCCTGCAACACTTGATTCTGAATATTGTATCGCTGATTGTGGCACAAATGTTTTATCAAAGACGCCATAGACAGAAAAGTCATCCTTGATAGAATAGCTTGCACCAACTCTTGGTGTAAATTCGCCTGCTGTATCCGGTGTAACTGCACCTAAATTAGGATAACCTGCAAAAGTTTTCCCTTTTGTATATCTACCCGCTAATGTAAGGCGAAGTTTGTTATCAAACATTTCTATTTGATCCTGCGCGTAGTAAGATGTATATTTTACGCCTTGGTCGTTATAGAAAGGAGCTGCAGGATTCAAAGTATAAAAGTCATCTGAAGGCAGCGTTGAAGGATCTACACCGTACTGCGGATTGTGAATATCGATAGGATAAACACCTGCAGCATAACCAGAGAAATCGGCATTGTATTTTCTATCTCCATAATCAAAACCAGCAATGATTTTGTGGACTACATTTCCTGTTTTCAAGCTACCTCTAAGGTAAGTCTGGAAAATATGATTTTTCCCTACAGCTTGCCAATTGCTCAATGTTCTGTTGAATATATTACTGTTAGTGGTATCAAAAGTTCCCCACCAAGAACCGCCATCATAATTCATGTCCATGTATGCGTATTGAGTGCTCCATGTCCAATCACTAAATAGTTTCTGATCTAAGCTAAGAAATAAACTTTGATCTTTTACTTCAGTTTGTTTGAAATTCTTATCATTATAGTTCGTGTGGACGCCAAGGCTCGCATAGCCATCATTGGACATCAAATAAGCGCCGGGCTGTGAGAATTTTAAAAACTGATAATTGTATTGTGCTGTAAAAGTTGTTGTTTTTGTAGGTCTGAATGTGATAGACGGAGCAACAGTAATTTTTTTAGTCTTATCATTTTCTACCCAAGATCCGTTCGTACTTCCCATAAGATTCAAACGGTAATCCAGAACGCCATCTTTGACAAGAACACCATCTAGATCGGCTTCTCCTCTGAAAAGATTATAACTTCCTGTTGTGAATCTGACAGAATTTTGAAATTTGCCAGTGGGTTTTTTAGTTACGATATTGTAAAAACCAGCAGGGTCTCCCATAGAGCCCATAAATCCAGCAGGTCCTTTTACAAACTCTATTCTGTCAATGATAGAAACATCCGGATTTATTGGTCCCCAAGTTGAGGTTACATTCATTCCGTTCATATAAGTTGCAATGCTTGCACCTCTCATAAATACGTTTGAATAGACATTGTCCCAATGTTCTACTTTTCTAGCACCACTTACATTTCTAACAATTCCTTCGGACATGTTTAACGTTATCTGATCGGCCAAAACTTGCGAGCTAATAGACTGTACGTTTTGAGGAAGTTCCAGAATAGGGGTTTGCAAACGCAACGATCCAGAAACTTCATTTAATTTATATTTTTGATAATATTTTCCATTTACTACCACCTCATCAATGTTACTTGATTTGATAGAGTCATTCTCCTGAGCATAAGCAAAAGTGGAAACTAGAACCACGGCACTTACAATAACTTTCTTCATTGCTAGAATAATTTTTTGTAAAGATATTATTTTTACTTATTCTAAATTAACAAACTTTATGATTTTTGTCATTTTGTTTAGAATTGATAAAAATAAAAAACCCGCTGAAAGTCAACGGGTTTTTATATTTTATGCTTTGAAGTCTCTTACGCTGGGATCTCTCCTTTGTATAAGAAAGAAACAATTTCTTTGTTCACTTTTTCTACCATCTCGCTGAAAAGGAAGAAAGATTCTTGCTTATAGATCACCAATGGGTCTTTTTGTTCGTAGACGGCTCCTTGCGAAGAACGACGTAGGTCATCCATTTCTCTCAAGTGCGTTTTCCAGTTCTCATCGATTATTGATAACGAAATATTCTTTTCGAAATCTGTGATCAACGATTCACATTTGGTTTCGTAAGCTTGTTGAAGGTCTGTTACAATGGTCATTGTTTTCGTACCATCAGTAAAAGGAACCTGGATCATTTTGAACATCGAACCTTGGTTAAGGAAAACGTTCTCGATAATTGGATATGCTTTTTCCTTAAGAAGATTTAGTCTTAGATCATAATCTTCTTTTGCCGCTTTGAAGACAATGTCTGTCAACGCAGGAATCTGAGTGCTTGAAAACTGAGATTCAGTCACTGGCGATTCCATTGTGAAATATTTGATGATATCGAATTCGAAATCTTTGTAATTTCCGGTTGCTTTGTGTTGAGAAACAATTGCTGCAGCTGTGTCGTAGATCATATTCACGATGTCGTACTTCAAGTGATCGCCGAACAATGCGTTCTTTCTACGTTTGTAGATCACGTCACGCTGTTTGTTCATTACATCATCATACTCCAACAATCTTTTTCTGACACCGAAGTTATTTTCCTCCACTTTTTTCTGAGCTCTTTCGATAGACTTGGAGATCATAGAGTGTTGAATCACTTCACCATCTTTATGTCCCATTCTGTCCATCATTTTCGCAATTCTTTCGGATCCGAAAAGACGCATCAAGTTATCTTCCAAAGAAACATAGAACTGAGAACTTCCTGGATCTCCCTGACGTCCAGCTCTACCTCTCAACTGTCTGTCAACACGACGCGAATCGTGTCTTTCTGTTCCGATGATCGCAAGACCACCGTTGGCTTTCACTTCTCCTTTCAGTTTGATATCCGTTCCTCTACCTGCCATGTTGGTTGCAATGGTTACAACACCAGCACCACCAGCTTCAGCTACGATCTCTGCTTCTTTCTTGTGAAGTTTCGCATTCAGAACATTGTGAGGGATTTTTCTTAAGCTTAATGCTTTTGACAACAATTGAGAGATCTCAACAGAAGTCGTACCAACCAAAATAGGTCTTCCAGCTTCAACTAATTTTTCGATCTCCTCGATCACTGCATTATATTTTTCACGATTGGTCTTGAAAACCAGATCTTGTCTGTCATCTCTCTGGATCGGTCTGTTGGTAGGAATTACAACAACATCCAGTTTGTAGATCTGCCAGAATTCTCCTGCTTCTGTTTCCGCCGTTCCGGTCATTCCCGCTAGTTTGTTGTACATACGGAAGTAGTTCTGCAAAGTAACCGTCGCAAACGTTTGCGTTGCTGCTTCGATCTTTACATTTTCTTTCGCTTCGATCGCCTGGTGAAGTCCGTCAGAATAACGTCTTCCTTCCATAATACGACCTGTTTGCTCATCAACGATTTTTACTTCGCCATCAATCACCACATATTCATCATCTTTTTCGAATAATGTATAAGCTTTCAATAATTGATTTAAAGTATGGATACGCTCAGATTTGATAGAGAAATCTCTGTATAATTCTTCTTTCGCAGCAAATTCTTCTTCTTTGGAAAGGTTTTTCTTCTCGATATCTGCGATCTCAGTTCCGATGTCCGTCAAAACGAAGAATTGTTGATCCTCGTTACCAGCAGACATATATTCTACACCTTTATCGGTCAAATCGATTTGATTGTTTTTCTCATCGATCACGAAATAAAGATCTTTATCTACGATTGGCATGTCACGGTTGTTGTCCGCCATATATTGACCTTCAACTTTTTGAAGCAACGCACGGTTTCCGCTTTCTGACAAGAATTTGATCAATTGTCTGTTTTTCGGAAGACCTCTGTATGCTTGCAATAATTTGAATCCGCCTTCTTTGGTTTTACCAGCAGCGATCAATTTTTTTCCTTCGTTGAAAAGAACAGAAACGGTTTTCTTTTGAACTTCCACAATTCTGTCAACGGAAGGTTTCAAAACATCATATTCCTGTCTGTCTCCTTGTGGAACCGGACCAGAAATGATCAATGGCGTTCTGGCATCATCTATCAAAACAGAATCCACCTCATCCACGATAGCAAAGTTCAATTCTCCCTGAACCAATTCAGTTGGAGAGGTCACCATGTTATCTCTCAAGTAATCGAAACCAAATTCGTTGTTGGTCCCGTAAGTGATGCTTGCTTGGTAAGCTTTTCTTCTTGCGTCTGAGTTTGGCTGGTGAAGGTCGATACAATCGATGTTCATACCGTGGAATTCGTACAACGGTCCCATCCAAGCGGAGTCACGTTTCGCCAAATAGTCATTGACAGTTACTACGTGAACACCACGGCCAGGAAGTGCATTAAGATAGATAGGTAAAGTTCCAACGAGCGTTTTCCCTTCTCCGGTTGCCATCTCAGCAATTTTTCCTTGGTGAAGTACTACACCACCGATAAACTGCGTGTCGTAATGAACCATGTCCCAAACGACAGGTGTTCCTGCAGCATCCCACTTGTTTTTCCAGACAGCGATGTCACCTTCCAGCACTACAAAATCTTTTGTGGCTGCCAGTTCGCGGTCTCTGTCTGTAGCGGTTACACGGATCTCTCCGTTTTGAGCCAGACGACGAGAAGTTTCTTTTACCAAAGCAAATGCTTCTGGAAGAACTTCTGCCAATACCTTTTCTTCCACATCATAAGACTCTTTTTTCAGAGTTTCGATTTTGGTGAAAAGGGCTTCTTTCTCGTCAACGTTGCTTGAGTTTTTTATCTGCTCTTTAGTTTCTTCGATTTGGGTTGTAAAATTGGCAGTTGCAGTTTTTATTTTATTTTTAAATTCTGCTGTTTTATCTCTCAGTCCATCATCAGATAATGCTTGGATTCCAGATTCTACTGTTTTAATTTTTGCGACAACTTTTTTTACTTCTTTAAGATCTTTTGCATTTTTGTCTCCCAAAAAACTTTTAAGAACGGTATTTAAAAAACTCATAATTTGCTATTTGCTGTTTGCACTCAGCTTTTGGCCAACTGCGTTATTTATTTAAAAGAATGGCAAAAGGTAAAAACCAAGAGCCAAAAAAACGAATTAATATTCGTCCTCGTTCCAGAGGTAATCCTCGTCTGTAGGATAATCGCTCCAGATCTCGTCGATCGCGTCATAGATCTCACCTTCGTCCTCGATGGCTTGTAGGTTTTCTACAACTTCCATAGGCGCTCCGGTTCTGATAGCGTAATCAATCAATTCTGCCTTGGTCATCGGCCAAGGTGCATCACTAAGGTAAGATGCTAATTCTAATGTCCAATACATAATTTAAATTTTTTGCAAAAGTAAAAAATTAGGTGATACTTTATACACTTTTCTACTGATTTTCAACAATATTTAAAAATTATTTTATTTAATATTTAAATTCGATTGTCGTCGTGGCGTATTACTGCGGATTTCCCAAAAACCATTCCACAAATTTTTTTATGCCATTTTGGAAGTTTGTGCTTGGTGCATATCCTATCAAAGTCCTTGCTTTCGTGATGTCAGCATTGGTTTTGTGGACATCACCGGGCTGCATTGGTAACATTTTTCTGTTGGCTTTTTTTCCAATTGTATTTTCCAGGGTTGTGAGCATTTCGCTTAGCGTAATCACTTCACTTTCCCCGAGGTTGATGATCTCATAAACGTTCTCGTTGGTCTGCAGATATGTGACAGATTTCAAGATTCCATCAATGATATCATCGATGAAAGTATAATCTCTAGCTGTAGAACCATTGCCGTAGAAAGGGATTTCTTGATTTTCGGAAATCAGTCTCGTGAATTTGTGAATAGCGAGATCCGGTCTTTGTCTCGGCCCGTAAACCGTGAAAAACCTCAGTTGGATCATATCGATATAATAAAGGCTGTGGTAAACATGTCCTATGATCTCGCCACATTTTTTTGTCGCTGCGTAAGGCGAGATCGGATTGTCTACATTGTCAGTTTCAGCGAAGGGAATTTTCTCATTGTTGCCGTAAACACTTGATGATGAGGCGCAAACAAATTTTATGATTCCGAAGTCTTTGCAAAGTTCCCACAGATTCTGAGTGCCTCGGACATTCACTGCCTCATATTCCAAAGGACGTTCAATGGAAGGACGAACGCCAGCCAGAGCCGCCAAATGAATGACCAGATCGATTTTATGATTTTTGAAGATCTCTTCCAGACCTTCTTTGTCCCGAATATCTTGATGATAAAGCTGGTAATAATTTGATTTGGTTTCAGTTGAAAGTTTTTGAATGTCGGATTCCTTATCTGTGAAATTAAATTCAGATTTTGAAGCTAAAGATTCCAAAGTATTTTGAACTTTGATCTTATAATTGTAAAAATCGTCGAAGTTGTCAATATTAATGACAGAATGTCCATTTTTCAAAAGTTGTTCTACTAGATGAGAACCTATAAATCCACTGCCGCCAGTAACAAGATAATTCATGGTTGATTGTTGAATATTGCAAATTTAGGTATTATTTTTTCTAAAAAAGTTTTAACAAATCTTCATATTTGTCTAGAAAAGCGACTAATGATCTTTTTCGTTCTAATTCTTGGATTTTTATAAACATAAAATATAATCCCAATGATAAAATAAGTAAGACTATGATCAAAAAAGAAGAAGAAAAATTTGCTCTTGCAGGAGAATAGTCAAAATGCACTTGGTCTAATTTTTCCTTTAGGTCCGGATCAATATCTGCTTTTTTCAAATAATTCTTAAAATGATGCACTTCATTTGAAACCATTACAAGGTCGTCCGCGCTCAAAAAAGCCTTTTTGGAATTGTCTAAAATGTAGTTTAATAGAAAAGCAAAATGTTTTCTCAATTTTTGTTTGTCACCCATAGATCTGTGTTTTGAACAAAAATAAATCTTTTTCTGTATTTTTACTAAAATTATAACAAAATGCAATTCTCCGGACAAATCCTGAAAATGATCTCTCAAAACGGAAAACCGATCCAATATTATCTCAACCTGAATGGCGACCTCATCAATATGAATCAGCTTTTTGGAAAAGAACTTCGCATCAAACATATTGGCTACCAATGCGTGAATTGCGGAAGTGATGAGAAGGTCTACCGAATGGGATTCTGCAAAAAATGCTTCTTCGAAAGTCCGTATGCGAGCGACTCAATTATCCGCCCGGAACTTTCCACGGCACATCTTGGAGTTGGAGAAAGAGATCTGGAAGTTGAAAAACAGATTCAGCTGGTTCCGCACATTGTTTATTTGGCTTACACAGGCGATGTGAAAGTGGGTGTGACCAGAGAAACCCAAATCCCCACCAGATGGATCGATCAAGGTGCGACTTTCGCTTTGCCGATCGCCATCACGGAAAACCGTTACGAAGCTGGAATGATAGAGGTGGAACTGAAAAAACACGTTGCAGATAAGACCAATCCCAAGAAAATGCTTTTGGACGATTATGAAGACACATTGGATCTGATTGATTTCCGAAATAAAATTGCAGACTATTTTCCTAATGATTTCAAGAGGTTTGCGGTGAGCGAGGATAATATTATCAAACTGGATTTTCCTTATGAGAAACCGGAGAAGATCAATGTTTTCACGTTGGACAAGAAACCAGAATTCAATGGCGTTTTGAAGGGAATCAAAGGGCAATATCTTGCTTTTGAAGGTGATGATTTCATTAATGTTCGCGGGCACGAAGGTTATGTGGTGGAGTTGACGGTTTAAAAAATTAAAACCATAAAAGGCACAAAAGCCATTATTTTGTTTAGGTTTATCAAAAGTTAAAAAAGGAATACTATTTTCAAAAATTGTCTCGTTGCTCTTATGAATGATTTAATTTTTAGATTTTCTTTTGTGGTTCAAAGACTTTAAAAGGAAAAGGCATTTAAAGTTGGAACGGTTTTTAGTAATCAATTAGTGAGAAAAAATTAGATGAAAAAAACTTTAAAGGTTACCGGAATTGCTCTGGGAAGTATTTTGCTTCTCATTCTGATAGTGAATATCGGATTCACGCTTTGGCTCAAGTATCAGCTTCCGGATTACATCAAAAATAAAACACCTTACGCAATCACCTACAAGACCTTGAATGTCGAGATTCTCAGCGGAAGTATTTCGGCAGACGGAATTTTAATTAAATCTAAAAATCCAAATGACAAAAAAGTTTTGGCAATTGATGGGTTTGTAAGCGGTTTGAATATCAGCCGATTGGGAATCATTGATTTGATCAAAAATAAAAAGATCAACACCAATTCTATCAGATTGACGAATCCACGTTTTAAAATTAGATTGGCTCAAAAGAAAACGAAAGATTCCGTAAAAGAGCCAATGCCTTTTCTAATCAGAAACATTGATATCACCAAAGGAAACTTCGAAGTCATTAAACCAGACGACTCAAAAGTTTTCGCCGCAAAAGACCTTGATCTTGAGGTCAAAAATCTGAGCCTGAACGATAATCCAGACGAATTGCCGTTTGCGCTGGATAGTTATAAAATCACTGCGAAACATTTCTTCGCAAGAATCAGTGATGTTTACACCATTAATTCTTCTGATGTCAAAACCAATAATAGTCAATTGGAAATCAATGATTTTGAGCTGAAATCGGTTTTGGGTTTCAAAGATTGGGAGAAAAGTTTTACGAAACAGAAAAGTCTTTTAACAATCAAAAGCAAGAAGATTTCCTTCAATGATTTGGTTTTTGATAAGACCAAATTGAATCTGACAAATGCGCAGTTCCTTGACCCAGAATTTGTTATTCAAAATAGAGATCAGAAAGTCATTAAGCCAAAAGATCCAAAGAAAAACGGAATCGATTTGAATTTTGCCAACATTGATATCAAAAATGGGAAATTATCAATACTGAAATCCAACGGCGAAAAATCCTTGTCACTTGCAAAATTTGATGCTAATGTGAAAGATTTGATAATGGACGATGAAACTTCGAAGAACAAATTGCCATTTAAGTTCAAAGATTATAAAATCGTTGGAAAGACGTTTTTTTATGATTCAGGGAAATATTATAATATCAGTTTGTCAAGCTTTAATATGTCTTCGCAATCGATTGATTTGATGAATTTTAAAATGATTCCAAAAATGTCGCGTGCCGAATTCGTAAGGACGATTCCGATGGAAGATGACCAATTCAATATTTCGGCAAACAGAATTCTACTTTCAGGTGTCGATTGGACTTTCGAAAAAGAACTTGACCTTCATTTGAGATCAGCAAAACTTGACCAAGTGGATGCGAACATTTTCCGAAGCAAAATTCCGAAAGATAATCCAAAAGAAAAATTGCTTTATTCCAAAGTTCTTAGAACTATAAAATTCCCTTTGATTGTTGATAATCTGAATCTTATAAACTCAAAATTGGTCTACGAAGAAGATAAGCCGGACAACAATGGTCCTGGAAAAGTGTTCTTCACCAATTTTAATTTGAACGTCAAAAATCTTAATTCCAACAAAAAGAAAGGCGCCAATACGAAAGTCCCGATTGTGATCAATTGCAAGTTTATGGGCGTTTCTCCAATGAAAGTGAATTGGAACTTTGATACCTCAGATCTACGGGACAACTTCACGATTGGTGGTTACATCAATGATCTTCCGGCAAATGACATCAATCCATTCGTCAAACCTTACATGAATATTACGGCGACTGGTGCTATTACAAGTCTTAATTATAATTTCAAAGGGAACAATGACATTATGAATGGGAAATTCAAAATTACTCATAAAGATTTGAAAGTAAGTTTGATAGACAAGGAGACCAAAGAGAAAAAGAAATTCCTATCTGGCGTTGCCAACCTTTTGATAAAGAAAGATTCTCAGAAATTCCCGGAATCTGTGGACATCTATGTTGAGCGGAACAAGGAAAGATCGTTCTTCAATTTTTATTGGAAAGGCATCGAGGATGGACTCAAGAAAACCTTACTAATTGTTAAAATCTAAAAATACAAAACCCTGCCTTTCAACGGACAGGGTTTTTATATTATTACAGAAAGGATTTTTAGAAATCAAATTCTTCTTTTTGTTCGTCTTCTTCTATTTTCTTTAAAAATTCATCAAATTCTGGTCCGCTGTAGTTGCTGTTGGCGCCGTAGGAATCGATGATCATGGCCTGGTTGCCATAGATGTCCTGCAAAAGATATAAGGCTACATTATCGCCTGGATCGCTTGCACCTTCGAATCTGTAAGTTCGGATGATCTTCAGATCTTCAGGTTTATAGACAATTCCTTCATCTCGCAGCACAAATTTTTTATCCTCGTTCATTAGAATTTCTTTGGTGATGCCTTTTTGTCTTAGTTTTTCCATCACTTCGGAAAGTGTAAGCATTGGTTTCGGATTATTCATAATGATATTTTTTTATTGATGCTAAAAGTAAATCAAATCACGAACCAAAAAAAAGACCTTACAAAAATTGTAAAGTCTTAAAAAAATAAAAGTTATGAAAAATTAAATTATCCTTCTCTTTACAGATCGAGATAAATTACTTGTTAACCTTGTAACGCTTGTCTGGCGTTCCATCCTTTTTCAAGGTTTTTGCGGCTTTGTATCGTTTGTCCGGAGTTCCGTCTTTTTTCATTTTCACATCTGGTGTGTTTGCCACTTTTGCGGCTTTTGCTTCCACAGATGTTTTAGAAGTTTTCGTTTTAACTTCTGTTTTCGTTGCTTTTGCAGCTGGTGTTGTTTGTGCTGATGCTAATCCTATTCCTAAGGTAAGCAGCAAAGTTGTCAGTAGATTTTTCATGTCTCTGTTGTTTTGGTTTAACAAATTTATAGTAATAATTGATTAAAAATGAGAATTATAAAACTTTAACCAGAAATTATAATAGCTTAAAATCTCCTTAAAATTAAAAATTAAAACGATACGCCAAGCTGATATTTAGCAAAGTGGCTTTGGAATAAAATTTTTCGATATCTGGATTCTGATTGCCGATCCTGGAGTTGTAAAAATTAAGTTTTCCACCAAGTACAATTTCCTGCACGCCTTCTACATCCAATACATAGATGGCTTTCGCACCAAGGTTTAGTCCACCGTTACCTTCAGAGAATTCCCCCGAATTATCTAAAAAAGGACTTTTCATCCTGTAAGTAGTGTAGCCCACAATCTCTTCGACGAAGAACTCTTCTGTGATCTTGTCTTTGTGGAAAATATACCAATCGAAACTGTTCATAGACGGCGCTCCCAGATAGCCGGACAATTCTGGTTTTTTTAGAGTGGCAAGAAAGTAAGTGTACTCTACGCCAAGACCAAAATTCTTATAAAGATTGGTATTGAGTCCAATACCAAATCCATAAAAATAATCGAAAGATTCACTTAGGAAATTATTGCCAAGAGAGGTCATCACTTTCACATGCGGATCGACGGAAAATCTGACATTCTCTGTCCAATTCTGCTTTCTGCGCTGTGCTGACACAGAAATTGAAAAGATAACGATGAAAAAAAGAATAGATTTTTTTATCATTTCAAAGTGATGTCATTAAAGATAACATAGGTCACACCATCCGGAATCTCGATGCTGAGGGAATCTGCGGATATTTTACAACCTGGCGTTTCTGTAGAAAAGGATTTGATCTTGAAGTTTTTCAGTTGCAGTTTGTAAGCGTCTTTTTCATAAGGCCCAGCCAGAACAAAACTGCCGCTTTCTTTTGGATATGTTTCGGCGATGATCTTTTTGTTGTTCACCAGATGGATCGGGTCTTCCAAAAATTTCCCGTCGGAGTAAGTAATCTTTCCTTCCGCATAGGCTCGGAAGATATTGGCATCGTCATCTTTGCATTGTGGCAAGAGAATTGACATCAAGCAGAAAAAAGATAATATTTTGAATGAAAATTTCAATTGAGCATGACTTAATGAATGTAAAATTAAAACTAATTTTTCTTAAAAATAGTATCTTTGCAAAGAATTACGATTCCGGGAACAAGCTCGGAATCGTTTTCCTGTTTACATATATTTGATATGCAATTAAAAAAAATCAATGAAAATCTACTTCCAGACTTGCTCAAGAAAGAATTTGGGAGTGAGATATTTTCACAATTAGATCATAATCAACATATTTCTGTGAAAGGAAGTGCTGGTTCGGCGGTTTCTATTTTCACGGCAGAATTGTTTCTGGCTCAGAAGAAAAATATTCTTTTCATTACGGATGACAAGGAAGATGCGCTTTACGTGAACTCAGAAATGGAAGATCTGCTAGGGAAAGAAAATATACTTTATTTTCCGGCGACGCATTTGGAACCTTATCAGGTTGAGAAAACTCAGAATGCCAATTTGGTTTTAAGGACTGAGGTCATTAATAAAATAAATTCTGGCAAATCTCCGAAAGTCATCGTTGCTTTCGTTGGTGCGATGTCGGAAAAAGTGTTGAAGAAAGAAGACTTCAAAGCGATCTCTCATCAGATCAAAGTGGGCGATCAATTGGATTTTGATTTTGTGGATGAGTTGCTGAATCATTACCAATTCAACCAAACCGATTTTGTTTCTGAGCCGGGAGAATTCTCTGTTCGTGGCGGGATTGTGGATGTTTTTTCTTTTTCTAATGAAAAACCTTTCCGAATCACATTTTTTGGTAATGAGGTAGAAAGTATAAAGACTTTTGACATAGAATCTCAACTTTCATTGGATAAGATCACAGAATTCCAGTTGGTTTCCAATATGAATTTTTCGGTTTCCGGCAACAAAGTTTCGTTCTTCGAATTGCTTTCTGATGACAGTTTGATCGTTTCAAAGAATCTATTTCTTGGCGTAAAGAAAGTCAAGGATTTTTATGAAAAATCGTTTGAGAAATTTGAAACTTTAAGCAAAGAGATCAGTCATAGAAAGCCAGAAGAATTGTTTATTTCCGAAAATGAATTCCAAAATAAACTGATCAAATTCAAAACCATCGATTTCAGTTCGCAACCTTTTGCACTTCCGAAAATCAAAACGCTGGAACTCAACCAAACGCAACAGCCAAGTTTCCACAAAAATTTCGAATTGTTGATTGAAGACCTTGAAGAAAAACAAATTCTCGGTTTTGATACTTGGATCTCTTTCTCATCTGAAAAACAACGTGAAAGATTGCAATCGATTTTTGAAGAATTGGAACATCAGATTCCGTTCAAAAGTTTCAAATCCGAACTTCATCAGGGATTTGTGGATTTGGAACACAAGATCCTGGTTTATACGGATCATCAGATCTTCGACCGTTATCAGCGTTACAAATCCAAAGATACGTTTGCAAAATCTGAACAACTGACTTTAAAGGACTTGATGTCTTTGAAGATTGGCGATTACATTGCGCACATTGATCATGGGATTGGAAAATTTATGGGATTGGTAAAGGTGAATAATGATGGAAAAATTCAGGAATGTTTCAAACTGGTTTATAAAAATGGCGATCTGCTTTATGTGAGTATCCATTCATTACATAAAATTTCAAAGTACAACGGACCGGATGGAAAAGAAATAGTTCTCAGCAAACTTGGTTCGCCTGCTTGGAAATCCTTAAAACAAAAAACAAAAGCGAGAGTAAAACAGATTGCATTTGACTTAATCAAACTTTATGCTCAAAGGAAAACCGCGAAAGGATTCCAATATTCACCGGATTCTTATCTTCAAAATGAGTTGGAGGCGAGTTTCCTTTACGAAGACACACCGGATCAGGAAAAAGCGACTTTCGATGTGAAACGCGATATGGAAGATGAAGGCGTGATGGATCGTTTGATCTGTGGCGATGTAGGTTTCGGGAAAACGGAAATTGCGATTCGTGCGGCTTTCAAAGCGGCAACTGACAGCAAGCAGGTAGCGATTTTGGTTCCGACAACGATTTTGGCTTTCCAACATTACAGAAGTTTCAAAGAACGATTGAAAGATTTTCCGGTCAATATTTCTTACTTAAATAGATTCAGAACTGCGAAACAGAAATCAGAAACTTTAGCAGGTCTTAAAGACGGAAAAGTTGATATTGTGATTGGAACTCATCAACTGGCTTCTGAGAAAGTGAAATTCAAAAATTTAGGTTTGTTGATCATTGATGAAGAACATAAATTCGGAGTTTCGGTAAAAGATAAACTGAAGACGATGAAAACCAATGTCGATACGCTGACATTGACGGCAACGCCGATTCCAAGGACTTTGCAATTTTCATTAATGGCTGCACGAGATCTTTCGGTCATCAAAACACCCCCGCCAAATCGTCAGCCTGTAGACACGAGTATCATTGGTTTCAGTGAGGAGATTATTCGTGATGCGATTTCGTACGAATTGCAGCGGGACGGACAGGTTTATTTCATTAATAATAGGATCGAAAACCTGAAAGATATTGCAGGATTGATTCAGCGTTTGGTTCCGGATGCGAAAGTCGTGATTGGCCACGGACAGATGGAAGGGAAACAATTGGAGCAGAATGTCCTCGATTTTATGGATGGAAAATATGACGTTCTGGTCGCGACTACCATCATCGAAAGTGGCGTTGACGTTCCGAATGCGAATACGATTTTCATTAATGATGCTCACAGATTTGGAATGGCTGACGTTCACCAAATGCGTGGACGAGTTGGGCGGAGCAACCGAAAAGCGTTTTGTTATTTGATAACGCCGCCGTTTGATATGATGACTTCTGATGCGAGAAAACGATTGGAAGCAATCGAGCAATTTTCTGACCTGGGAAGTGGATTCCAGATTGCAATGAAGGATCTGGAAATTCGTGGCGCGGGCGATTTGCTTGGAGCTGAACAAAGTGGTTTCATCAATGAAATGGGATTTGAAACCTATCAGAAAATGATGCAGGAGGCTTTGGAAGAACTGAAAGATGATGAGGATTTTGAGGATCTTTTTGAAAATGAAGAAGACCGTCAGAAATTATTCAAATCCAATAAAGAAGTCAATATCGATACAGATTTGGAGTTGATGTTGCCAGATCATTATGTGAGTTCGACTGAGGAAAGATTGTCATTATACCAGAAATTAGCCGAAATCAGTAATGCTTTTGATCTGACAGCATTTGAAAATGAACTGAAAGACCGATTCGGAGAATTACCGGATGAAGCAATTAATCTATTGAAATCTGTGGAGCTGAAATGGCTGGCTGCGGAAATTGGATTTGATAAATTGGTCGTGAAGAACAAAGTATTCCTCGGTTATTTCCCGGCAAATCCTCAGGACAAATTCTATCAAAGTGATAAATTCAAAAAAATAATTGCCTACCTCACACAAAACCCGAAGGAAGCAACGTTAAAAGAAAAGAACAACCAGCTGATGATGCGGAAAGATAATGTAACAAATGTGGAAGAGGTGAATCTGGTCTTGAACAGGATTTTAGCGTAGAGGATTTATTTTAAAAAGTTAACTTTGCAAACACAACAATAATCAATGAAAAATTTATTTTATTATTTATCTCTCATCTTCGGTATTTTGATGCTTTCTTCGTGTGATCCCAATCAGGACGGCAACGGAGATTTTTTGATAGGTATAGATTATGACCCAAACACGAATCCTGGCGGAAACAATGGGGGAACAACGAAGTTTCTTTCCAAGGTGACAAGTGTTGACTCCGATGGCGAACAAACAACAGTTGACTATATCTACACAGCCAATAAACTAACAACTGTCAAAAGCCAATTTGTTGATGGAAGTGAAACAGCTGTTCTAAGTTATCAAAACGATCAGATCTCTCATGTCGAAATTACTACAACTGAATTGGGGGAGACCACATTAACAAAATTGGACTTGATTTACACCACAGGAAGATTGACATCCGCATCTGGTACCACAGAGTCCAATGGCGTGTTGTTGTATAAATCAACCAATGATTTCACTTATAATGGAGAAAAAGTAAGCAAAGTGGTTACAAAAATGAATGTAGAGGATTCTGAAAATCCAGGACAGTTTGTTTTAGAATATGATGTGACGAGTAATATCACCTTTGCTGGAAATAATATTTCTAATTGGAAATTGGCTACAACGACAGTGCCTTTGGGGCCAATTTCAATTCCGCCAATCGTTCTAGAATCTGAATTGAGCAATTATGACATTAACAAGAATCCATTTGCAACGTTACCTATGGCGTACAACATTCTCTCCACACATTACAACACTTCCAACCAAGGAATATTGGGATTGTCTGCAAATAATTATCAAGCAGTAAAGGTGACTGCAATGGGCGTCTCACAATCTCTTACAATGGCTTACACCTATGATGAAGCTGGTTATCCTAAAACCATGAACTCCAACGCGGGAGACAAATTAACTTTTTTATATAAGTAATGAAATATCTGATTGTCGGCATTGGTAACAAAGGGGAAGAATATGCAGAAACGCGACATAACATAGGTTTTAAGGTAGCGGAAAAGATCGCTGAGAAAATAGAAGCGCCCTTCAAATCTTCAAACTTTGGACTTCTTGCTGAAGGCAAATACAAAGGCAGAAAGGTCTTCGTCCTAAAGCCTGATACTTACGTAAATCTTTCAGGGAATGCAGTGAAATTTTGGATGCAGAAGGAGAATATTCCCTTAGAAAATATTTTGATCATTACAGATGACCTTGCGCTGCCATTTGGTTCTTTGAGAATGAAAATGAAAGGTTCCGATGCCGGCCACAATGGTTTAAAAAGCATCCAGTCACAGCTGAATACTCAGAACTATCCAAGATTAAGATTCGGGATCTCTGCAGAATTCTCAGAAGGGAAGCAGGCGGATTATGTTCTCGGAAAATGGAACGAGGAAGAAAAAGAAAAACTTTCTGAAAGAATCGAAAAGTTTTCCCAAGCCAGTTTGTCTTTTGTTTTTGCAGGCATTCAGAATACGATGACTGCTTTTAATGGGAAATAAGTAAGCCGGATAAAATAAATTACCCGGCCTACAACCTAATTAATTGTATAAAGAAAATATTTTTAGATCCAAGTGACCACACCCGTCTCAACATCGTAATTGGCACCTACGATCTTGATCTTGCCTTCGTCCTCAAGTTTTTTAAGTGTAGAACTTTGAGCGCGAATTTCCCCAATGGCGTTTCCTACATTACTTTGATTCAGTCTCTCCAACAGGTCTTCATTTTTAGAAGAACGCTCTTCACCGTCTTTGATAATATCTTTGATGATGTGATCGAAATGACCGATCAAGTGGTTTAGGTTGTCCATTCCCAGACCTTCGATGGCTGCTGCGTCCAAACCACCTTTCAATGCGCCACATTTGGTGTGACCTAGAACGACAACCAGTTTAGAACCCGCCACGTTACAACCAAATTCCATAGAACCAAGAATGTCCTGATTCACAAAGTTACCAGCGATCCTTACGCTGAAGATATCACCCAGACCTTGATCGAAGATCAATTCTGCAGACGTACGGCTGTCTATACAGCTCAAGATCACAGCAAACGGCCATTGTCCTGCACGCGTGTCGTTGATCTGAGACAAAAGATCTCTGTTCGCTTTAAGGTTTTTAACGAATCTTTCGTTGCCTTCTTTCAGGATATCAAGCGCTTTGTCAGGTGTAATGGTCGTTTGTGTTTCGAATGTATGTGCTTTCATATTTTTAAATTTAAATAAAGTATCAATGTTAATGTTCTGCAATTTTTACATTGCTCTTCTATGATTGACGATCACGTGCGAATCTTCATCGCTCGCATAGTCTCTGTAAGACGTTTTGAAGCCTTGTAATTCAACTTCTATGTCTTCTTCTTTGGCTCTTACATTGGCAAAGTCCTGAATCATTTCCAAAACATCTGTTGTGATGTAAGAGGTTGTTTTTGCATCAATGATGACTTTGGAGCCAGATTTTACGTTTTTTAAGGTTTTCTTGATGGCTGCTTTGTTCAAGAAAGAAACTTCCTCTGCCAACTTGATCGTGATCTCGTCTGCATCGTCCAAAGTCTCTTTGCTCAGATAATAGGCACGTTTCATATTTCCCTGAAGAATGTAGAAAACGGAGATCAATAATCCAATTCCGACACCTTTCAAAAGATCCGTGAAAACAACGGCCAAAACGGTTGCTACAAAAGGAATGAACTGGTGTTTTCCATTGTGCCAGAAATGTTTGAAAGTCGCTGGTTTCGCCAATTTGTATCCGACTAAAATCAATACTGCTGCCAAAGTTGCCAGTGGAATCAGGTTTAATATAACTGGGATTGATAAGACGCAGAGCAATAACAAAACCCCGTGAATGATTGCGGATGCTTTGGATGTCGCTCCAGCATTGGCGTTGGCAGAACTTCTTACAACCACAGACGTCATCGGCAACCCACCAATGAAAGAACTGATCAGGTTTCCGATTCCCTGCGCTTTCAGTTCAAGATTGGTATCGGTAATTCTCCTTCTCACATCCAGTCTGTCCGAGGCTTCGATACAAAGCAAAGTCTCGATAGATGCTACAATTGCGATGGTTGCGCCTGCGATCCAAACTTTAGGATTCATAAATCCGTTGAAATCCGGGAATGTGATCAGGTTTTTGAAATCTTCCAATGAACTGGGTGTTGGCAAAGTCACCAAATGTTTTTCAGAAATTGCCAATGAACTTCCTGACATTTTGAAAAATTCATTCAACAAAATTCCCGCGATCACTGCAACCAATGCGCCGGGCAAGAGCTTTAACCTTTTCAGAAAAGTAATATGATCCCAAGCCAACAATATGGCTACAGAAACCAAAGTCACGATGATAGCTCCTGGGTGGACTGCTCCAAACAATTCTGAGAAGTAGCCGAAGTTAAGACCTTTGTCAAATATGGATTCATGGCCTTCATAATCACTGTCAAAACCCAGTGCATGCGGAATTTGTTTTAGAATAATGATAATTCCAATACCAGCCAGCATCCCTTCGATGACATTATTTGGGAAGTAGTTTGAGATGCTACCCGCCCGGATAAATCCTAAGATTAACTGGAGAATTCCCGCAATGATCCCCGCGCAAAGGAATAACTCAAACGCGCCAAGATCGGTGATAGCGACCAAAACAATGGCCGTCAAACCTGCAGCTGGACCAGAAACGGAGATGTTGGAATTACTAATGAATCCGACAACGATCCCACCTACGATTCCAGCAATTACGCCAGATAATGGCGGTGCTCCTGATGCTAACGCAATCCCAAGACAAAGTGGCAATGCCACAAGAAAAACGACAAGACCGGAAGGAAAATTCTCTTTGATCCCTCCAATCAAAGATTTTGATTTTTGCATAATAATATAGCAGAAGTCACTGATAATGAATATCAATTATTCTAAAAAAGTGTTGATTGACTTAATACAGAACGAAGCCTACTGTTTAATAAAAACAGCAAACAAGAATAACGTTTTTAAATAAAAACGCAAATGAATTAAGCTTCTGGAGGAGGAGAGAATATACTCAAGTAAGGCGAAAAATAGATATTGGTCTCCCAATTTGATGTTGTATTTTTCTGAGGGACAGCTTCATAGAATTTCAAAAAATCATGAATGTCCAAAGTTTTAGGAAGAGTCTTTTCGTAGAGTACAAAAGTATGAGCCTGAGTTTCTTCCTCATTCATTATAATATTGGTTCTCGGTAATTCCCAACCAAACATTGCGGCAATCCCAGGAAGAGCCGTAAAGTTAAGAAAAATCGATAATACTATAATACTCAAGTACTTCATATAAATTTTTAGATGAGGTTTTTGTTGTTCTTTTTGCTCATCACCCAATCAGAATCTGTCAGATTGTAGATCTTTTGGATATCTTTCAAGATCTTCTCAAAATCGATTTCCAGATCGATGATCTTTCCTGTTCTAAGGTCAAAAACCCAACCATGAACGATCGGATATTCGTCTAAAATATAACGTTCCTGCACGCAGGCCATTTTTATCACATTGATGCATTGCTCCTGAACATTCAGTTCCACAAGGCGATCATATTTTTTATCAGCATCCACAGAATCCAATTCTTCCTGATGAAGCCTGTAAACATCTCTAATGTTTCTCAGCCAAGGATTCAATAGTCCAAGATCCTGAGAGGTCATCGCTGCTTTTACGCCACCACAATTGTAATGTCCACAGACGATGATGTGTTTCACTTTCAGATGTTCCACTGCGTATTGGATCACCGCTGTAGAACTCATGTCCAAAGTGTTGACCACGTTGGCAATATTTCTGTGTACAAAAACTTCGCCTGGCCCTACGCCCATCAGTTCCTCTGCTGTTGCGCGACTGTCGGAACAGCCGATGTAGAGGTAATCAGGGTGCTGTGTTTTAGCAAGGTCGTGGAAATAATTCGGATTGTCCGCTAGTTTTCCTTCGACCCATTTTTTATTGTTTTCGAAAATACCTTCGTAAGAGTTTGTCATCACAATAAAGTTTGCTGATTCAGCATTATTGATTTGGTGCAGTTATTTTTAAAAATTAATAGACTAAATCAATAATTACACAAAAATATGTTATAAAAATTTAAAATCACAAGTTTTTAACAAAGTTTAATATTGAAAAATCGACAGTCTATAAAAGAAAATGGAATGTGGAGGCAGAAAGTTAGTATTTTGGTTCTTCGAAAAATTACTTTTGCTAAATGTGAGGGTTAATATTAGGCAAAGCACTCTAATTCCTCTAAAAGATAAATATGAATAAAAATATTAAATTTTATATAGTTACATTTTCATTATTCTGCTTTAGTTGCTTTGCTCAAAATCAAAAAAATAATGATCATTTTATATCAATACATTCATAGATTCCTTCTTAGAGAATTTGATAAGCAAAGATGTTAATCTGAGTAAACATTTATCTTACAATAATAAGCTTAAAAGATAATGATGGGAATTATAACATTGATTTTGCACTTACAAGTGGAGATTTAAAAACGCTAAAAATAATATCCTCAAAAGAAGTTAAAGTGAAATATGGTAATGTTGAAATTTTATTAGATGGGAAAACCTTTGAAGATTTTGATTTTTTGAAAAAGTCGGTAAAAAAGACAAAAAAGGTTTTTGAAAATAAAACCTTGTCTAAAGATAATCATGCTTTTTATGATGAAGATTATGTATGGAGCTCTTTTTTTAATGAAAAAGGAGAATTGATAAATCTGTATATCCCTGAAGAGAAAGACTCAGCATTTAAAATTTATGAAAATTTGAAAAATAAAATTGAGATAACTCCTGACTTTAAAACTTTAGATTTTAACCCGTAGTGCATT
>NZ_LSHB01000037.1 GCF_001643375.1 Chryseobacterium sp. FP211-J200
TAATGCACTACGAGTTATTAATATTATTTTGACTATCAAATAAGACTGACAATCATTAATACACAATCTATAATACAAGAAATTGCAAAAACGATTATCTTTGATTCATAAAATAATGAAACAATGCAAGTCTTCTACGACAAAACTTCTTTTACAGAATTTATCAAAACTCAAAAAGAGCAACATAAAACAATAGGATTCGCACCTACAATGGGCGCTTTACACGCAGGGCACATTTCACTTTACCATGAGGCAAGACAAGATAACGACATTGTAGCGTCCTCGATATTCGTGAATCCAACACAATTCAATAATCCGGAAGACCTGGAAAAATACCCAAGAACAGTAGAAGATGACATTAAGAGATTAGAAGATTCGAATCTTGTGGACGCTGTTTATGTTCCGAGAGTCGAAGATATCTACCCAAGGGGAATGGAAAGGCAACATTATGATTTTGGAGGCATCGAAAATGAAATGGAAGGCGCTGCAAGACCAGGCCACTTTGATGGGGTTGGAACTGTGGTGGAAGAATTATTCCTACAAGTTCAACCTGACAATGCCTATTTTGGAGAGAAAGATTACCAACAACTTAAGATCATCGAAAAATTGGTTGAACTTTCAGAATTGGACATCAAGATCCATGGTGTGAAAATTCATCGGGAAGAAAATGGGTTGGCGATGAGTTCCAGAAATATGCGTCTTTCTGAAATCGAAAAAGAAACATCAGCTCTTATTTATAAAACTTTGAAGAAAGTAAATGAATGGTTCAAAGTTATTTCTGTTCCTGAAATCAAATCCAGAGTTGAAGAGATTTTTGACAGAGAAGATATGGAGCTTGAATACTTCCTAATTGCAGAAGAATCGACTTTGAAGAAAGTAGATTTCTTTTCGGAGGATAATGACTTCCGAGCTTTCATCGTCGTCAATGTTGGAAACGTGAGATTGATTGACAATCTCCATTTAGATTAAATTTAAGATTGGGGCAAAAAAAAGGAACTTCTTTATACAAGAAGTTCCTACACCAAATCACAAAATATTAATATGAAAAAAATTTACTTGCGTAAATTGTGACCCGGCTGGGATTCGAACCCAGGACCCATACATTAAAAGTGTATTGCTCTACCAGCTGAGCTACCGAGTCGGCCACTTTAATTAATATCGCTACCAATTAAAATTGTTTTTGGTTTTTGAAAAATATCAGAACTATTAATCCTTCAATTTCTCATTCTTAATTTTTGCAGTGCCTGCGACTGGACTCGAACCAGCACATCCTTAGGAAACCACCCCCTCAAGATGGCGTGTCTACCAATTTCACCACGCAGGCAAAAAAAAACCGTATCTCTACGGATTTTTTGCTAGTGACCCGGCTGGGATTCGAACCCAGGACCCATACATTAAAAGTGTATTGCTCTACCAGCTGAGCTACCGAGTCGGCCACATTTAAAATTTCAATATTACTATTTCGTTTTAAAGTGGTGCAAAGATAGGCGTTTTTTTAAAATCTCAAAATTTTTTTCGAACTTTGTTTAAAATAAAATTATGCTAATTTCTCTCTTAGGGTACATGGGCAGTGGTAAATCTCACATTTCCAAAAACTTGAGCCAAAAAATAAATTTTAAATTAATTGACCTTGATCAACAAATTTCTGACGAACATGACCTAACTATTCCCGAAATCTTCGAAAAGAGAGGTGAAATCTATTTCCGAAAGGAGGAAAAACGGATCTTGGAAGAATTATTAAATTCTTCCGAAAATCTAATTCTAAGTCTCGGTGGTGGAACACCCGTTTACTATGATAATATGAATATCATCAATCAAAAATCTAAAAGCATCTTTTTAAGAGCTTCTGTGAATACACTTACAAATCGTGTATTGTTGCAGAAAAACACACGTCCTTTGATTGCAAAATTGGAAGATACTGACATCCCGGAGTTCATTGCAAAGCATCTTTTTGAAAGAAATCCCTTCTATTCCCAAGCTCATTTCACCATTGATACCGATTCAAAAAATGCAGTAGAGATATCCGACGAGATCATAAAGAAGCTGGATATCTAATCTTCCAGCTCTTTATTTTCTTTGAAGAATACATCCCAATCGTCATTTCCCATATCCTCTGTAGAACCATCGTCCACATAATCGTCCATATCACGTCGATCCTTTTTGGTTGGCCTTCCGATGCCTTTGTGTCTGTAATATTCCTGTGATGCCTGTCTCAATTTCAGAATCTCATACTGGTCCTTTTCAGTCATATCCACCACGTACAAAGGAACGAGTTTGGCTCCTACTCTACTTTTTGGGATGTCCAAAATTTTTATTTTGTAGTCAATTTGATTTTTTCTGATCTTGACCACATCACCTGCTTTCACCTCCTTGGAAGCCTTTACGGGATTTTCGCCGATGCTGACTCTGTTCTTTTTAATATCTTCTGTAGCGATAGTTCTTGTCTTATAAAATCTTACACTCCACAAATATTTATCTATTCTCATAATTTTTTATACTTTTGTCACGTTAAATTAATCGCAATTTAAGATTAAATAAAAAAAATGAAGAAAATACTTTTAGGAATTGCTCTTTCTGTTGTTGTATTACAAGGATGTAAGAAAGATGATGATGTAGTGGATGACACGGTAGTACTTACGGTAGAGGAACAAAATTCCTATGACGATGCTGCGGCTTTAAAATTCATGGAGGACAATTATTTTAATAGTAAAGGCGTGATCACGCCCTTCGACAGTACGAAAGATACCGATGACAACTATCCAAAGCTTTCATCTTATCCCCGTGAGAAGCTACCCTCTGGAGTGATTTACATCACGAGAACTGATGCACAGCCTGATCCAGGAAAAGTGGTTGGAAGTACAGATGTCATCAATTTGTTTCAAGTAGGAAAAAGCTATCTCTCGGTAAAAGTAGATGATAAGATATCTTTTGGAAGTGAGTCAACATTTGCTAATTCTGTTTTGAGTGGAGATGTTATTAAAGACCCAGCATATTTTTATGTTAAATCATCTGTTCTTAAAAAATACAATGAAACTTACAGTACAACTTACGGAAGAAACTTTTACGAAATTGAAGGTTTGCAAGAAGGCCTGAAATATTTCAAATCCTTTGACCTTACTGAGTCTGCAGATTACAATATGCAAGGGGTGATCATTGTTCCTTCTAGAGCTGCATTTGCGAGAGATGCAAACATCTACGGTACAAGTTATAACAACAGAAGTTTTGTGTTCAATTTCCAGCTTTATAACACTAAGACCAGAAATATGGAGACTGAAGATTAATCTTCTTTATCAAAATACAAAAGCGGCATATTAAAAATATGCCGCTTTTTTTATTTGTTTTTTTCTAACTCTAGATCTTCGCCAGGAAATCCTCAAACTGTTTTTCTTTGATAGAAACACTTCCGTCTTCCAAGATTTTATCAAGAACGATAGTTTCTGTTTGATTGATAGAGATTTCATCAAATGCCTTTGAAACTCTCACATAGTTTTCTGTGAATCCATACATCAATCCATTTCTATTTTCATGCTCCCAAAGAACACTTAATTCTCTTCCTAGTTGGCTTCTGTAGAATTCCATTTTCTTTTTTTCAGAAAGGATTCTCAGCATTTTGTTTCTTCTTTTTCTTTCGGGAATTGGAACAGCTCCAAGCATTTCTGCAGCTTCCGTGTTTTCTCTTTCTGAATAAGTGAATACGTGCAAATAACTGATTGGCAAATCATTTAGGAAATTATAAGTTTTCATAAATAATTCTTCTGTCTCACCTGGAAAACCAACAATGACATCTACGCCAATGGCAGCTTCCGGCATTACTTCACGGATTTTATGAACTCTATTGTAATATAATTGTGTTAAATAACGACGTTTCATTTTTTTCAATAATTCATCGCTTCCAGATTGTAATGGAATGTGAAAATGTGGTACAAAACTTCTGCTTTTGGAAACCAATTCGATGCTTTCGTCTTTCAGAAGATTTGGCTCGATGGAAGAAATTCTGATTCTTTCGATGCCTTCCACTTTATCCAATTCAGAAATCAAATCAAGAAAAGTATGTTCGTGCTTTTTATTGCCAAATTCTCCTTTTCCGTAATCGCCAATATTCACACCTGTCAAAACGATTTCTTTAATATCTCGCGCTGCAATTTCTTTCGCATTCGCCACGACGTTATCGATGGTATCAGAGCGGGAAATCCCTCTGGCTAATGGAATCGTGCAATAAGTACATTTGTAATCGCAACCATCCTGAACTTTTAAAAAAGCTCTCGTTCTGTCGCCAATGGAATAGGAACCAACGAAAAAATCAGCTTCATCGATCTCACAAGAATGAATCTCAGCACGACTTTCAGATTTTTCCAAATCATCCAAATAACTTAAAATATTGAATTTCTCCTTCGCTCCCAAAACCAAATCAACTCCGGTAATTGCAGAGATTTCTTCAGGTTTCAACTGCGCATAACAACCGATAATGGCAACCAATCCATCAGGATTAGCTTTCGCCGCACGTTTGACGTGAAGTTTACATTCCTTATCAGCATTTTCGGTAACTGAGCAAGTATTGATGATATAAACTTTCGCAGGCTCATCAAAATTGACTTTTTGATAACCAGCATCTGTTAAAGTTCGGGCAATGGTGGACGTTTCTGCAAAATTCAGTTTGCAGCCAAGTGTGTGAAACGCAACGGTTTTCGGTTGAGAAATTACTTCTGACATAAGTCTGCAAAGTTATTAATAAAATCCAAATCATTCCAAATGAAGAAATTTTCGAGATCAATTAGATTATCAAACAAAAAAAAATCCGAATCAATGACTCGGATTTCCTGTATATAGTTGATGTTATTTTAACTTATTCAGTTGATTTTGGAACGCTTACAGCAACCTCGTAAACCTTAGTATGCATTAGATATTTCGAACGTTCTCTGGAAGTAACATTTTCTATTTTATCTTTAAATAAGACGATTACCGCATCTTCTTCTATCTGCCAATCAGCATCGGAAAAATATTTCTCATCAGGACTTTTTTCTGTCAATTCATTTTGTCTTTCTTTCAGCTTTTCTGCGACATCCTGAAAACCTTCATCAGATGAATGGATGATTTTGTAATCTGGTCCAGCAAAAGCTTTGTAATATTTATTTTCAGCAATGAGGTTTTGAGAATCATCCTCGACCGGATTGTCATTTCCATCCAGGAAACCAACTTCTACCAGTTTTCCGTTTCTTTCCGTTGCAAATTGCCTGGCCTCTCCTACCGATTTGAAACCTGTATAGACATTGCTGTTATCAAATTCGTATTTATTTAGTCTTTCGACGATATTTTCCGTTTCCATAATTTATTCTTTTGTGATTAATTTTTATTAATGATGTCTAATGCCTCGTTTGTGATAAGTCACGTTTCTGTTGTTCGGATTTTGGTCATTGAACTGAACATTTCTTGCAAGACGAGCATCTATTTTATTATTCGCATCATTCAGATGTTTTGGTGTTTCGAAATGCAACTATTTACCATTTTTGAAGATTTCGCCTTCTGCATTTCTATACATTTCGTTCTTCAGATATTTGTTCCCATCGGGTGCCATAAACTTGTTCTGTTCTTTTTGCTTTCTCTTTCTCAATTGATTCAACAAGATCAATGCGCCACCTGCAGCAAATCCCAAAGCCACTTTTATCGTATTTTTCATATGATTTATTTTAACTGTTTAAAAACAAAAGTTCTGCCAAAAGTGACAGCAACAACATTTTACATCCACATCATAATTTTGTTTTGATTAATTTCTGAACAAATTTTAACAATTGAGACAAAGAATCATCTAATTCCCAAATGAACCAACCGATTAATACTGCCAATTTGACTTAAAATAAATCTAATTTTATTAAGGAATTTTTAAAATTGGTTAAACTTCGTTAAAACTGTAACACTAAGTTTTTAGTTCATACTAATTTAGCATTAAATTTGTCTAACAATAATCTCAAAAAAGAAATGAATATTAAGATGAAGAATACTTTCAAAAAACTAATGCCATATGCATTGACCGGGGTTATTTCCGGTGCAACAGTTTTCGGAGCGAGCCACTATATCAGCTCAGAAAAAAATGGAGAAGATTTCTCATATTTCACGACAGCTTCTAACAAAGCATCTTTTGCAGGCATCGGTTCTGCAGTTGGTGATGATTTTGTTAAGGCTTCCAAAACGACAGTTCCGGCTGTTGTAACAATTAAAAATTACCAAGACCGTTCGGCTTCCCAAAGAATGCCGGAGACGGATATGTTCGATTTTTTCTTTGGTCCACAAGGCGGAAATCAGCAGAGACAACAGCAGCAGCCTCCTAAAAATATGCCTTCCGGATTGGGTTCTGGGGTGATTATTTCGCCAGATGGTTATATCATTTCCAACAATCACGTGGTTGCAGGCGCTAATAAATTAGAAGTTGTGTTGAGTAATAAAAAAACTTACATCGCAACATTAATTGGGACTGACCCGAACACAGATATTTCACTTTTGAAGATTGAAGAAAAAGGTCTGCCTTATCTTAATTTCGCCAACTCAGATTTGACCGAAGTTGGACAATGGGTTTTGGCAGTCGGAAATCCACTTGGACTTAATTCCACTGTAACTGCGGGAATTATTTCAGCAAAAGGAAGAAGTATTGATATACTAAGTCAGCAATCCAGAACGCCGATTGAAAGTTTTATTCAAACGGATGCGGCGATCAACCCTGGAAACAGTGGTGGTGCGTTGGTCAATGTGAACGGAGATTTGATTGGAATCAATACAGCAATTCAGTCTAAAACTGGATATTATGAAGGTTATGGATTTGCGGTCCCTTCGAATCTTGCCAGAAAAATTGTTGAGGATATCAAGAAGTTTGGTTTAGTACAAAGAGGTTTCCTTGGTGTTGGAAGTTTAGATTTGTCTAACGAAATGCAAGTGGCAGCTTACAATCAAAGAGAAAAGAAAAATCTGAAAGCCGGCGACGGAATCTACGTTACAGAAATCACGAAAAAAAGTGGTGCTGAAGATGCAGGAATCCAACCAGGTGACATTATTACAAAAATTGACAATAATGACATTAACGGATTCTCTGACCTTTCTCTAGCCATCGGAAGCAGAAGACCAGGTGATAAAGTGGCGGTAACTTACACTAGAAATGGGAAAGTCAACAATGTGAATGTGACCCTGAAAGATTTGAAAGGCGGCACATCATCACGAAGCAAAGACGACCTGACTGTTACCGAAAAAATCGGTTCTGAATTCGAGCCATTAAGTGAAAGAGTGAAAACCGATTACGGTCTGGAAAGCGGTGTCATCACCAAAAATGTCATCGAAGGCAGCGAGATGGACAAAATAGGTGTTGTAGACAATTACATCGTGATGGAAATCAATGGTAAACCTGTGAATTCGCAGAAAGATGTTGAGAAAATCCTGAACGGATACAAAGGTAATGTACAGGTGAAATATGTGGACAGCTACGGAAGAATCACCACAAGAGGATTTAAATTACAATAAGACTAGATATTAAAATTTAGATGTTAGATTGATTCTATATGATAAATTTTGAAAGCCATTCTTTACGGATGGCTTTCTTTTTTGGGTAAATTTGCGGTTCGAAAATCAAAATGAAACTTTTCAATTCCTATATCAAAACATTTAAAGGGCTTTCACGAGAAGCCTGGATGCTGTCTATCGTCATGCTTATCAACCGTTCCGGCTCGATGGTTTTACCATTTTTGGGTGTTTATATGACAGACCATTTGAACTTCAGTCTGGAAAATGCCGGAATTGTTTTGAGTTTTTATGGGATTGTTTCTGTTCTCGGTTCCTGGCTTGGCGGATTTTTGACGGATAAGTTCGGGGAGTATTACATCCAAAGTTGGAGTTTGTTTTTGAGTGCGCCGATATTTTTGATTATCCCCTTTTTTCCGAGTATTGAGATGATGGCTTTTTTGATTTTCCTTCAAAGTACGATCAGCGATACTTTCCGTCCGGGCGAATTCTGTGGCGATCACCAAATATGCAAGACCTGAAAATCTGACGAAAGCTTTTTCATTGAACCGAATGGCCATCAATCTTGGATTCTCAATCGGGCCGGCTTTGGGTGGAATTCTGTCTGGGATTTCTTATAATTTTTTATTTGTAGTAAATGCAATTGGTGCTTTGGCGGCAGGAATTATCTACGTTATCTTTTTCCGAAAACGAAATAAAATATTCCGCGAGAAAAAGAGATTGGCGCCTGAAAAAACAATTGAGAAAGTCATTACCAAATCCCCTTATAAAGACTATCCCTTCTTATTTTACAGCATTCTGTGTACTATTTTCGCCGTTTGTTTCTTCCAATTTTTCAATACACTTCCACTATTTTATAAAGAGGTAGCGAAGTTGGATCAAAGTACAATCGGGTTTGTTTTAGGGTATAGCGGATTTATCATTGTGTTGCTAGAAATGCCTTTGGTAAGTATTGCAGAGCGGACTTTGAAGATTCCTCAGATCTTATTCATTGGGATTGTGATGGCTGGATTGTCCTATCTGCTTTTGGGAAGTAATGTTGCTTTGCTTTTGCTGTCGATGACGACATTGTCTGTTGCGGAGATCTGGGTGCTTCCATTTATGTCCACTGTGACGGCTTTGCGCGCTGAGCGGGGAAACAAAGGTGCGTATATGGGACTGAATGGGATTGCATTTTCTTTCTCCTTTATCTTCACGCCGTTTTTAGGAACTTATGTGGTGGGGCGATTTGGGTTTGACAGTTTGTGGATCGGGTCGTTTGCGGTGTTGGCGTTGTCTGCGGTTTTAATTTATATTGTTGTGAAGAAGATGATTCCGACACGGTAGTTGAATATTGTTTACAGGTGCAAGAATATCCAATCACATTGTAAGAATATGCTGTAACAATGCACAAATATTCTACCACAACGTAAAAATATCCAGTCACATTGCAAGAATATGCTGTAACAATGCAAGAATATTCTGTTACAACACGAGAATATTCAGTTACATTGTAAGAATATTCCGCTACATCATAAGAATATTGAATCACAATGCGAGAATATTGCTTTACATCTTGAGAATATGAAATCGTGATGTAAGAATATTTGTTGAGACATTCAATATTTGGACAAATCGTGATTTTATTTTGAATCCGCAACCCGACTTGAGTGGAGCTCTTTTTGTCATTGCGATTGTGGAAACCTTCAATTTATGACTTCCCTTCTTTCGCAATGACAAAAAAGCGGGAACGGAAGGCGGAAAAGTTGCCCTAATAATTAATTTCTGCGCAATGCGATAAAAAAACTATTTTTGTTCAACTCAAATTTGAACAATGAATCCGGGAACTATTCTATTATTATTCGTTTTTGCCTATTTTATCGGGCTTTTGGTCATCTCTTATTTTACAAGCCGTAATTCTGACAACCAGTCTTTTTTCATTGGAAACAAGAAAAGTAAATGGTGGCTTGTGGCGTTTGGGATGATTGGAACATCGCTTTCGGGCGTGACGTTTATCTCTGTTCCGGGCACGGTCGGGAAGATGACGGCGGGCGATTATTCTTTTGGCGGCTTCGAATATTATATGATGGTGATTGGGTTTTTCATCGGTTATTTCATTGTGGCTGGCGTTCTGCTTCCGCTTTATTACCGGATGAATCTGACTTCCATTTATACTTATCTGGGGCGAAGATTCAATGTGGAGGCGCATAAAATCGGGTCTTTGTTTTTTATTATTTCGAGAGCGATCGGGGCGACGGCGAGGTTGTATCTTGTGGTGAATATTCTTCAAATTTTCCTTTTGGAAGCTCTTGGCGTTCCTTTTTGGGTAACGGCTTTTGTGCTATTGCTGATGATCTTGCTTTATACGTTTGAAGGTGGCGTGAAAACGATTGTGATCACGGATACTTTGCAGACGTCGTTTATGATTTTGAGTCTGATTGCGTGCATCGTTTATATTTTATCGAATTTGAATTTGTCTTTTGGTGAGGCTTACTCGATTTTGGAGCAAAAGCAGTACACGCATTTCATCAATACTGACATTAATTCCAAGACTTTTTTCCTGAAAACCATTCTGGGCGGAATGTTCATCACGATTGCGATGACGGGTCTTGACCAAGAAATGATGCAGAAAAACATCTCGGTGGACAACCTGAAAAACTCGAAAAAGAATATGCTGACGTTTGCCGGAACTTTGCTTTTTGTGAATCTAGCGTTCTTGTTTTTGGGTGGTTTGCTTTATCTTTTTGCGATACAAAATGGTGCCGGCTATTCCACCGTAACGACTGTCGTTGAAGGAAAAGAAGTGGTGACAAACCTTTTCGGATTCAAAGATGCGACTGGTAATGTGACGAATATTATGGGCGACGACCTTTTTCCGGCGTTGTCACTCGGACATTTTCCGATGGCGTTGTCTATTATTTTTATCATTGGTTTGATTTCCGCCTTGTTTCCTTCTGCTGATGGGGCTTTGACGGCGGTGACAAGTTCATATTGCGTTGACCTTTTGGGCTTGAATGAAGACCAGCAAAAAACCGAAAAGCAAAAGAAAAGACTGAGGATGAAAGTTCATTTGACGTTCACAGTCATATTTTTCGCATTGATTATGGTTTTTAAAGCCATCAATGAGAAGTCGATTGTTTATTTGATTATGGAAATTGCGGGTTACACTTACGGGCCACTTTTGGGACTGTTTGCTTTTGGGATTTTGACGAAATTCACGGTAGTGAAAAAGTACTCGATATTGGCTGTGACGCTACTTGCGCCGGTTTTGACTTATTTGATTAATCTTTATGTAACCAATAATACGGATTACAGAATTGGTGTGGAACTGATTATTTTGAATGGGTTTTTGACGTTTGTGGGATTGTGGTTGGTGAGGTCGAAGAGAATTGAAAATAAATTAACAACACAATAATTTAATTAATATTTCTAAAATCTTTAATTACAAACAGTTTTTTAAATGCGTAACATAAAAGAATTAGATATAATAAATAGTATTCAAAAACGTAAACTAATCTATTAAGAAAGTTGGTTAGATATTTTTGATAAAATTATTATTTATTTATTTTTTCTTTGGGGAGCAGTTTTACCATTTTTAGTTTTTTACGACCCCTATAGAGACTATTCGAATACAGGGATGGAATATTATTTTTTGTTTCTTGCAACAATTTTTTGCTTATATGTGATTTATCGAAAAGCAACAGAAAAAAATTTAACTATGATAAAAAGCAAATATTTGCAAGATAAAAACCGAGAAATTATAACCAAATATTTTGAGAAAAATAATTTTGAACGATATAGAAGTGCTTCAAATATTCTAATTTATAATGAGGAAAATGATTTTTCATTAAATCCTAATTATCAAACATCAAGGATAATATTACTAGATAAAGATTTTATTTATATGGCTGTTATTAAGGAAAATTTTAGATTAAATATTCCAGTTCTAACAAAACATATATTTTTAAAAAGGGATTTAAAGAAACTTTTAAATTAAAATACAAATCTTTAATGAAATTCCACACCACCAATTACAAAAACACCTTAATAGAAATCGCAGAAGATTCTCCGGTTTCCAAAGCGGTGATTCCGGTGGTGAAAAATGAGACGAAAACTATTGCCAATTATCAATTCGAAAAGTTGTCGAAAAAGCCTTTGAAATATACTTCCGACGAATTGTTATTTGAAATTTTTGCGGAACGAAATGACATTTCACCTTCAGAGTTTGAAGAAGAGAAAGAGAAGTTCTTTTCAAAAGGACAGGCTTGTTTGCGGACTTCGCCTTTGGCCAAGAAAAATGGATTCGGGATTTTTCATAATGCGGATTCTAAAATCCAATTGATTCCGGCAGAATCTGATGATTATCAAAGATTATTGGCTGATGACTCGGTGAAGAAAGTGAAGGCGATGAAGTCTAAAAAGTGATTGGCTGAAGGGCTTCGTGAACCTCAGCCTGACAGGATAAAACAAGTCTTCGACTCCGCTCAGACTGACAACGAAAAACAAAAGCGAAGAGAAAAAAATCCCTTCGCTTTCTTTTTTAATAAAATTAATGTAAAAATTAGTAACCCGGATTCTGACTGAATTCCTTTGATGCATCCAGCGTTGCCTGAGGAATCGGGAAGATTCTTCTGTATGGTTGGGAAGCCGGTTTTGCTGTACCTGCAAGATCAAACCTACCGAATCTGATCAAAGCTTTTCTTCTGTACATTTCCCAATACAACTCGTATCCTGACTCGTTCAGCAATGTGTTCGCATTCAGTTCTGTGATCTTTACACCTGGTGCGTTACCGTACAATGCCTCACGCGTTCTGCTGGTCCTAAGAATGTTGACATCGTCTAGAGCTGCTCCTGTATTGCTCTTTCTGAAGTAGGCTTCTGCTCTCATCATGTAAATAGTTCCCAATCTGTACAATGGCACATCCATACCGCTTGTCCCGTTGTTTCCATAACCAGGATCGAACTCGAATTTGAAGTTTCTAACACCTCTATTGATCTGCGATTGTGTCAATACAGATTCCATTGGTTTGTCAAAATTAAGTTCCGGTGTGAAATCTGCAGCCAAGGTTGTATTTTTCTCGGTATATAATTTATAGACTTTGATCCTGTCATCTGCCGTCATATCAAAATTTCCGTTGGCAAGGATCTTTGGACCGTACTGTTGACCTACCTGCAAACCTCTGTTGAAATGGAACCAAGGTTTTCCTGTACCTTCCACTTTACTGGTAGATGGTACACTAACGTCTGTTCCGTCATTTCTGAACCAAGTTCCATCTGCATATTGATAAGTTCTGTGGAAACGGGGATCGCTGAAATTGCCCACCCAGGTGTTGTAGAATTCTGGTGTGATGCAATTCGCATTGGTCCCTCTGTTATCTGGAGAAGGTTTTTGGATTCTTTCCATCGACATGTAAGCCAAGTCATTGTCCGCATTTCTATTTGAGTTTTTCTTCTGAACGATCGAGAAGATCATCTCTTTGCTGGTGCCATTATCGATATCGAAATTGTGGAAATAGTTGGATTCCAAACTGAAAAATCCAGAGTTGATGATCAGGTTGGAATACTCGATCACTTTGTCCATATCATTTCCTGTACCGCTTACAGCTGGCTCCAAGAAATCAAAAGATGCTGCTTCTCTCTTTTTCAAAACGGCTCTGTTGAGATACATATCTGCAAGAAAAGCGTAGGCTGCCTGTTTTGTAAATCTTCCGGCGTGTGTATTTTGTGCTTTGAAGTCTGCCAAGTTTGGGATCAGGGATTCAACTTCGGTAATCAGTTCATCTATGGATGTATCTGCTTTTTTGATCTCGATAGGTGCATTCAGGTCCGCTGGATCTCTGTATGGTGCCTGGCCGTACATCTCCAGCGTGTTGTAAGTGTAGAAAGCCAACAATGCTTTTGCTTCTGCTAGGAATAAAGCCTTTTCGCTCACATTACTTTTCTCGATACTTCTGATGGCGGTCAAAGATTTGGTGATGCCAAGTGTCAGGTTATTCCATGTATTTTTAACCACGTCATTGTTTGCATCCCAAGTGAACTCATGCATGGCGCGCCATTTTCCGCCATCTCCCCAGTCACTTCCTCGGGTTGGTAACATTGCTTCATCTGTAGAATATTCCTGCAAAGCGAAAACATTCCCGTGATCCACAAATGTCCCATCGCCCAATTGTCCGTAAGCTGCTGCCAAAGCACTTTCCGGTGCCGAAGTTTCTGAACCTAGAACCTCATCTATCACTTGTTCTTCAAGATTTGTACAGCTAAGAATTCCTATAGATAATATTGCCAATAACGGCAGATTGATATTTAAAAATTTAGATTTCATATGTAGATTTTATTGTTTTTGTTTGTCATATGTTATCGCTCTATCTTCATTGTTTGCCTGCGTTTCCGAATCAAGGCGATCTCATAATTAAGTCGATTAAAATTTAACAGTTGCTCCAAATAAAACCGTTTTCGCGGAAGGATAAGTGGTATAATCTATCCCTAGAGACTGATTTCCAGCTGCTTGTTTATTGGTGTCTACAAGTGGATCATAACCTGTGTAATTTGTAATGGTCCAGAGATTCTGAGCGCTAACATAAAGATTAAGGCTTTTCATCCATTTTAATTGATTGATGTCAAATGTGTAACCCAACCTCACATTATTCAGACGGATAAAATCTGATTTCTCAAGATAAAGCGATGACAACTGTGGCTGATTGGTGAAGCTTGCACCAGAATCGTAGAAATTCTTCAAAACGTTTCTGTCGGACGCCAAGTTGTTGATGTTCAAATTCAGAGCGGTGTTGTTTACAAGGTAACCACCAGTTTGTCCGATGAATGAGAATCCAAAGTCGATCTTCTTATATTTCATGTAAGAATTGAACCCGAACGTGAAATTTGGAATGGCACCTTCAAAGATCTTTCTGTCTTTCGGCCCCACAGTTCCGTCGCCATCCACATCTTCGTAGATGTATTTTCCATCAGCATCAATTCCTAAATAATTCAACATAATAAATGAACCCGCTTCGTAACCATTTTTATAAATATTGGCCGTCACACCCGACATTCCCGGACCAGAAACTTCACCGGAATAGATCTCGGAAACTGGTAGATTTTTAACCACATTATTTACAGTGGCACCATTCACATCCACGGTCCATGTAAAATTATCCTTGCGTATGATCTCTGAACCTAAAGTGAATTCAAACCCTTTGTTGACGATCTCTCCATCTACGTTGGTGTAGACCGTAGTTGTAGGACTCAATACTTTTGAAGGAATGTTAAGGATCGGATCTTTTGTGATCTTGTTGTAATACTCTACTGATCCATAGAGTTTGTTTTGCCACAAACTAAAATCCGCCCCAATGTTGGTCTGTTCTACAACTTCCCATCTCAGGTCAGGATTCGCAGTCCTGTTTACGGTGAATCCATTGAGAAGATTTAAGTTATCATATAAGTAATAACCAGCACCTTGCGAAAGTGAATAACTGGCCTGTGTCAACTTGTTCGGAACTTCCTGGTTACCGGTTTGTCCCCAACTTCCTCTTAGTTTTAATTCATTAACGATTTGAGAATCTTGAAGGAAATTCTCATTTGAAATGGTCCAACCCACTGCCACAGAAGGGAAATAACCATACTTATTGTTCTGTCCAAAACGTGTGGAACCATCAGCTCTGATGGAAGCCGTCAAGAGGTATTTTTTATCAAAGTTGTAATTCACCCTTCCGAAGTAGGACTGCAACTCATTTTCCTGCGCATAACCCGGAGAAGGAATGAAAACATCGCCAGAATATCCTGGATTCAGCTCTGGTGAGATTCCGCCACCTTGTTCAGCGATATTCCTGACGCCGTAATAAGTGCCTGAAAACTTGAATTTCTGATAAGAGAAACCACCTAGAATATTGAAATTATGTCTATTCAAATTAAAATCATAGGTCAGATAATGTTCCAACAACACATTATAAGAATCCAGATTAGCCTGTACGGACATTCCTTTTGGCGTTCTGTCCGTAATGTTTGGATACATTGTCGTATTCCTTTCAGACATCGTTCTGTCGATCCCTAGATTTAATTTATAATTAAGTCCAGGCAGTAGTCTCAAAGTAGCTTCGGTGTTTCCTAATACTCGGAAAGTATTGGTCTTATCGGTATAAACGCTTAGCAAATACAACGGATTGTAATGTGCGTTCATGTTGAAATTGGTGTAGTTTCCGTTTTCGTCATACAAAGAACGTGTTGGATTGGCCATCAACGCGTGGATGATCACTTGGCCGTCCGATCCTGCGTTTGCACCATTAGGAATTCCGTTTTCTTTGATGTCACTTGCTGTCAGGTTTAGTTTCACCTTCAAACGTTTGTTGTCAAAGAATGATTCTTCTGCATTGATACGTGCTGTGGTTCTTTTGAAATCGCTATTTTTAACGATTCCGTCCTGATCCATATGTGACAAAGAGGCAAAATAACTTCCTGTATCTGTAGATTTTGAAAATGAGATCGAATGATTCTGAGATGCCGCCGTACGGTAGATCTCGTCCTGCCAATCTGTATTCCCGCCGTGATCATAAGATTTATCGACAATAGCTGCTCTATACTCGTCAGCAGACATCAGATCCAATTTTTTGATGACCGAAGAAAAACCAAAATAAGTATCATAGGTAAATATTGGCTCCCCTTTTTTACCTCTTTTCGTTGTTACCAAAACAACACCATTGGAACCTCTGGCGCCATAGATCGCTGCAGCAGAAGCATCCTTCAAAACCGTGATGGACTCTATATCTGAAGTATTCAAAAAGTTGAGTGGGTTTTTGGCCTGTGTGTTTCCAAGACCAACATTGGGACTGGAAGCACTTACTGCATCGTTGCTCAAAGGAACGCCATCTACCACGAAAAGCGGCGTGCTACCACTTCTGATCGAGCCGATCCCTCTGATGGAAACATTCACGCCAGCTCCAGGCTCACCGCTTGATTGTACAACGCGGACACCAGCGATCTTCCCTTGCATCAGATTGTCAACAGAGATATTCATCCCTTCTTTGAACTGCTCAGCCTTCAACTGACTTACCGCACCTGTCATGTCTGATTTTCTCTGAGAACCGTACCCTACAAGCATCACTTCCGCAATGGTCGTGTCTTTGGATTGTAGCGTTACCGAAACAGAAGTGCTAGCGACCTTGGTGAGTTGCTCATTCCCGTCATAAGAAATGGATAAGGTCTGCCCGATATTGGCAGAAATAGTAAAATTCCCGGATGCGTCCGATGTTGTGGTAACACCAGTTTCTACTACCGTAATTACTGCTCCCTCTGCATAAGAACCATCCTGTTTCACCACTTTTCCGGTGATCGTCTCGTTGACCTGCGAAAAAACAGGATAATTAGCATTAAGTCCTTCAGCACTTGTTTGGTTGGCCACCAAAAAAAGTATTGCTACCGGAATTAGCTTTTTAAATTTAAATAAATTAATTTTGTGGTACATATCATTAAGTAAAGTAATTGTAAGACATTACGTTGCTTGATAAATAGCCGCTGTTGTTCCCGCAACAGTGGTTTTTATTTTTTTAAAGCAAACGTTTAATTTTATTTTTCGGGATACAAAGTAAATTGCTTTGTGTGGAAATTAGTTTAACAGAATATTATGTTAAAACCAACAATCTATAACAGAATAAAATTGAAGAAAACGGAATATTATTAATTATAAATAAGTTATACACGTGCGTTTTTCGTCATTCACATAATCTTAAAAAAGACTTAACATAATCGATAAACTTCGGAAAATATAGAGTTCCTAATTTCGCCTTCATAAAATTTGACTACAATGAAAAAGGCGGTTTTCCTCGCACTATCTTTATCTTCGATCAATCTTTTATGGTCACAATCCCAAAACCTTGACAATCTAAAGATCAACGAGATCCAGGTGATCGGTTCGCATAATTCTTACAAGAAAGCAATCCTTCCGGAAGTTTACAGTTATCTCGCCAAAAAAGATACATTGAATTTTTTGCCAAGGATCCAATATGAACATATCCCAGTTCCGGAACAGCTGGACCTTGGACTTCGAAATCTTGAGATCGATGTTTACGCAGACAGCAAAGGCGGAAAATATGCGCATCCAAAAATCCTAGATCTTGTGAAAACCACGCAAGCTTTTGACCCGGAAGGCAAAATGAAAAAACCAGGCTACAAGATGATCCACATCACCGATATCGATTATCAAACTTGGTATTACACGCTGGAAGATTGTCTGAAAGACCTGAAAAAATGGTCAGAGTCGCATCCCGATCATGATCCGGTCTTCATCACTTTGGAACCAAAAGACGGAAAAGCCAACAAATTCGGGACAGAGCCAGAGCATTACACTTCAAAGCTTTTTGATGACCTGGATAATGAGTTGAAAAATTATTTAGGAAAAGACAAGATCATCACGCCAGATGACATCAGAGGGTCTTACAAAACGCTGAATGAAGCTGTCCTAAACAAGAATTTGCCAAAAGTAAAAGATGCCAAAGGAAAATTTGTTTTCGTCTTGGACAACAATAGCGAGAACAGAGATCTCTACGCAAAGGACCATCCATCACTGAAAGGTAGAATGATATTCACCAACTCCACGCCCGGAACGCCGGAAGCTGCAATCTTGTTTATGAATGAGCCACAAAAGGACAGTTCCAAAATTCAAGACCTTGTAAAACAAGGCTACATCATCCGCACCAGAGCCGATGCCGATACGATGGAAGCGAGAAGTGAGGATTATTCCAGATTCGAAAAGGCGAAGGAAAGCGGTGCGCAGATCATCACTACGGATTACTATTTACCGAGTAAACTTTTCAAATCTAATTTTAAGATCAGCTTTGACAACAAGACTTACGAACGAAAAAATCCTGTCAACGGAAAATAACAATTTCAATTAGATTTATAAAGGAAAGGACTGTCAGCAATGATGGTCTTTTCTGATTTTGATCTAATCTTGGACCCTGTTTAAAGTTTGATTTTTCAGGTCAATTTCAAAATGGTCGGAAGGATCACCGTTTGATAAAAGCGATAACATTTTGAAGACCGATTTCAACTGAATGATAAAAGGATCTTGAGAATGATTAGATTCAAATAACTTTTCCAAGGTCTGATATTGCTGCAGTCTCACTTCCGGAATATCCAATTTTGCCAATTCATCTGCCGACTGAAACTTGTACAAGTTCAAAAGAAGATCATCGAACGTCCACTTTCTGAATTTCTTCACATCAATATCCTTTTGTTTTAAATATTTTTTAGCCTCAGCTTCATTTAGGTTTAATGATAAAATCAACAGGTCTTCGCCATTTAGTTTACTTGACCTTTCAATAAACTCACTGGGCCAATCATTGGGAATCATTCGAAGTCGAACGAGTTCTTTTAAGTGGAAAAGCATGAAATCGTGGTAAGATCTTGTCCTAAGAATGTCCTTATTCCAAAGGGTTTTATTACCATTTTTTTTCAGGACTTCATATTCTTTTTGGTAAAAAGGGAAAAGACCGTCAAAATGAGGAACATCGTTCAGAACAATCGTCTGAACTTCAAATTTATAAGTAGAATTGATGGTCAATATTTTGTACGCAGGCAGATACGCAGCCAACGAAGGAACTTGAACATTCACCAGCATTTTCTCGCCAAACTTCCTGATTCCCGTATCATTGATGTGCATATGTCCCGCGAAATGGATTTGCAAACCAGCATCAGCAAAGACTTTCGCAACCGTTTCTTCTGGTACACGTTCCAATTGCCATTTTTTATTCCCCAATAGATTCTTAATCTCTTCTGTTGCATCATCATTGAAATCCACCATTGGATAATGTGTAAATGCAATCAACGTTTTGTGGTTCTTCTTAGCTTCTTTCGTAATTTTCTTTACCCAATCGATCAAGTGTTTTTTGTTGGTCAAAACATTGTTATAACCGATGCTTGCGCCTTTGTAATTTGAAGCGTCAGTTGCATTTCCAGTTAGATCTTTTGGGATATAAGTATTGCCGTCAATGGCGATCATCCAGACATCTTTTACAGGTTCCACAACATAACTTAAGTCTGGAACAGAAAATCCTTTTGAAACTTCGTACATTCTTCTTTGATAATAGGCAAACGGCAAAGCTTTGTTGTACGAATAATCTTGAAACGAAACCTCATCAAATGGTGTACTCCAATACAGATCTTCTTTTTTAGGATAAAACCCAAAGTCTTTCAGTTCATCCAAAATCTCCAAATAGCCAGATTCAGAAATATCTTTTGTAACGATCTGATTAGAAATTTTCCCGATGTTGTCTTTGCTATAAATTCCAAGTGGATTTCCGTCTTCACCTAAAAAATCATCTTTCCCCGTGTCTTGACGGAATGGCCCGACTGGATCGTGATTTCCTGTGGTTAAATAAAAATTGATTCCAAATTTCTCGTGATAACTTTCCAAGATCTTATGGAGTCCACGAAGATTGTATGCCTGTCCGTCATCAGAAAAGTCGCCTGGCATTGCCACAATTTTGATTCCTTTGGCAGCAATATCATCCAAAGCCTTTAGAAAAGCGAAATAATTCTCATTGAAGATCCTTGTAGAATGTAGCTGAGAATCCATCGTCCGCAAAATGGTAGGTTTCCCAGTTTTTGGATTAATGATTCCTTTAAAATCAGTATCAGAGAATTGACCGTACAAATCCTGGAAATGGACATCCGAAAGAAAAGCGATCGGACAGGTTTTTGTGCCGACAACAATGTAGTAGCGAAAATCAAAAACGAAAAAATTCCTTTATTCATATTAAAAATTGGTCTAAAATAAAGGATTCGTTGCGTAACTGTCTTTACGCCAAGTTTAAATAATTATGAAAGAAAATTATTCTTGGAAAGATTTCCCAAAACATCGCTTTAAACTAAACTCCTGCTCTTGTTCTTATAAGAACCCAACGTTTTGCTTTTCTTATTTTTGAAATAATGCGACAGGTGGCTTTCGTCCGTAAAACCAAACTCATAAGCGATTTGCTTGATGGTATTTTGCCCGGATTCCATTCGTCTTTCTATCAACGCCATTCGATAATCATTGATGTAATCGCGGTAGGAAACTGCGAAGTTCCGTTTGAAATAAGCACTGAAATAGGTCGGCGAAATATTGAAATGATAAGCGATTTTTTTGATTCGAATCATCTCCGGCTGGTAGATATTCTGATGAATATACGAAATCACATCTTCCTTATTCTGAAGTCCAACATCCAACCTGATGTCCATTTTGGAAGTCGCTTCTTTTATTAGTCCGAATATCGAAAGAATTTGATAAAATACGATTGGCGACGTGGAAACATCTTTTCTGCAATTGTAAGAAAGGATATTTTCAATCGTCTTTTTCAGAATCGTTTTGCAAGGTTCTGTGAAGATGAGTTTTTTCTCTTTCAGGATTTGTTTTCGCATCACGTTTTCCGGAGAATTCATCGCGAATGAGTCTGGCGAAAGGTGTTTGTTCCCTTTGAAATAATCGTCTGTGAACTTGATGAAAATCAATCTTGAATATTTATTGTACTCGAAATAATGTTGGTCATCAGGCGAAATCAGGAAAAGGTCGCCACATTTATAAGGCAGAATAATGTTGTTGATATGGTGATTGCCATTTCCTTTCAACACATAGATCATCTCATAATAAGTATGGCTGTGCGACGGATGACCAAACGCCTCACCTTCCAGATCACTAATCACTAAAGACTCAAACTGCAGTTTTTTCACAATATTAAATTAATTTTAAATTCCTTATGATAGCATAAAAGTACAATTATTTGAATTAATACTACAAGCTAAAATCTTTAATTTTTTTCAACTTTTGTAAAGAGGATTCCAAGGCATAAAAATTGGAACTCAAAATCTAAATTTAATCGAAATCAGCAACAAATGGAATACAGAAAATTAGGACACAGCGATTTAAAAGTTTCAGCAATCACTTTCGGAGCCTGGGCGGCTGGCGGCTGGATGTGGGGAAGCACGGACAGAAACGAAGCCATCGAGGCCATCAGAGCATGTTATGATGTCGGCGTCACTTCTATTGATACTGCACCAATCTACGGACAAGGAACGAGCGAAGAAATTGTAGGCGAAGCTATCAAAAATATTTCTCGAGACAAGGTTCAGATCCTTACAAAATTTGGAATGCGTTGGGATTTGGACAAAGGAACTTTGGCAATGAACAGCAAAAACAATGATGGAAAGGATATCGACATTTATAAATACGCCGGAAAAGAAAGTATTATTTTCGAATGTGAACAAAGTTTGAAAAGATTGGGTACAGATTACATCGACCTTTATCAAATCCACTGGCCGGATGTTACAACGCCGATTGATGAAACTTTCGAAGCGGTTTCAAGATTGATTGAGCAGGGAAAAGTACGTTTCGCTGGCGTTTGTAATTATGATGCGCAACAAATGGCTGAAGCTGAGAAAACGTTGAAATTGGTTTCAAATCAAATCCCATTCAGTATGGTGAATCGTGGGATAGAGGAGGAAACCGTTCCTTACTGCATCGAAAATAACAAATCGATTTTGGCTTACAGTCCTTTGGAAAGAGGATTATTGACGGGGAAAATCACCCCAGATTACAAATTTCAGGATGGCGACCACAGAGCAAATCTGCCGCATTTCCAACCGGAATTCATTCAAAAAACCAATCAGTTATTAGATAAAATCAAACCGATTGCGGACGAGCACAATGCAAGTCTGGGTCAATTGGTTCTTCGTTGGACGATTGAAAGACCCGGAATGACGATTGCTTTGGCTGGCGCAAGAAATGCAGAACAAGCCGTTCAAAATGCAAAATCGATGGACATTAAACTTTCAAAAGATGAAATTAAAACCATTGATGATTTGGTAAATGCTTTTTAATAATGGAAAAACGAAACAATTACTATCAATTAGATTTAAAAGAAATTAAACTGAAAGATGGTTATGAAGGCACAAAAAGTTTAAGTCTTGAATTTGATAACCACGATGATCTATTCAACATTTTTGAAGTGGTAAAATCAAAGAACATTTTCGATAATGAAAATACGGCGACTGAATTTGCTTTAGGTTTAAAGCTATTTACAGAAGTGATGCTCAAAAATAAACAGCATCCATTGTTTGAAGAATTAAGACATGCAATAATGGAATTTATGAAAAAATTGAAAAGTCAATAAAAGGCTTCGACTCCGTTCAGCCTGACAATTAGAAGAAGTCTTTGAATTGTCACACTGAGCGGAGTCGAAGTGTTTTACAAAAGAATTATTAATCACAAAATAGAAATTAAATAAAATGGAATATAGATTTTTAGGAGGTTCAGGACTTAAAGTTCCTGTTCTCAGTTTCGGAACTGCGACTTTCGGTGGCGAAGGTGATTTCTTCAAAGCGTGGGGAAATACGCAAGTGGATGAAGCTAAAAAACTCATCCATATTTGTATGGATGCCGGTGTCAATTTCTTCGATACGGCTGACATTTATTCTGATGGAAAATCTGAGGAAGTTCTTGGAAAAGCGATTGAAGATATTTCCCGCGATAAACTAATTTTATCCACGAAATCAACTTTCACGTTTGGTGAAGGTCCAAATAACCAAGGTTCTTCCCGACTCCATATTCTGACCCAAATCGAAGGTAGCCTGAAACGTCTTGGTACAGATTACATCGATGTTTATCATATGCACGGCTTCGATGGAAATACGCCTATTGAAGAGACTTTAAAAGTATTAGATGAATTGGTAACAAGTGGAAAAGTCCGCTACATAGCGTGTTCCAATTTCTCTGGCTGGCATCTGATGAAGTCACTTGGGATTTCGGAAAAATACGGTTGGAGCAAATATATTGCGCATCAAGTTTATTATTCTTTGGCAAACCGCGATTACGAATGGGAATTGATGCCATTAGGTTTAGACCAAAATGTAGGCTCAATCATCTGGTCACCATTGGCTTCTGGAAGATTGAGCGGCAAACACGGTCGAAACAAGCCAATTCCACAAGACGGGAGAATTGCACAAGGCGGAAGTCCTGTTCCGGAAGCCGTTGTGCAGGAAGAGATTTTTTATAACACGATTGATGCTTTGGAAGAAGTTGCCGGCGAAGTTGGAAAGACTGTTGCTCAGGTTGCATTGAATTGGTTATTACAGCGTCCGACCGTTTCCAGCATCATTATTGGTGCAAGAAATGAAGAACAATTGAAGCAAAATCTGGAAGCTGTCGGCTGGAATTTGACGCGGGAACAAGTTGAAAAACTGGACAAGGCGAGCGAAGTTCCACCCATTTATCCGTATTGGCATCAATGGAATAATAAAAGTCTGAATCCAACGCCGGATTTTTACAGCCATTTGAAATAAATTTTAAAACTATGAAAGACTTCAAAACCACTTATTTCTTTTTAAGATTGCCGATTGCTATTTCTCTTTTGGGTCACGGTTTGGTACGACTTCCAAAACTTGCTACATTCAGCAATTGGATGGTAACTTCAATGGAAAAATCTATGATTCCAGACTTTCTGATTGTTCCTTTTAGTTACATTTTGCCGATTGCAGAATTTCTCATTGGATTATCATTAGTAATCGGTTTCAAGACCAAATACACGATTTTTTCAGGATTGATTTTGATGAGCATTTTGATTCTTGGAAGTTCATCCATCGAAAACTGGAGTGCGATAGAATCTCAGCTTTTGCATTCTGTTTATCTGTTCGGATTGTATTGGTTTTGGAATAAAAATCAATCAGAAACAACGCATTAATTCTAAAAATAAAACTATGAAATATTTAAAATATTTAATACTGATGTTATCCGTCAGTTTCATTTCAGCTCAGGAAAATAGGCCGGTTTTGGATATCATGTTGACGAATTATGAATATCCGTACAAAGTCAATTTCCTGAATTTCAAAAGCCAAAATCAAGATTTGAAAATGGCTTATATGGACATCAAACCAAATAAAGCAAACGGCAAAACTGTGGTTCTCCTTCACGGAAAAAACTTCAACGGTGCTTATTGGAAAACGACAATTGATGCTTTGACAAAAGAAGGATTTCGAGTCATTGTTCCTGACCAAATTGGTTTCGGAAAATCATCAAAACCTACTGATTATCAATTTACCTTTCAGCAATTGGCTCAGAATACGAAAGCCGTTTTGGATGATTTGAAAATTGATAAAATTTATCTTTTGGGACATTCGATGGGCGGAATGGTTGCGACAAGATTTTCATTGATGTATCCAGAAACCGTTGAAAAATTAATCCTAGAAAATCCAATAGGACTGGAAGACTGGAAACTGGTTGCACCTTACACTTCTATCGATAAAAATTACGAAACCGAAATGAAAGCCGATTATGAATCGACAAAAAAATACCAAAACGGATTCTATTATGACAACCAATGGAAACCGGAATATGACGAGTGGGTCTATCTTTTAACAGGATGGACAAAAGCGCCGGATTATCAAAAAGTCGCATTGGTCAACGCTAAAACTTCTGATATGATCTTCACGCAACCCGTGGTTTATGAATTTCAAAATTTGAATGTTCCAACGTTGTTAATCATCGGAACAAGAGATAGAACGGCGATTGGAAAAGGCAATGTAAAAGACCCAAAAATAGCTGAAACGATGGGACGATATGACCTATTGGGAAAAGCCACTCAACAAAAAATAAAAGGTTCAAAATTGGTAGAAATCGACAACGTGGGACATCTTCCGCACATCGAGGTTTTTGACCAATTCATCAAACCTGTGAAAGAATTTTTAAAATAATAAATCATCAAAATGAAAAAAGTTAATATTAAAAATACAGACTTAGAAATCGCTCCGATCAACTTTGGAGGAAACGTTTTTGGATGGACTTTGGACGAGAAAGAATCGTTCAACATCTTGAATAAATTTGAAGAAGGTGGATTTAATTTCATCGATACAGCCGACACTTATTCTTGGTGGGTGAACGGAAAAGGCGGACAATCCGAGGAAATCATCGGAAAATGGATGAAGGAGAAAAAGAACAGACAAGACATCGTTCTCGCCACAAAAGTGGGTTCCGAAACCAAAGAACACGGCTTCGACATCAGCAAAAAACACATTCTGAAATCTGTGGACGAATCTCTGAAACGTCTTGGAACAGACCACATCGATTTGTACTACACACATTTTGATGACAAAGTGACATCAGTTGAAGAAACGCTTTCTGCTTACGACGAAATCATCAAAGCCGGAAAAGTGAGATATATCGCGGCGTCCAACATTTCGCCAGAAAGATTGATTGAATCTTTTGAAGTTGCTGAGAAAAATAATTTGCCAAAATATGTGGCACTTCAACCTCATTACAATTTGGTTGAAAGAGAAAAATTCGAAACGGAATACGCATCATTAGTTGAAAAATATGGATTGAGCGCTTTCCCATATTGGTCTTTGGCTGCAGGATTCTTAACCGGAAAATACAGAACCGAAGAAGATTTTGAAAAAACAACCCGAGGCGCCGGCATCAAAAAATATTTTGATGATAAAGGAAAAGCAGTTTTGAGTGCACTTGACAAAGTTTCAGAAAAACATCAATCTCAACCTGCAACTGTTGCGTTGGCTTGGTTGTTGGCAAATCCACTAATTACAGCGCCAATCGTAAGTGCGACGAGCGAAAGACAATTGCAAACCATTTTCGACGCACCAAAATTGAGTTTAGATTCTGAAGATTTGGAAATCCTTAACCAAGCTTCGAAATAAGCGATGTCAGAGGTACAATCACAACTGAGCAAAGGTCAGGTTCTGGGAATGGCCGTCGTTGCGGGAATCAGTGTTTCTAATATTTATTTTGCCCAACCAATTCTGCATCAGATCGCTGAAAGCTTTCGCGTTCCTGAAAGTAAAATGGGAATAATGGTCGGACTCGGACAAGTCGGATATGGCGCTGGACTTTTGACCTTGGTTCCCTTGGGCGACAAAGTTGATAGGAAAAAATTAATACTGACTTTATTAGGAACTTTATTCTTTGTTTTGATTGCTATCGGACTGGTTTCCAATTACTATTTTATTTTTTTATTCAGTTTATTATTGGGATTAACGGCGGTTGCGGCTCAGGTTATTTTACCAATGGCGGCGGAATTGTCGGGGAATGAAAAAGGAAAAAATGTAGGGATTATATTCACAGGAATTCTCGTCGGAATATTGATGGCGCGGGTTTTCAGCGGTTATATTTCGGAATGGAGCAGTTGGAAAATGGTGTATTATCTTTCGGCTGGATTCACGATTTTCTCTTTGGCTTTTGTCTATTTCAAATTACCGAATGTAAAACCGACGTTCAAAGAATCTTATTTTAAATTGATTTCATCGTCATTTTATCAGCTGAAAAGATTTCCGCAATTAAGATTTATGGCTTTGCTTGGCGGAATTGCATTTGCGGTGTTTTGTTCTTTTTGGACAACTTTGACATTTTTGTTGGTTGAAAAACCTTACAATTACAGTTCAGACACGATTGGACTTTTCGGAATGTTGGGAATTGCTGGTGCTTTGGTGGCACCGTTGATTGGAAAAGCTTCTGACAAAGGCGATTCCAGATACACGCAATTGATTGCAAGTGTTATTCTGTTGGCTGGTTCGGTGGTCATTTTTCTGTTTCCGAGTTATTTGATTTCAATCATTCTTGCGGTGATTTTCATTGATGTTGGCGTTCAATCCATCCAAGTGACGAATGTTGCGTTGATTTATCGATTAGACGAAAAAGCGAACAGCAGAATCAACACGATTTATATGACTTCCTATTTTGTTGGTGGCGCTTTGGGAACTTTCATCGGTCTCAAGTGTTGGGAACTTGGCGGTTGGCATTATGTTGGAATTCAGCTCGTGGTATCCAGTTTAGTTGTACTTTTAATGAATCTAATGAACGTCATTAAGCAGAAGAAAATTAATCAAACAAAATCTTAAATATGAAACTCTCACTCACATTATTAACTGTATTCCTCGGAATGCAACTCACATTAGCCCAAACATTGAAAACAATTGCCTACAAAGACGGAACTCAAAAACTGAACGGATTAGTCACTTCCAATGCAGGAAAAAAACTTCCCGGCGTTTTGATTCTCCCAGCTTGGAAAGGCATAGATGAAGAAGCGAAAAATGCAGCGCTTCAATTGGAAAAGCAAGGTTATGTGGTTTTCATCGCTGATATTTATGGCGAAGGAAATATTCCAACCGACAATGATGCCGCTGCAAAAATCGCTGGAACTTACAAACAAGATTACAAAGCTTACCAACAGAGAATTTCTGTCGCTTTGGAAGAACTGAAAAAACAAGGTGCGAATCCGGATAAAATTGCCGTCATCGGTTATTGTTTCGGTGGAACGGGCGCATTGGAAACGGCGAGAGCGCAAATGCCGGTTGCTGGTGTCATCTCGATTCACGGCGGTTTGGCCAAAAGCAATGACAGACTAAATGTTCCCATCAAAACTAAAGTTCTCGTAGAAAACCCAGCCGACGACGAAAGCGTAAAACCGGAAGATATGACGAATCTGATCGCGGAATTAAAAGCCGGAAAAACAGATTTTCAAATCATCACCTACGCTAATTCCAAACATACTTTCACCAGCCCAGAATCTCCAGATTACAACGAAGTAATGGCGAAACGCGCCTGGAATCACACGTTGACTTTCCTTAAGGAAATTTTGAAATAGATAAAAAAGAAGTTAGACTTAGATATTAGAAGTTAGAAAGACAGCCATTACAGCTAGTCATGGTCGGAAGATTTTTTCTTCCGATTTTTTTTGTTTTTTTTAGAAAATGGCGAAGCTTACATTTTCATCAAATTGGTTGCATCAATTGAAAATGCGAAAAGACGTTTCCGACCAAAGGAAGGAAGTGTCTTTTTCGCTGCCCAACTTTTCAATCGGGAAAATTCTAAATGTTACTTTTTTGAAATTTTTCGTTCCAACAAAGTTTCCAGAATTTCGTAATCACTTTCGTAGGTTTCTCCCTCAAAATGATAGCTGTCGATACTTTCATCAAAATGATAGTTTTCAAAATCTTCATCTTCCAAATAAACATCTGTGACAATCCCGTCAGAAAATGTTGCCCTGCCATATACCATATTGCCCAGCTCTTCATAATCCTGTATGAAATTCACTTTATAATGTTCTGCTATTTTTTGAATAACTTCAAGATTGGGCGACCATTTTGTTTCGTATTGAAAATTACCTTCATCGCCTTCATTCCAATAAATATTGAAGAAATAACCTCCGTTGGTATCGGCGATAAAGTCGGGCAATTGCCCTTGTTTTTCCATTTCCTCTTTGCTTTTCATCGTTTGAAAAAGCTGTTGTATCTCTTTGATTGCTTCGTGTTTTCCCTCGAAAACAACGGTATTATTGCACCAATTTGCCATAACTTTTGTTTTTAATAGGCTACCACCGATTAAGGCGGTAGCCTGTGGTTATTTAATTAAGGTTTAGAATTTCTGCACCACCCAATACAATGCTCTGCAATTTGGCTTCATCGTTCTTGTAACTTCTTACATTCTGATAGTAACCTGTAACAGCATTGTACGCTCCGAACAATGTACCTTTGGTCGTTTCCATTTGCTGTGTGTCGCTTATCATTGCATAAGCAAACGCATCTTCAACGGTATTTTTAAACAAAGTTGAAATTTCATCTTCTGCCCCTTTTTTAAGTAAATCAAAGGTTTCCTTGTTCGGGCAAAGTGCCAATTGGATTAGCTTTTTTAGCTCTCTGTCTGTTACTTTTATTTTTGCCCAATCGTTGAAAATTCTCTCTAATTGATTGCTCAATGTGTTCGCCAATCCCATAATCTTGTGGGCATTCTCAATACGCCCTTTTGCTCCCGATGTGTGCTTGATGCGGACTACATTGGTCATATTGCGCAATGAAGCGTTCAGCGTGTTTTGGCAAACGATACGGATAGGCGTAAATGCGGCTGTAATGCTTCCGCTACCATCGTGCGAAGTGGTCAAGAAAATATATTTTTCCGTTACATCATCGCCATTACCTACACGGATATAATCGGGCAATTTGGCTGTGATAAAAATGCGTTCTCCGTTGCCCAATGCTCCTGCGGTTTCGTACAGAATACCTTCGCCACCGCCTACAATGGCATCAAAGAAATTAAAGGCTTCACGGTTTTGTACAATGTGATAATCCTTGCCGACTACTCCCAATACTGCATTGTTATCGGTGCGAATGTTAGCGAAATAGTTAGGAACTTCCAATTCACTACTGCCTATTTCGATGCCGTTTGCAGTTTCCATAATTCCCGAACCTTTGGTAAATAGTGGGGATTTTACGACTTCATAGTCTAATCCTGCATATTTGATAGCTTCTTCGCTTGTTGGGAATTGTTCTACGATTTGCCCCAAACCGTGCCACGCTTTTTGTTGTACGCTAAAAAATGAATAACGTCCTGTTCTCTCGTTGAAATTAATGTTGTGTGCCATTTTGATAAAATTTTGATGTTAAAAAATAATTGAATAATCGTTGTTAAAATGGTAGGTCGTCCGTTGTTCCCTGTGCAGTAGCTTGTACAGTTTCGTTTCTTTTGCCACCTCCGTGAAGTTTGATTTGTGAGGTATGAAAGTTTAGCCCAGAATGTGCTTCTCCGTCTTTGCCTATCCACGCTCTTGTACTTACTCTGCCTGTGAGTTCTACCAACTTGCCTTTTGTGAGTAGTGTGGCTACCTTTGCAGAAATCCAATAGGCACAATCAAAATAGGTTGTTTGCTCTATGCGGTCGCCTTGCTTGTTTTTGTAGCTTTCGTTGGTTGCTACAGAAAAGTTTACTACCTGTTTTTCATTCGACAATGTGCGTACTTCCGCATCTTTTGTCAGTCTTCCGATGATGTTCATAATCGTTTTGTTTTAAAAATTTCACATATTGTTACGTTCACTTTTCTCGTTTCCTGCTTCCGTTGGTGGTCTGCTTCCGTTGGTGGTCTGCTTCGCTTCTCAAATAATTTTTCCAAAAGAAAAACCGGAAAAAAGAAAGCAGATAATCGAAGCGGGCTAAGCGAAAAACCAAAAGGAAACGGAATAAGTCCCGAAGGGTGGCAAGGCAACGCAAACAACTCGGCGAAGCCATCATTTTGCCTTGCCATTATGCCGTAGTCTTTTGGTTGGACAGGTGCGATGGCAGCCCGCTACACCTTAGCTGCCTTTTTACCGGTTGATTATGGAAAATCATTTCCTAATAATTTGTTTTTTGGAATAAATAACCAGGCTATGAAAGCCTGTGGCAGAGATTTGAAAAATGAAAGAGAAAAGGGATGAGAAAGGGAATTGCATTTTTCAATTTTCTGTTCCAAAAGAAGCCATAAAGCTCTTTTACAGCGCTGGGATTTGTAGAGGAAAGTAAATGTGCTTTGGCTTTTAAAATGATAGCCACAAAAAAAGCAGAACGGTTAAGCTCTGCTCAATTAAGAAGTAATAAAAGTTAATCACATTGTCACACAAAAAGCTTCTTCCATAGCTTGAAATTTTGGAGCAACTAAATCCATATCCTTACTAATTTTTTGGCTTGTGATTTTGGCATAAATCTGTGTGGTAGCAATATTTTTATGCCCCATCATTTTACTAAGGCTTTCAAGCGGTACGCCTTCGGTCAAAAACATTGTTCCAAAAGTATGTCTTGCTGTATGAAAAGTTACTTTTTGTTCTGTAATGATTTCCGCTTGCTCCATCAGTTTTTTAATGTGCGTGTTACAGGTAGCATTTGTCGGAACAGGAAAAATAAACTCATTACGGTTAGTACCTTTATATTTCTCAATTATACGTTTAGGAATTTCCATTAGGCGAACATTAGAAGCGACGTCTGATTTCTTTCTTCGGCTAATAATCCATTGATGTCCATCAAAAAAAGATTGAATATTTCTTGTTGTCAATTTTTTAATATCCACGTAAGAAAGTCCGGTAAAGCAACTGAAAATAAACAAGTCTTTTACAAGCTCATACCGTTGATGCGAGGGTTTGCACTTCATCAGTTTTTCCACGTCCTCTTTAAGAATATAACCCCTGTCGGTTTCTTCCATACTGATTTCGTAATCCTCGAACGGATTGTCACGTATCAAGCCTTTCTTCATAGCCAGTTCTATTAGGCTTAAAACAGGCATTGTGTAAACCCAAACCGTGTTATGGGTACACTGTTTATCATATCGAAGATAAAAATCAAATTCCCTAATAAAGTCAGCCGTTAGTTCACGGAAAGCCATATCCTCTCTATGAAAGCGGTGGCTGATGAAATCGGAAAGATGATTATAAACTGTAAAATATTTATTGTAGGTACTTTGTGAACGTTCCTCTTTATCAACCAATTTTTTAAATTCTTCATTTTGGTCGTTGAAGACTTTTAACAACGCATCATCCATTACACCGACACCTAAAAATGAAAGTTTTACTTTCTGTACGGTAGCAAACCCTTCGTGCTTCAGCATATTTTCATAAATCTTGTCGATACGTCCTCGTATATTATCCAATTTTTGATTAATACTCAAAGCTATAGCACTTTTACCCTCAACTCTTCCGTATTTTAAATTCCATTTTTTTGGATTGATTTCTAACTTTGTACCCAAAGTTTTAGCTGTTCCATCAATGGTAATACGTGCCATAACAGGGGCATTACCGTTTTTTTTCAGTTCATTCTTTTTCAGGTAGAAAAGTAGTTTGAACGTGGACTTTTTTGTCTGTTCCATAACTCAAATGTTTAATGTTTAATGTTTAAAATTAAATTACATTGAGTTACAAGGGAATATAAAAAGAAGCGCAAAACACTGAAATATATACAGTTAAGCTATTTAGTTACCTTTGTTAATCGGTAACGAATTAGTAACCTAACTTTGTTTTTTCAAGCCCAAAACCTATCAGACACCGAGTTCCAAACTAAGACTACTGTTTTATAAAACATTGTATAGCAACGGTTTTAATCGTTTTGCCTATTTTTGCTTTTTAATAATCTTTTTTTCTAAAAAAAACAGTGTTAATCAG
>NZ_LSHB01000038.1 GCF_001643375.1 Chryseobacterium sp. FP211-J200
TAATGCACTACGAGTTATTATATAATGATGATGAAAATGTGTACTATGAACAATTGCAGGAAAGAGATTTAGAACTTAAACAATTAATATTAAGTCTTTGTGAGGAATATGAAGATAGTATTCAAGCTAAAAAACTAATATATGCTCAAGACTTTGCTGAACGCGTATTTCATGATAGAGTACTTTGTGAATTTATTTCAAAGCTTTTATTAGTTATAGGTTTTGATGGTACAGAAGAAGAGAATGAAGAGCCAAAACAATGGATTAAGAGAAAGTATCTTCAAAGTTGGGCGAAAAAAGCAATTATTGCAAGAGATCGAGGGCAATGTGCTAAGTGTGGTCGAAATTTAGTAATGGAACTTGTTGCTAGTTACCATTTTGATCATATTCTTCCATTATTCCAGGGAGGAACAAACGATCTTTCCAATTTTCAATTATTGTGTGAGGGATGTAATTTAGAAAAGTCAAAAAATATTATTCCCGTTAATACATCAATCCCTAAATATCTTCAGATTAAAAAGTCTAAAAATTAAAAATAGTTGCAGATTAGAAGATGCAAATAATAAAGTAACGATTATTATAAAATTATAAAAAATGGTTGGAAATATAAAACATATTATTTTGATTGATAGTATAGATGAATCTGAAAATGTAAATTTTAATGCAGAATCATTTTACAGAGACAAAATTAGATACCCTGCAATAGCTCAAGAGTCAACTATCACACACGAATACAAAAAAGCACCAAACTCAGAGACCTTTTTTGAAATTCTTAAAAATTTAAGTAAAGACTATCATTATTTAGCTGATGGGTTGCTGCTACATTTTGATATTCATGGAGACAAAAATAAGAAAGGTTTTGTCTTGGAAAGTAATGAATTAATACCATGGTCTGAAGTTATTAACCATTTAAGGACGCTTAATTTGATGCTGAAAAACAAATTATATCTTACGATGACCACCTGTTTTGGAAGATATCTTTATTTAGGAGTAGAGTTTAAATTAAAATCACCATATTCTTGCTATATCTCTTCATCTGAAAGCGTGGGAGAGATTGATGCCTATGAAAATTATGGAATATTATTTAATAAGCTTTTTGAAACAGGTAATCTTATAGCATCTTATAATGAAATGGATAATACAGATAATAAGATTTTTTATTACAAAGACTCAGAAATGACCTTCGAAAATGCTTTTAACTCATTATATGAGAAACTAACAAAAGATGGATCACCTCTAAAAAAAATAGCTTTAGATAATGCAATTAAACATAGTCTTGAGCAAACCGGAAATAAATTAAGTTACGAAGAAGCGGAGGTGCTACAGCTTGCATCTTTAAATAAACTTCATAAAATCGTTAAAGAGAATTATCAATTTTAAATTAAAAAAATTATCTCTCGTTATTTAAGTAATAATTTAGATTATTATGTAATGGTATTAACAGAAAAATATATAAAGGATATTGAGAAAGGCATTTTGATTCTTGATCCTGATAAAGAATTAGAAATAGAAACCGCAGAGTTAAAAGTTGGGGATAAAGAAATTATGCTTTTTTTTCCACGAGACGAAATTCGCATTTCTGTTACTGAATTTTTAAAATATCTTCCAGAGTTTGATAGTATTCATTGTAGCGACACGAAAGTTACATCTAATAAATTTACTCAAGTTCCGGTTTATAGTTTCGGAAAGCCAATTGATTACATAGCAAATGAAATAAATTTTGTTGTAGAAGAGTCATTATATAAATTAAGACTGGTTAATAACCCAATTTTGATTGGAATTGCAGCAACAAAATTAGGTTTGTATGATAAGTATGCGCCACCTTGCTCATCTTACGTTGCACTCGAAATTGAGTATAAATCTCAAAATAGCCGCCTTACAGATGATGAAGAACTAAAAATTATCAAAGCTTTTCTTTATGAAATGTCGTACGTATCAAAATCATCGATTGATTTTAATGTCATACAGGAAAGTGGTTTTTTTGATGATTATGAAAAGCCACAAAAACAAGATATTACACTATCTTCATTAACTGTTTATAGTGAAGGAATGGATTTGTTTCGAAAAGCCATAAATTCAACCGATAAGGAAATCTCGTTTTTATACTTTTATAAAATTATCGAATACTATTCTCCAATTGCCGCAAGAAAATTAGCTTTTGAGAACCTTCTAAAAAAGATTGACACATTTAGATATCGAACTGCAACCAGTAATGATTTGGCTTCTATATTTTCGATAGCTGACAAATTCAGAGTATCACTAACTGATAAAGAGCTAGCGCAAACATTGCTTGTAGATTCAATTGATATTGTTGATTTATTCTCAAAACTTCCGTCTGAGATAAAACTTAAAATGACGAAAAATTTACATTTTCAAGAAAGTGACTTAAATTATAAAAGTAAAAATGAAATACTGCAAGGAATAATAAAAAGTTTAGGAAACATCTTGTACAGTACTAGGAATTCAATTGTTCATGCAAAGTCTAATTATAATAGTGATAACAATGAGTGTAGCAGCGAAGGGCTGCCCGGATTAAATGAGTTTCTCAAAGAAGCCTGTTATTCTATTATAAGTTGGAATAACCGTTTACCTAACCATTTAAAATTTGAATAATGATATTCTGGTCAAAGTTTCCTTTAAAAACATAAAACTTTATGTAGCGCTAATTAATTCTGGAAACGAATATCTTTGCATGATTTCTCATATAAGTGAGTTTTCATGGTTATTAGTTTTATCCCTATTTATTGGGAATTTTTAATTTTTATATCTACAATTATTCAGAGTATAAAAAAATCCTGACAACAAGTCAGGATTTAGTATTTCAAGTATATAGAATATAGCCTTATAAGTTTTTTCTTCGAATTTATTGCTTTATCAATTTCATCGTCGCTGACATCCTTGACTACTTCAAAATATTTACTGATATCAATTTTGAAATAATCATAGATAAGATAGATGTTTTGCAGAGTTGTATTTGGAAGTGATTCTTCGCGAGCGCAGTTCCAATCGATATTGTATTTTTCCTTTATATCATTATTTAAATATTTCGCTCAATGATAAAGAAAGAATGGATGTTGTTGACAGGGTCTACAAAGAGGTCAAAGAGTACCACAATCTGGTGCGTTACTATACCAACAAGAATATTTCTGTCAGCTATCTCAGAGCAAAAAAACAGAATAATACCCAAAGGGTGCTGGATCTTTACGGTACGTCAAACCAAAAATACTGGTAAGATGGAACCGAGTAATTTACACGAAGTCCTTCGTTCTGTTTATGATGAGATGATGCCATTGTGCGCCGATATGGCTGCAGTAGCAAAGGGCGTGGCTGGCCTAGGCGCACTGTTTTATGTGGCCATCAAGGTGTGGCAGTCGCTGAGCCGTGCGGAACCGATTGATCTGTTTCCAATGCTGAGACCCTTTGCCATCGGCATCTGTATTATGTTCTTCTCGACATTGGTGCTTGGCAGTATCAATGGCGTTTTAAGTCCGATCGTTCAGGGTAGCCATTCAATGCTCGAAGATAAAGTCCTGGATCTTAATGAACTGCAACAGCAAAAAGATCTTCTGGAACGGGAAGCCATGCTCAGAAATCCCGAAATGGCCTATCTGATATCGGATGAGGAATTTGATAAAAAGTTGGAAGAGCTGGGATGGTCGCCATCCGATCTGGTCACGATGTCCGGGATGTATATTGAAAGAGAAATGTTCGATATCAAGAAGCAGATCAGGGATGGATTCCGCGAGTTTCTGGAGATCCTATTTCAGTCCGCAGCGTTGGTCATTGACACGATCCGGACCTTCTTTCTCATCGTTCTTTCCATATTGGGACCCATTGCGTTTGCCATCTCCGTTTGGGACGGATTTCAGACCACGCTGACCCAATGGCTGACAAGATATATCAGTGTCTATCTGTGGTTGCCGGTTGCTGATATTTTCAGTTCGATTCTGGCCAAGATACAATCGCTCATTCTGGAGCGGGACATTGAGATGCTGGCAGATCCGAACTTCATTCCTGATACTTCTAACACGGTTTACATCATCTATATGATCATCGGGATCATCGGATATTTCACGGTTCCGACCGTTACCGGATGGGTCATTCAGGCAGGAGGAGCAGGAAATTTTATGCGTAATGTCAATCAGACCGCCACAAAATCAGGAAATATTGCAGGGGCAGCAGCGGGCTCTGCAACAGGAAATATCTCAGGCAGATTATTAAAATAAAAACACGATCCAATGGAATTTAAAACTTTAAGAAATATAGAGAGCAGCTTCAAACACATCCGTTTGTTCACATTTGTTTTTGCAGTGCTTTGTTTTGCAGTGGTAGGAATCGTTGTTTTCAAGTCCTATCAATTTGCCGAGGAACAGCGACAAAAGATCTATGTATTGGATAACGGCAAGTCGCTGATGGTGGCACTCTCTCAGGATATGTCCATCAATAGACCTGTAGAAGCCAGAGAGCATGTAAGGCGATTTCATGAATTGTTTTTTACGGTGGCTCCGGATAAGAATGCCATCGAAAGCAATGTTAAAAGAGCTTTCAATCTGGCAGATCAGTCTGCCTTTAACTACTACAAAGACCTGCAGGAAAAAGGTTATTACAACCGAATCATTTCCGGCAATATTCAGCAGAGGGTTGAGGTTGACAGTGTGGTGGCTGATTTCAATAATTACCCTTATCAGGTTAAAACATTTGCCAGGCAGTTCATTATCCGGTAAAGCAATCTGACGATACGGAGCCTGATTACCGACTGTTCACTGGTCAACTCAGTGAGGTCAGACAGCAATCCCCAGGGATTTACTATTGAAAAATTCAATGTCATTGAAAACAAAGATGTTGAAACTGTTGAACGTTAAAAATAAGAACAATGAAAAAAATAAGAGATACAATAGAACGTCATGTTTTAAAGGCCGATCAAAAATGGAAGGCGCTACCAGCGGCTCAGCAGAGGTTATTGACTAAGCTTTTTTTTGGATGTTATGCCGTGCTTACAGTCATTGTGCTGGTCAGTATAGCTGTTTCGACTGGAAATAAGAATAATACCATGTCGATCAGTCACATCACCACCTTTTCAGACCGTGTTGATGTGGGAAATGCTGCAAATGATAGTCGCACGAATACCCCGCTTAAAAGATAGTCTTATGAAAGATTCAAATACAATTAAGATCACTGAAGGTGATTCAACGCAATCTGAGCAAGAACCAAAAAACTTTCAGAATTCACAGTGGGAGCGACTAAAGAAGCCTGTGATTTATTTTTTGATGGCAGCGGTTTGTGTCGGTTGTTTTTACCTCATTTTTAAGCCTGAGGAGAATAAAATCGTTGATGATTCCGGTTTTAATGCGGGTATCCCGCAGGCCAAGGATGATCAGCTGCAATCTGACAAACAGAAAGCCTATGAACAGCAATTATTGGAGCAAAAAAATGAGGAGAAAAGGAATGCGATCACCACTTTATCGGATTACTGGTCTGACGAAAACAACCTAGACGCTAATCCCAATGGAAATTCTTTGACAGAAAGTTCGGCCGGCCTTCCACCGTCTGGTCAGAATGCTGTTAAAAGTTATCGCAATGCGCAGCAAACATTGAGTTCCTTCTACAGTCGCGATGATCGTGAAGTAAATAACCTCAGAAATGAAATCTCCAAATTAAAGAATGAGGCTGCCCAGAACAATGCTGTCCCTGCAGGTATGGGCGTCAATGACCAGCTGGAACTGATGGAGAAATCCTACCAGATGGCTGCCAAGTATCTCCCTGTCAATAATAAGGAGGCGGAATCAGTGTCCGTAAAAGATGATGTGAAACCATCTACTAACAAGGATCCGCTTTTCACAGCGGCAAAACCGGTCCGTCAAAATGTTGTCTCATCCTTGTACAGGGAACCGTCAGACAGTGCATTTGTAACAGGTTTTAATCATCGTTTTTTTGGATCTGACCATGATATTAAAGATGAAAGGCAAGTCGGTAATGCGATTAAAGGCATTGTACAGGAAACAAAAACAATGACTTCTGAAAGTACTTTATCCATAAGACTTGTGGAAAATATGCGACTTGGCCGCAAGGATATTCCCACCGGAACATCGCTTAAAGCTACAGGAAAGTTTCAGGGTGGGAGGCTGCAGCTCATCATTTCATCCATCGAATATCAGGGCAGTATCTATCCGGTAGAGATCAATGTTTATGACAATGATGGTCAGCCAGGTTTGTATGTTCCGTATTCTCCGGAACAAAATGCAGTGACCGACATTATGGGCAATATGGGTCAGACCTCCGGCACCAATATTATGATGACCCAATCGGCAGGACAACAGATCGCTGCAGACTTGAGCAGGGGGGTGGTTCAAGGCTTGTCGGGCTATTTCCAAAAACGAGTCCGACAGCCCAAAGTCACTGTAAAGTCTGGTCAACAGGTATTTCTGGTATCTAAAAAATAACCAATCAAAAAATAAAAAATGAATAAAATTAAAAGTCATTATCTATTGATAATTCTGTTTTTGCTCTTTGCGAACAGATCGTCCGCTCAGGATTCTATCTTAACTCATCTGCCATTGGAAGAGGCAAAATTAGCATCCTACAAAATGCAGGTCACGTACAACAAGACTTCCCATCTGCTGTTTCCTTCACCGATCCGCTATGTTGATCTCGGAAGTGATATGGTGATCGCCAGTAAGGCTGATCCTATCGGAAATGTTCTTCGTGTCAAATCTGCCGTCAGGGATTTTGAAGAAGAAACGAATTTTTCAGTGATCACAGAGGATGGAAAGTTTTACAACTTTGATGTCTATTACAAGTTCTTATCCGGACGTGCTCAGTTATGATTTGTTAAAGCAGCAAAGAATCATGGAACAACAATATTCTACGGATGTTTTGTTTGAAGACCTGAAAGGAAGTTCGTCTTCCCTTATAGAACTGATCATGGAAAATCTGTATGAAAAAAGCCATAGAACGATCAAACATATTGCTTCTAAAAGCTTTGGAATTCAGTTTTCAGTGAGGGCGCTGCATGTCAATGACAACAAATATTATTTTACTTTACAGCTTAACAACAGCAGTAATGTAGCCTATGAAATCGAATGGGTCACTTTTAAAATTGTCGACAAGAAGATTTTAAAAAGAACCGTTGTGCAAGACAAAATGTTAGAGCCGATCAGGGTCAATATGCCGGTCACAACAGCTTCTCACCATTCCGACCTGATGGGAATTTATTTATTGGATCAGTTTACCCTTTTGAAAGATCAGGTTTTAGAAATCGAAATTCTGGAAAAAAATGGTGGCAGGCATCAGAAGGTAGAACTTGAAAATAAAGATCTCATCAATGCCAGATTGATCAACGGTTTAACTATAAAATCGAGATAAGATGAAAAAGATATTTTTGATAATCATAGCATTACTGATGAATAGTAAGACTGGTGCTCAGCAAATGATCCCGAAGCAAAAAGGTTTCGAGATCTCATATTCCGTATTTCCGCAATCGCCTGAAAAACAAAATTATGCCCTAAGTGAAGGTCTCATCTCTTATGGCAAAAATGGGAACTATCTTTTCGGGTTGGCGGAATACGGAAGAAAATATAATGATTATACCCATTATGATATTCCGATTGATACTTTCCTGCTCAATGCAGGTTACAGTCTCCATCTATGGGGAGATCATTTGCGAAATGTCAATTTAAATCTAGGTTTAGGCGGGCTAGCAGGTTATGAGCAGATCAATAAGGGAAATGAAATGATCGATGATGGCTCTAAAATTAATTCAACCGAGAATTTTATTTACGGTGCCAATGGTAAGCTGTCTTTGGAAAGTTACCTGACGGAACAACTGGTTGCTCTGGTCAATGGGCAATTACGCTATCTGCTAAACAGTCAGCTTGTTCAATTACACGGTTTGTTTGGTTTTGGATTTCGATTTAATTTTTAAAATGTTACAAAATGAAAAATGTCATCACAAAAAAATTATCAATATTGTTTCGGTATTCGCTGGTCATCATAATTACAATTTTGCTACTGAGTTCTTGTCAAAACAACGATCTGGAAATCCAGCAGGACTTTCCATTCGAGGTTGAAATATTGCCTGTGCCTTCAGAGATCGCGGAAAATGAAACCGTAGAAATCAGGATATCACTTATTACTCTTTCAAATTTTAACGGCACAACATACAGTGTTCGTTACTTTCAGTTTGAAGGCTCCGGTCAACTTCGCTATTACAACGACGAGCCCTACCTGCCTAATGATGAATATCCATTAAAGCAAAAGCAATTCAGGCTTTACTACACCTCTCAAGCTTCGGAATCCCATCAGTTCAGTATTTGGATCAAAGATAGTTTTGGAAACGAACGAAGGGTCGATTTTGAATTTGACAATGCTTCATAAAAAAATAAAATTGCATTACAGACGGCTTGGTTTATACCAAGCCGTTTTTTCATAACCAATTCATAACGACATTCATAGCCAAATCAGGTTACTGACAGACCGAATAAAGTTTCAGCTTCCTTATGCAGGAGATTGCAAATAAAAAATGAATTATCTGGGATCTAAAGTAAGACTATCCGAATTTATCTTCAATGTCATATCAAATTCTGTAGATCAAAAACTGTCTGATTGCAGTTTCTTCGATCTGTTTGCAGGAACCGGAGCAGTGGGAAATTATTTTTATAGTAAAGTTAAGTCTATTGGGTACAATGACCGTGAATATTACAGCTATATTCTCAATTCCGCATTTTACAGTGAAGTAGGCGAGGGGCGATACCAGTCGATGCTTGACGAACTCAATCAGTTAGAAGGGATGGAAGGATTTATTTTTCAGGAATACTCGGAATCAGGAAGTGCCGGGAGATTATATTTCTCCGCAAACAATGGAAAGAAAATTGATTCGATGAGGCTGTACATTGAACAACTGTTTCAATGTTCTGAAATAAATGAAGACCTCTATATTTTGTTGATAGCGACACTTCTTGTCGCTGCAGATAAGGTTGCCAATACTGCATCCGTTTATTGCGCATACTTAAAAAATTTGAAGAAAACAGCGACTTTTAATATTGAGCTAAATCCCATTAAAAGGGCTATGACATTTGTAGAATATAAAGTCCACAAAGATGATAGCAATATGTTGATTAAAAATATCACAGGAGACATATTATATCTGGATCCGCCTTACAATGGCAGAGAATACGGATCATACTATCATTTGCTCAATACCATTTCCATTTATGATACGAAATTTCAACCCAAAGGCAAGACCGGGATCAGATCCTATGAAACATCTAAATTCTGCCTGAAAAAAGAAGCGGACAAAGCGCTTCTGGAAATACTCAATAGTGCTGATTTTAAGCATATATTTCTGAGCTATAATAATGAGGGTTTCATTTCGCAATCCCGAATAAAAGAGATGATGACGGCTTTGGGGCATTATGAATGCTCATCTTTAAAATACCCAAGATTTACAAGTCATAGAGGTGATCCAAAGTCTTATACTGAGGAGTCGTTGCACCATTTAATCAAATATTAAATGAATCATCATCTGCAACTTTTTTGAATAGGAAAGTCATTGTTCGGAAATTCAAATAGGTTGCTTAAAATAGTCAAAAAGATATTTTCGCCCGCAGAAAGAAATTATTTTTTTCGTACCTCTTTCAAAGAAAGACTATAAAACTTCCAACAACTGTTTTGATCAAGCAGGATAGGGAGGGCATATCAAAAGGGTTGTATCATTTTTTTGCGAAAAGACGTTTCCGAGCATCGGAAGGAATTGTCTTTTCGCCCGAATTTGAAAATACACGACAATTCAAATATTGTCGTGTATCTTTTTAATGATATGAATCATTTATAAATGACCTTCGTCGGCAAATGATAAATGATCGGTTGATGTCAGAATGAAATGATCCAGTAATTTTAGGTTTAAAAATTCAGATGCGTTTTTAATGCTCTGCGTAATTTTCAGATCCTCAGCGGAAGGTTTTAAATTTCCGGAAGGATGATTGTGAGCCAATATCACAGCTGAAGCGTTACAAAGTAGTGCCGCTTGCATGATGATACGGACATCAACAACAGTGGAAGAAATTCCTGATTCAGAAATTTTTCTTATTCCCAAAACCTTATGAGCCTGATTCAAATACAATGCGAAAAAGGATTCTCTGTAGTCCATTTCATCAGCGTCAAAGTGTTGACGGAAAACTTCAACCGCATCCCGTGAACTTCCTACCAATTTCTCAGAATTTCCTTTTCTGGAATAACTTAATTTTATCTCGTTGACAATATTGAATTTCATAGGTATTGCTCTTGTACGGCAGAGACTTAAATTTCCCGTACTTGAATTTTAAAACTGATAGTTAATTCATAATTAAAGTTTCTGCGCCAGATCGGGCAAACTTGTCGCAAAGATCAAAAGCCTTTTGAGACTTTAACTGTGCGGTTCCTCCCAAGACTATGGACTGAAGTTTGGCTTCATTATCCTTGTAATTTCTGACATTCTGAAAGTAACCTGTAACAGCATTGTAAGCACCAAACAAAGTTCCTTTAGTGGTTTCGGTCTGTTGGCTTTCGCTGATCATCGCATAGGCGAATGCATCATCAACGGTGTTTTTAAATACGGTTGACAGATCATCAAAATTTCCTTTTTGTAGATGGTTTAAAGTTTCTTTGTTAGGACAAAGTGCCAATTGAATTAGTTTTTTCATCTCATTATCACCGACCGTGATCTTCGCCCAATGATTAAAAGTACTTTCCAATTCAGTACTCAGTTTATTCGCTAATCCCATGACTTTGTGGGCATCTTCCAAACGCTGTTTTGCGCCTGCGGTGTGTCTAATCCGTATAACGTTGCTCATATTTCGCAACGATGCATTCAATGTATTTTGACAGACAATGCGCATAGGGGTAAAAGCGGCGGTAATGCTTCCGCTTCCATCGTGGGAGGTGGTCAGGAAAATATATTTCTCTGTAATGTCGTCACCGTTTCCAACTCTAATATAATCGGGTAATTTGGCGGTGATGAAAATCCGCTCACCATTTCCCAAAACGCCTGCAGTCTCGTATAAGATTCCACTGTTTCCGCCTACAATAGAATCAAAAAATGAAAAGGCTTCACGGTTTTGTACAATATGGTAATCTCTGCCGACTACGCCTAAAACGGTGTTGTTATCTGTTCGGATATTGGCAAAGTAGTTGGGGGCTTCCAATTCTGAATCGATCATTTCTATTCCGTTGCTGTTTTCGATAATTCCCGCACCTTTTGTAAATAGGGGAGACTTTTCGACCTCGTAGTCAAGTCCTGCAAATTTAATGGCTTCTTCACTAGTTGGGTATTCCTCTACGATCTGCCCCAAGTTATGCCATGCTTTTTCCTTTACGCTGAAAAATGAATATTTTCCTGTTCTGTTGTTGAAATTTAAATTATGTGCCATGATGTTAATATTTAATTGTTAGAGAATTTTGTTTGATTGTTTTAAAATGGAAGGTCATCATCCTTATCGCTGTCATTGGATTCGGATTTAGAGGTTTCTTTCTTATCTGTTTTGTTAGACTCAGCAGATTTATTTTCAGTTCTTTTGCTACTGCTGTGAACCTTGATCTGTGAGGTGTGGAAATTCAATGCTGCATGAGGTTCTCCGTCTTTTCCTAACCATGCAGAGGTGTAGGCTCTTCCGCTTAATTCTACCAAAGTGCCTTTTGTTAAAAGATCGGCCACTTTTGGAGAGATCCAGTAGGCGCATTCGAAATACGTGGTCTGTTCGATTTGTTCGCCTTGTTTATTGCGATAGTTATCGTTTGTAGCAATTGAAAAATTAGCTACCTGTTTTTCATTTGGCAAGTGGCGCACTTCCGCATCCCTTGTCAGTCTTCCGATAATGTTCATAATCGTAGGTTTTTAAGATTGTACATTTTGATTTGTTCTCAATCTCTTCTCCGACCCATCCCCTAAAAGCCTTTCAGGCTTCGCTGAATATTTTTCAAAAGAAAAACCGGAAAAAAGAAAGCAGATAATTTTAGCGGGCAAAGGGAAAAGCCAAAAGGAAACGGAATAGTTGGAGGGTACCTTTAGGGAGGAAACCGTTTATGCCGTAGTCTTTTGGGTGGATTAAGAAAAGGCTGACCGATATACCTTAGCTGCCTTTTTACCGGTTTATTGTGAAAAAATAATCATTCAATAAATCCAAATTAAACCTGATCCATTTTTTAAAAGCCAGGATGTTTTCTTAAGCTATATTTTGTGATACTGCAAATGCCAATGGCTACCAAATGAAGTCAGCTACTTGGGTATACGTTAAAAATTATAATTCAAAGAATATCTTGGTAGATTGTAATAAAGAAATAATACTAAATTTGTAATTATGCATCCATTATCGTCCAATCTTTATAGCTCTGTTAAGCATTTAATTGAAAATGCCAAAAGTAAGATCGTCCGAAATATTAACATGACGATGATAATGACCTATTACCAAATAGGTGAAGTCATTGTTGAGGATGAACAAAGTGGAAGAGATAGAGCTGAATATTCAAAAGAGACGCTTAAAAATCTCAGTAAACACCTGATAGAAGAATTCGGAAGAGGATACTCTGTCGACAATCTTCAGTGGATGAGGAAATTTTATTTAATGTTCCAAAAGAGAATTTCTCAGGAAGTAAACGATGCTTCCAGAAAATACGAAACACTGTCTCGTATTTCTGTGCAGGATCCAAATTACGAAACACCGTCTCGTACTTCTGCATTTACACTGTCGTGGTCTCATTATATTCAGCTGATGAAAATTGAAGATGAAAATGAAAGAAATTTTTACGAAATAGAAGCGACTCAAAACAATTGGAGTGTCCGAGAACTTACCCGGCAATTTAATTCTGCGTTATATGAGAGATTGGCTTTAAGCAAGGATAAGAACGACATAAAACAATTGGCGCAAAAAGGTCAAATTGTAGAAAAGCCGACCGACATACTAAAAAGTCATTATGTTTTGGAATTCCTTGATCTAAAACAAGATCACCGTTACTCTGAAAGTGACCTGGAAACGGAGATCATTAACAAGCTGGAGCATTTTATGTTGGAATTAGGTAAAGGTTTTTTATTTGAGGGAAGGCAACGTAGATTCACTTTTGAAGGGGATAGTTTCTTTGTAGACCTGGTTTTCTATAACCGGTTACTTAAATGCTTTGTGCTGTTCGACCTCAAGATCGGTAAACTGACCCATCAGGATATAGGGCAAATGCAGATGTATGTCAATTATTACGACAGAAAAGTGAAGCTCGAGGAAGAAAACCCTACGATCGGAATTATTCTCTGTAAGGAAGAAAATAAAACCGTGATTGAATTCACATTACCAGAAAACAATAATACCATTTTTGCGAAAGAGTATAGAGCCATTCTTCCAAGTAAAGAAGAGCTTAAAAAACAGATCGGATAATCAACCAATAAAAATACAACCAGTATCATTATAGGAAATAATCGCTTAAAGTTCATTTGCCCTTAGAGCTACCGGAACAAGCAATAAAATCTTTAAAGTAATGAATCCTTTTATAGAACAACTGAAAAAATATGGTCATTTGACCGCAGAAACTGAAGAAGAAGTTAATGGGAAGATTAAAATTTTAAGAAAAGAGAAGGGCGATTTTCTGCTAAAAAAAGGACAAATTATTTCAAATTTATTCGTTATTGAAAAGGGGGCTGTCCGATCTTATTATCAGACCGACCAGAAAGAAATAAACTTATGGTTTGGTTTCGAAAATACGATTTTAGGTTCTATATTGCCTTTGTATCTTAATAGGCCCTCTATCGAAAATATCCAGTTTTTAGAATATACAATTTTACATTATATCTCCCATGAAGACCTTGAAAGCGTCTATAAAACTTCTCAGGAAATGAATACCATCGGGAGAAAAATTGCTGAAGAGTACTGCACCGTTTTAGAAGAACGTTCATTTATACTGCAGACACAAATTGCCGAACAGTGTTATCGCTGGTTTTTAAAAAACCAGCCAGGAGCTTTACAAAGAGTATCTTTAGGCCATATTTCTTCTTACCTCGGTATTTCGCAAGAGACGCTTAGCAGAATTAGAAAGAAATAATTTGACTTTTGTCAAAAAAAGAAATACTAGTTCTTTGTTTCTTTGAGCCAATAAAAAGAAGACAATGAAATATTTATTTTTATCTTTAGCCATCGTGCTTGAAGTTATAGGTTCAAGCTTTATGAAAGCATCACACGGTTTTTCTAAATTGTTACCTACAACCCTGACAATTGCAGCTTATATTGCGTGCTTTTTCTTTTTATCTCAGGCACTTAAATCTATTCCATTAGGAGTTGCTTACGCGATTTGGGGTGGTTTAGGAATTGTTCTCACTGCTGTTATTTCCGTTGTTGTCTTCAAACAATCATTGGACGTTCCTACAATTATTGGTATTGTTCTCATTGTATCCGGAGTTATTGTGATGAATATTTTCTCTAAGTCACCAGCTCACTAAAATTTCGTTTACTTGTCAAATTAGAGAATAGCCCAGATATCACTTTTATAGAACGTATTAGAAAGTGTTCTTTTGAGTAATTTTATGTCAGTAAATGAGTGCCAAAATCAGTCCCTCGCTGCAAAAGATGGGAAATACATATATTGCTTTCTAACTTACAATCATTGAGTCTATTTCTCAATCAGATTGTTATGAAGAAGGATAAAAACAAAATTAAATTTAAAGGTCAAAAAGAAGTTAACAAGTACATTCCTTCAATTGCCATAAAGAAAATTCCTCCCGAAAGAGCTTTAGCTATTCTAAAAAAAGCAGGATGCAATATAGACGAGGAACAGTCAGAAGAAGTGATGGAGTTTTTATACATTATTGTTAAATTAACCCTAAAAGAATTTTTTACATCTGACTGATTATTTGTATTTTAGTACCATATTAGAATGATGAATTTCTGCTGCAACCAATTTTCTCAAAGTTGCTCCTAAAATAATTTTTAACGAAATCATCAAGATAATGATAATTGCAGATCTATACATAAGAGTTTCCACTGATGAACAGGCTGAAAAAGGCTATTCCCAAAGAGATCAGAACGAAAGACTACGCAAATATTGTGAAAACAACAACATTATAGTCAACAAGGTTATTTACGAAGATCATTCAGCCAAGAGCTTTGAACGCCCTGAATGGAAAAAATATCTGATTGAAATCAAAAAAAGAAATCATAAAAGCAGTCTGGTTCTCTTTACAAAATGGGACCGTTTCAGCCGTAATACAGGAGACGCTTATCAGATGATCAGTCTTCTTCATAAAAACCATATTATTCCTCAAGCCATTGAGCAGCCTTTGGATATGTCTGTCCCCGAAAATAAGCTAATGTTGGCTATTTATCTTTCAACTCCAGAAGTTGAAAATGACAGACGGGCACTGAACACCTTTCATGGAATGCGAAGAGCAAAAAAAGAAGGTAGGCTAATGGGTATTGCACCATATGGCTATATTAACAGAGCCCATGAAGACAGTAAAAAGTACATCGCTATTAGAGAACCAGAGGCTTCGAATATTAGATGGGCTTTCAATGAATTGGTTAAAGGCCATATTCCAGCTGACCACGTAAGAATTCAGATGAATAAGAGAGATGGGATATCGATGGGAAGAAGTGCATTTGCTAAAGCTATGAGGAATCCGGTCTATTGCGGTAAGATCTACATTGAAGACTATAAACAGGAGGAAGCTTACTATACTGATGGTAAGCACGAGGCACTAATAACTGAAAGACTTTTCAACCAAGTTCAGAAGATCATCGACAAAAAAAGAAAAGTCGAAGGTCCCGGTGGAAGAGTTTTTGGCAATGAACGATTTCCCCTAAGAGGTCTTCTGACCTGCCCAAGGTGTGGCAAGAATCTAACTGCTAGTGGCGCAAAGGGTAAGTCTAAGACCTATTACTATTATCATTGTCATTATAAATGCGGATTCAGATTTGACTCTGACAAGTTAAATGAACTTTTTGAGTTGGAAATTTCAAAGTTAGAATATAATCCAATCATAAAAGATCTTATGAAGGAGATACTCCTGGATAATTATAAACAGTTCACTTACGACATAGAAGCGAAAAGAAAGTCAATAGCAAAAGACATCACTTTACTCAACGAAAAAGTGGCCAGTGCGAGAGATAAATATCTTGCGGACAAATTAGATGAAGATGATTATAAAGACATCAAAATGCTCACGAGATCACAAATTGAACAACTGGAGCAGGAGCTTCAACACATTGTTTCAGAAAGCAAAGAACTTGACATCAGAACAAAAATAGAGAACGCACTTGATTCAATGGAAAATCTTGCAAACCTCTACCAACAGGGCGATCTGCTGACAAAAAGAACAATAGGGTGTTTGATATTTCCCGAAAAAGTCGAATTTGATGGAAAAAGTTTTCAAACACCTAAAATGAACATTGTCGCCCAGTGTATCTATCAGTATAACAATGGATTAGGAAATAAAAAAAACCGACAAAGAAGTGAAAAAACTTCAAATGTCGGTCTTGTGACCTCGACTGGATTCAAACCAGTAACCTTCTGAGCCGTAATCAGATGCGCTATTCAGTTGCGCCACGAGGCCTTGTTTAAAGGTTTGCAAATATAGTACTTTTTTGCTTTCTTTGGAAGATGAAACGCATTTTTTTACTCTTAATTTTATTTCTTTTTTCAATTTCCTGCAAAAAAGAAAACGTTCAAAAATCAAATGACAATATAACCATCTCATCACGAGTTAATTATATTGAAAATCCGGAGAGCCTCACGTTGACCTCAGGAAAATTCAAAAATGTAATTCCGAGCAAAAATCTACCTTTCAAAAAAGCAATGCTACTAAATTCTAGCTTGATTGGCTTCTTTTCGGAACTTAATTTAGAAAATAAAATCACAGGCGTCTCTAGTCCAGAGTATATTTTTTCAGAAAAAATCCACCGTTTAATCAACGAAAGTAAGATCCTGAACATTGGTAACGAACAAAAATACGACATCGAAAAAATCCTTTCCAACAAACCGGATGTCATCTTCACCAATTACGTTCCCAACTTCGCCAACACATATGAAGTCCTGAAGAACAACGGCATCGAACTCATTTTCCTCGACGACTTTATGGAACAAAATCCATTGGAAAAATCAAAATACCTTTTGCTCTTCGGAAAATTGTTCGGGAAAGAGAAAGAAGCCGAAAAAGCCTATCAAAACATCGAAGATAACTACAAGAGAATCCAGGCCTTAAGCAAAAATTCAAAATCAAATTCCTTGGTTCTCTGCAACGAGATGTACGGAAGCCAATGGTTTCTCCCAGGCGGAAATTCCTTCGTAGCCAAACTAATCAACGATGCTGGCGGAAATTACATCCTGAAAGACAACAAAGAATCCACCTCGGTTCCTCTAAGTTTCGAGGAAGTTTTCATCAAATCAAAACAAGCCAATTTTTGGATTAATATCAGTCCGCACAAAAACAAAAAGGAACTCCTGACTCTGAATCCTAATTATTCCAAAATGGACGTTTTCAATTCCGGCAAATTATATATGATAAACAACCGCGAAAAAGACCAGGCCAACGACTATTTCGAAAGTGGCGTTGTCCGTTGCGACGTGGTTTTAAGAGATTATTTCAAGATTTTTCATCCAGAAGACGTAACTTTCCAGTCAGAACCGTTGGTCTATCTCAAAGAACTTAAATAAATGCAGGAACAAAATTACAAAGTCGATTTTTTCATTGGAATCATCCTCGTGGTCGGACTTTTCATTGGGCAATCATTCGCGTACGCTCTCGGTTTGGGATTGTCGGCGTTATTCAATCAAGACATCAGCGAATCCGGCGGTTTCAACATCTTTATGTACTGTGCAACAATGCTCACGCCTGTATTATTCTTCGACCTTTTAGTTGTTAGAAAAGAAAAAAAGAAACTCAATTTTGACTTTTCAACCAAACCATTTCGCGTATATCTATTGATATTCCCAATGATGTTTGGGATGATGCTCGTCGCCGATTACACCACGCAGCTCATTCCAACAACCGGCGGAATCCTCGGACCGATTTACGAACTCTACACCAAAGAATTCGCAAAACTCCTCAAAGACCCGGTTGCATTGGTCATTATGACCGTCATCCTCGCACCAATCCTGGAAGAAATCCTTTTCCGAGGCGTTATAATGAAAGGAATGATAAACAACAAGGTCGCTCCAGCCACCGCAATTATCGTTTCCGCCTTGATTTTTGGCGCCGTCCATTTCAATCCGTGGCAGTTTGCGGGCGCATTTTTGCTCGGTTTGGTATTAGGTTTGGTGTACTACAAAACGAAATCTCTGCTGATGCCCATATTGTTGCACGCCTTCAATAACTTACTGTCCGCATTGATGATGATGTACTCGGATTCAGAAACTTTTTCCGGATTATTCAACATAAACAAAGAACTTCTTCTTGTCGCAGGCGTGGTAATTTTCGCAATTCCATTTTATTTTTTCGCCATCCACAAGAATATTATTTATAAAGATTAAAATTATGGCAACTTATCCGTCTTCCGCTCCCAATCTTTTTGCCCTCGCTTTTCCAGCCACAAAAAAGGATTTCCGCTCAAGCCGGGTTGCGCTTCGCAAAGTTCAAGATTTGTCATCAAATCAAGTTTTGTCAAAACTTCGAACTTTCAAAAATTAAATCATAATCAATTATCACTCATCAATTATCATTTATAACAACCTATGGAAATCCTAATCGCCACACATAACCTACACAAAAAAGAAGAAATCCAACAAATCCTCGGTCCAGAATTCATCGTGACGTCACTTACAGATTATAACCTGAACGACGAAATCATCGAGGACGGAAACACCTTCCAGGAAAACGCCCTCATCAAAGCAAAATACTGCTTCGAGAAAACCGGAAAGGGAAGTGTTGGCGACGACAGCGGATTGGTTGTGGAAGCCCTGAACGGACGACCTGGGATTTATTCCGCCCGTTACGCAGGAAATCACAATTTCAAAAAGAACATCGAGAAAGTTTTAGAAGAACTGAAAGATGAACCAAACCGACGCGCTTATTTTATCACAGTTCTGTGTTTCAAAGACAAAGATGGCGAACATTACTTCGAAGGCCGGGTTTATGGAAACATCACAACAGAAGTTTTTGGCGAAGATGGTTTCGGTTACGACCCGATTTTTATTCCGGACGGCCACAATATGACATTCGCTCAAATGTTGCCGGAAGAAAAAAACAAAATCAGCCACAGAAGTGAAGCTTTGAAAAAATTCTTAGAATTCCTCAATTCCAAAGGGGGTGTCTTGTAATTTTTATGATGTTTTTGTATCTTTACCCTTTTAATTTTCAATACAACCAAGAAAATTGAGTACATATCTTACAATTTTGGGATTTAACTCCGCAATTCCAACCATCAATTCCTCTCCAACTTCTCAGTTTTTGGAAATGGAAGAACGTCATTTCCTCATCGATTGTGGCGAAGGAACTCAGGTTCAAATGCGAAAAGCAAAAGTGCGGTTTTCCAAAATCAATCATATTTTCATTTCCCATCTTCACGGCGACCATTGTTTCGGTTTGCCGGGATTGGTTGCCTCTTTCCGACTTCTGGGAAGAAAAACCCCATTGAATATCTACGGGCCAAAAGGCATCAAAAAAATGATGGACACGATTTTCGAAATCACAGAAACGTACAAAGGTTTTGAGGTCATCTATCACGAATTGGAAGGCAAAGAATCCGTAAAAATCTACGAAGACAAAAGGGTAGAAGTATTCACGATTCCGCTCAATCACAGGATTTATTGCAACGGTTATCTCTTCAAAGAAAAACCAAAAGAACGCCACCTGAATATGAAAGAAATCTCAAAACACAAAGAAATTGAGATTTGTGATTTCCAGAATCTTCGTTTAGGGAAAGACTTCGTCTCAGAAGATGGAAACGTCATCGATAACGCCTCATTGACGACGGACCCGCAACCTTCCGTTTCGTACGCATTTTGTAGCGACACCAAATACAAAGAAGACATCATCCCAATTATCGAAAAAGTCGACGTTCTCTACCACGAATCAACGTTCTTAAATAATCTAAAAGAAATGGCAGATTACACTGGACATTCCACAGCTTTGGAAGCCGCAACGATTGCCAAAAAAGCACAAGTTGGAAAACTGATTTTAGGACATTTCTCCAACCGCTACAGCGACTTAAGTGTAATGACAGATGAAGCAAGACAAATTTTCCCGAATAGTTTTTTGCCTAAGGCTTTGGAGACGGTGAAGGTTGGGTAGGATATTGCTAAATTATATCTTCAATTCTAATTTCATCTTTAGTAATAATAAAACAATCAAATCCGGCTGTTTGTTTAAAAGTGTAGAATTTATTTTTCGCAGATTTTAATTCTTCTAATAAATCTGATGAAATGTAATTTTTCATTTTCTCAAAATATAGATTGTGTTTTTTAGAAAATGTTTCAAAATTATCATCAATTTCGACTGTGTTAAAGATGTTCACGAAATCAAATTGTGAAAATTCTTGCCAAATTACATTGGCAAATATTATTTTTTTTGTAGGCTTTGAATCTGCTTTTATATATTGTCCAAATTCTAGAGTAGTTTTCCTTTCTCGAAAATCTACATTTAAATTGTAAACAAATAAATCTCCTAATTCTCTTGTCACTTTATCACTGTACATTTTAATCTTTTATTCATTAAACCACATCAATGATCACAATACAAACCGCCAACGAGATACAAAGCAAAGCCGCAAAGAAAAGAATATCTGCTATATTTTCTAATTTGTCTGACAGTTTTTCCTTTTCTGTTCATATGGCAAGAAATGACAAAGTGCAACTTACCATTAAACAGAAAATCGCTCCAACGGTAAATTCATCCAAATAAGAATGATGACTAAACTTCGTAATCTTCAAAGAAGTGATGATGACGAGACAAAATCCCAGAAGATTTGTGGAAGCGTTCAGAATGTGTGGTGCCGTTTTTTTCATTGGTTCAAATTGATGATTCAAAAATATTCATTAATTCTGTGGAAAAAATATAATTGATGAATTTTTATACTTTATAAAATTATCTTATTTTTACTGAATATCAAATCAATAAAAATTTCAGTAAAAAATTTTATATTTGTCAAAATTCAAAGTTATGCAAACAACCTACATAGAAACTCAGCAAATCTCATTTCAGGATTTTAAAAACAGCATTTTGGAAGATTACCGTTTAGGTAGAATTTCCCGCGAAATGTCCTACTTGGGAAGGCGCGAAGTTCTGACTGGTAAAGCAAAATTCGGGATTTTCGGAGACGGGAAAGAGTTGCCACAGTTGGCAATGGCAAAGGTTTTCAGAAACGGAGATTTCCGTTCTGGCTATTATCGTGACCAGACTTTTGCGTTGGCAATCGGTGCTGTTTCTGTCGAAAGTTTCTTTGCGCAATTGTACGCTGACACCAGCGTGGAAAGAGAACCAGCATCTGCCGGAAGACAAATGAACGGCCATTACGCCACCAGAAGTTTGAATGCTGACGGAAGCTGGAAAAATTTAACTGAACAGAAAAATATTTCATCAGATATTTCACCAACAGCTGGACAAATGCCGAGATTATTGGGATTGGCTCAGGCTTCCAAAGTTTATAAATCAGTAAAATTTGAAGGTTCTGAGAAGTTTTCAAAAGACGGAAACGAAGTTGCTTTTGGAACTATTGGCGATGCATCTACTGCTGAAGGTCATTTTTGGGAAACTTTGAACGCTGCCTGCGCTTTGCAAGTTCCAATGGTAGTTTCGATTTGGGATGACGGTTACGGGATTTCGGTTCCGACCCAAAATCAAAGAGCGAAAGCTGATATTTCCGAAATGCTTTCCGGTTTCCAAAGAAAAGCGGACGAAAAACAAGGCTGTGAAATCATCCAGGTGAAAGCTTGGGATTATCCGGCTTTGATGGAAGCTTATGCAAAAGCAGAGCATTACGCAAGATATGAAAGTGTTCCGGTTGTGATTCACGTGACCGAAGTTACTCAGCCTCAAGGACATTCAACTTCTGGTTCGCACGAGCGTTACAAAAATGAAGAACGTTTGAAATGGGAATCTGAGTTTGACGGAATGTTGAAATTCCGTGAATGGATTTTGGATTATAGCATTGAGATTGAAGGAAATGAAGAATATTTGGCCTCAGTTGAAGAGTTAGATTCTATCGATTCTGAATCAAAAAAATTGGTAAAAGACGGTCAGAAAAAAGCTTGGGAATCTTATCAAAAAACTATTTCAGATTTAAAAAATGAAGTTTTACCGTTTGTAGAATCCATTAAAAGTCAAAATGTTGAAGTTGCTCAATTAATTGAGAACTTTAATAAAATAATTTCTAAAAGCAAAAAAGATATTTTCCATTTGGTAAGACAGTCTTTATTAGTTACAAGAGCTCAAAACTCCGCTGAAAGAACTGCTTTAAAATCGAAGTACGAAGAAATCTTCAAAGTTGAGAAAGATAATTATTCATCGCATTTATATTCTCAATCTGAATGGAAAGCAACGAATGTAAAAGAAATCAAACCAATCTATTCTGACGCTTCGGAAGAAGTGGACGGTAGAGTTGTGGTGCGAAATAACTTCGATAAAATCTTTGCAAAATATCCACAAGCCTTAGTTTTTGGGGAAGATGCGGGAAATATCGGTGATGTGAATCAAGGTTTGGAAGGACTTCAAGAAAAATATGGCGAAGTTAGAATCGCTGACACCGGAATCCGTGAAGCAACAATCCTCGGACAAGGCATTGGAATGGCAATGCGCGGTTTGAAACCGATTGCTGAAATCCAATATTTAGATTATATTTTGTACTGTTTACAAGGAATGAGCGATGATTTAGCAACCGTTCACTACAGAACGAAAGGTGGTCAGAAAGCGCCTGTTATCATCAGAACGAGAGGACACAGGTTGGAAGGCGTTTGGCATTCTGGTTCGCCAATGGCAGGAATTCTTAATCTTTCTAAAGGAATTAATATTCTCGTTCCTAGAAACCTTACGAAAGCCGCAGGTTTTTACAACACAATGCTTCAAAGTGACGAGCCAGCCGTGATTGTAGAATGTTTGAACGGTTATAGATTGAAAGAAAAACAACCAGACAATATAGGAGAATTCACAATTCCAGTAGGAAAAATCGAGGTTACAAAAGAAGGAAAGGATGTGACTTTGGTGACTTATGGCTCGACTTGGAGAATCGTTTCTGAAGCGGCGAATGAATTGGAAAAACTAGGAATTTATGCAGTAGTGATTGATGTTCAGTCATTGATTCCATTCGATTTGACCAATGAAATTGCAGAAAGCGTGAAGAAAACCAATCGATTGGTTGTTATTGATGAAGATGTGGAAGGTGGAACTTCAGCTTTTATTCTTCAACAGATTTTAGAGAAGCAAAAAGCCTTCAAATATCTGGATTCGGAGCCGTTGACAATTTCTGCGGAAAATCACAGGCCAGCTTTTGCAAGTGATGGTGACTATTTCAGCAAACCTTCTTCTGATGATATGGTTGAGAAGATCTACGCGATGTTTACTGAAATCAATCCTCAGAAATATCCAGCGATCTATTAAGAATTAAAATTTAAAATTTTATCAAAAAAGCCTTTTGGAGATTCTATTTTCAAAAGGTTATTTTTTTGCAGGTCTTCTACAAACTGGCTTTCATCTGCATGACGGATCAAGATATTTTCAAACGTGATCTTTCTGTAAGAATAGCCTTCCATAAAATCTTTGTTATCTCTCCAATATTGCAGGTCCGTCTTTCTCATCCAACTAATAAAATGAGAATGAGAATCTGTACGTAAACTCTTATTTCGTTTTACTAAAGTATATTTCATGAGATTTTTAATTGAACAAATTTAACAATAATAAATGCTTATTGTTGTCGATTGTTAATTGAAATTAATATTGGATTGTCACATTCTTTTTTTGTCTTTTATTCAAATATGATTTTTTTAAATTATTTTTTCTAAATTTACGATTCACAAAAACACAACTTATTTCTCTTTTTCCAACTACTTGCAATCTAAATGCATCTTTCATTATAAAATCAGGATTTTATGAAGCATCTCTACATTCTATTTTTCACGATTTTGTTTCAGAATTTTTTGTTTTCCCAGGATTCTCAATTGTACTATGAAGGTTATTTTTATGTTTCTACTAATAAACCATTGAAAAACCTGATTGTTACAAACAAAACTTCTGGCAACTACGACTTTACAGATGAAAAGGGCTATCTGATGATAGAGGCAAAAGCTGGTGATACTTTACTTTATGGTAAGAAAAATTCAAGAGTTGTTCAAGCTTACGATTTGAAAGAACTCAAGACCATCATCGAGTCCAAAAATAAGTCTGCTTCAGCGAATGCTATTATCTCGAATGATTATTTGACAGCAATTAATTCTAATAAAAAAGTAGATTCTACCAATTTTCATCAATCAAAAACAAACGCCAAAAAAATTGGCGGAAAATCTGATAGAATACAATCGATAAGACGAACAGATGCTGATTACGTCATTAAAAATCAAGTTTCCAAAAAACTGTTTTACTCTGGTTCTTTACAACTTACAACAGAATTTGGTTCTCCAAATGTGCAACCAAAACTTCAAAACCAATTTGTACAAGGCCGAAACAATAATGGTGCTTTGCAGTGGAATGGTCCAGAAACTTCCGAAATATTCAGCTTTGGTCCAGACATTTCGACTTTAGGTTTCGACGGAAATCCTTACGCATATGATGTCAATGGAAGATTGGTCTCCAAAGCTAACAGCATTGGCTCTGCTAAAATATACAACAATTCGATTTTACGAAATACACAGAAGTCATCAACTTTTCTTTCCATCAATTCTTATTTTGAAAAAGACTACAGTAGAAAATGGAATGCCGGCTTGGATCTAGGTTGGGTTCGAGAAGATTTGTTGATTAGAGACCAGTTTCAGGATAGTAAAAACTTTGGGGTTTCTTTTGGGAAGAATAATATTTTCAGAAATCATAATCTTAGTTTCAATTATAAATTCAATGAACAAAAAGCGACGAACACAAACAGAGTTGGACTTTTCAATAGAGTTTATCAAAATGCTTTATTAACGCCGATTTCTTTTGAAAACAAGCAGGGAAACCTACTTTTTGACCTACAACGTAGCTATAGTTCATTTGCAGACAATCCTTATTTTTTACTTCAAAATATAAGAAGGTATAATTTTAATGAACATCAAAATGCATTGAATCTAAAGTTGGCAAAAGAGGATGGGAAATGGCAATATTATGTTTCTCAATCTTATGAAAATACGCAATTTTCCAATTTTGATTCATATAAAAATTGGACTTATGGTTTTCCAAACGGAATAGAAACGGGAAGAAATCAAAATAACAATAATTACAATTTAAATTTCGGCGGTTCGTATTCATTTAGAGATAGTTATTATAGTAATGATAAATTATACTTCAATGCAATTATAAATCATAACGATACCAAAATCTCTTACACCAATTTTGAAAATTACCATTATCACAGATTTTCTCAGGATTACATATTGAGATATAAATTCAGTTTTAAAAATGTTGTCTTTGATAATTTTAATTTGGAAGGTGAAGCTGGTAACGGAATTTACGCTTCAAATACTACAACCAAAAACGAGTTTTTCATTCCAAAATTAGCTTTGAGTTTGGATATTAAGGAATTGATTGGTTATCGTCTGCATGCTAAATTCTTTGGCTCGATTTACAAAAATGTTTACGAGTCCGATTTCAGTAAAAGTTATAGTAATTTTCTTCTGACACAGATTGATGATTCGCAACTCAATACTTATTTTCCGATTCAGGAAGTGCAAAGTTTCAACGGTTTGAAATCCATCAATAATTTGGAATCGAAAGTTGGAATCAGGCTTTATCATGATTACAGATATCATCTCGAAGGCAGTTTTACCAACAAGAAATTCACTAATGATGTTTTCCCTGTTTTTGAAAATGGACAAATCTTACTAAAAAATCTTGTCGACCACAATTACAAAAGTTATGATTTGAACTTTGGTCTTCAAAATTTTCCTTTTAGGTATGGAAATCTTCAGATTGGATTTAATAAAACAACTTCTGAAGTTACCAATGTATTAGGAGATTTTCAAAATGCACCAATTTCCGGGTTCAATTCCATTTACAGAGGGATTGTAAAAGACGAAGCTTTGGGTGTTTTGATTGGAACTGCCTATCAACGAAACGAAAATGGCGATATGATTATCGGGAATGATGGTTTTCCTTTGGTTTCTTCGGAGAAAAAAATCTTGGGAAATCCGATTCCAGATTTTACAATGAAATTCTCTTACACCCAAAACATCAGAGAATTTAGTCTAAATATAGACGTAGAATGGCGAAAAGGTGGTGATATCTGGAACGGAACCAATGCAAACCTTGATTACTACGGACGTTCTGCAAATTCTGCGCAACAAAGAAATGTTTCAAATTTTGTTTTCGATGGCGTTTTACAAAATGGAAGTGTCAACAATATTCCGGTTGATTTTTTCAATGTTGATCAGCCTTTTGACCAAAATAAGTTTTACCGATACGGAAGTTTGGGTGTAGCAGAAAATTACATTGTGAAAGGCGATGCAGTAAGAATCAATAATATCACTTTGAGCTACAGTTTCAGGAAAGCAGAATTTCTAAAGAATATCAGACTTTCCGTTTTTGCAAAGAATATTTTGCTTTGGTCCAAAAACAAAATCGATGCACAGACGTCCTTTTTCGATTCTGACAACGGACAAGGTTTGAATTTCTATAATCTTCCATCGATGCGTACTTACGGAGGAAGCGTTTCTTTTATATTTTAAATTTTTGAATGATGAAATCGATATGTTTAATAAACACAAACACCTGTAAAGATACAACGATTGCATATGACCTTTAAAAACAATGAAATTGCATATGAAACTTAAATATATTTCCTTTTTATTTCTCTTTTTTGTCCTTTTCTCAAAGGCACAAAAAGCAAGTTACTATTACGAAAAAAACGAAAACGATTTGCGTGACAAACCTTTGGATTCCAAAGAGAAAAAATTGTTCGTGGAACTTTTTGGCGACAGAAAAACTCAAATTTTCAAGAAAGAAAAAGTCTATGCACATTCCAATCATGTTTTTTATCGTCCGAACGAAATCATCTATTTCAAATCTTATATTGTAGATGCTCAGAATAATTTGCCTTCGGATTGGAGTCAGATTTTGTATGCGGAATTGTACGACCCTGCAGGAAATCTGCTTTCAAAAAATAATTATCAAATCATCAATGGTGCATCAAACGGCGATTTTTTCCTTAATGAAAAAGCGAAAGGCGGAATTTACAAATTGCGTTTGTACACCAATTGGATGCGGAACGAAAACCACAAAAATTATTTTGAAAAGGAAATTACGGTTCAGAAAACTTCTTCCCCAAGGATTTTGATGAAACTCGATTTTCCTAGAAAAGGCTTGAGTTCCGGCGATGAAGTTTTGGCGGATTTCAGTCTGAGAAATCTTCAGAATCTTCCACTTTCTTTTTATGAAGGGAATTATGAAGTTTTGGTTGAAGGAAAAGAATATGTGAAAAATATATTTACAACAGATAAAGAAGGGAAAGTTCAGCTGAAGTTTAATTTGCCTAAAGATTTAGCTTCGTCAGACGTTTTGCTGAATATTAAACTTAATTATAATTCTTTCCAGGAATCGATTTCTAGAAGCGTTCCTGTAACTTTGAATCAAGTTGAGATTTTGTTTTTTCCAGAAGGTGGAAGTCTAATCAACGGAAAACAGAGCAATATTGCCCTCAAAGCTTTAAATGAATTTCAGCAACCAGTCGATATCAAAGCAGAAATTGTGGATGAAAAAGGAAAGACAATTTCAACAACAGAATCTGTGAAATTCGGGATGGGAAAATTTTCTTTTTTACCGATTCAAAACCAAAAATTCTTTCTGAAATTGACGTCTCAAAAGATTTCAAAATTATACGAAATTCCAAGCGGAACGGAAAACGGCGTGAGTTTGAACATCGAAAAACTGAATGGAAAAATTGTTTTAAAAATTCAATCCAAAAATTATCAAAAAGTAAGTGTAGAAGCTGGTTTCCGTGGAGAAACTATCCAAACAAAAAATAATGTTTCCACCAATTCTGAAATTGAATTTGATGAAAATATTTTCCCATCTGGAATTGCAAGATTCACTCTTTTTGATTTGGATAAAAATCCTTTGGCAGAACGAGTTGTTTTCGTGAATAAAAATCAAAACGTGCAGATTTCCATTAAACCAGATAAAACCGAATATTTACCTAGAGAAAAAGTGGTTTTGGATATCGAAACCAAGGATTTTAACGGAAAACCTGTTGCTTCAAATCTTTCGATGAGTGTTTTGGATGACAAACTTTTCAGTTATGCGGACGACAGACAAAATACGTTGATTTCCTGGTTGCAAATGGATTCTGAACTGCAGGGTAAAATTGAAGAACCTCCATTTTATTTCAAAAAAGAAGAAGCAAAAGCCTATGAAGCTTTGGATTTGGTAATGTTGACCAATGGTTACCGCTATTTTGAATTGTTGCCAGAAATTGAGAGCACGAAAAAATTTACTTTTCAAAAAGAGGAACTCAATTCCATCTACGGGAAAATTGAAAATGATAAAGGAGAAACAGTAGATGCAGAAGTGTTTTTGATTAATGAAAGTTCTGAAATTCTGAAACAAAAGACTAAGAAAGGTCGGTTTTACTTCAAAAATTTTCCTTCAAGAAACTCTTATCAATTGGTTGCGAAATCTAAAAAAGCACGAGAAAATATCAAGATTAAACTTTTGGCATCAGAAATCAGTTCAGATATTGTGACTCAGAAAATAAAATCTGGAACTTCGGGGAAAGATTTTGAAGTCATTGTAGATAATCCGGTTCTGGAAGAAGCTTCAACGGATAATAATCAAGTTTCTAATCCAGTGCAAAATAAGATGAAATTCCAGAGTAGAGGAAGAATGGTTTATTCTGATACTGTAAGTACGAATAAGAATATTGAAGAAGTTGTAATTGTGGGATTTGGGGAGAGAGCCAGGCAAAGTTTAACAGCTTCGGTTCAAACTGTAACTCGGGAATCGATATTAAATAGTGTTCCTAATGCCTTGCAAGGGAAAGTTGCTGGTCTGGAAATTATAACAAATTCAGGAATTCCCGGAAATACAGAATCGGTGGTGATTCGTGGCGTTTCCTCCATTACAAACGGAAAACAACCTTTGGTCGTCATTGACGGAATTCCAGTTGATTATCCTAATTTTAAAATCAATTCAGAAAATATTAAAGACGTAACTATTCTGAAAGATGCTTCTGCAACAGCGCTTTACGGAAGTCGTGGAAGCAATGGCGTGATTATCATTAATAGTCTGACATCTAAATACAACAGCAAAAAAATGAGTCTGAATAGGCGGACTTTTTATACCCAGGAATCTCTTTACAACTACAATAGCGATAATATGAGTTATGGAAGGGTTTTCAGTTATCCTGTTTACGAAACGCCAACAACAAATTATCGGACAGATTTTCGAGAAACCATCTATTGGAATCCGACAATCCAAACGGATAAAAACGGGAAAGCAAAAGTGGAATTTTACAATTCTGATGCGAATACAACTTTCCGGACCATTGCGGAAGGAATCTCAGCAAACGGACTTTTGGGACGTGAAGAAAAAACTTACTCAGCACAAAGTACGCTTCAAATCGATGCGAAAATTCCACAATATATGACGCAAGGCGACGAACCGAAAATCGTGGTGGTTTTGAGAAATAATTCTGATAAAAAGAAAACAATAGATTTCAATAAAATCTTTCCAATTTCGATTAGAAGTGGAATTTCGGACAGTTTAATTACTTTGAATCCGAAGGAAAGTGGAAGAATCATTCTGCCTTTGCAAGGTAACAAAGTCTCGCAATCCAACATCCAACTGATTGCAGAAACTGATACTGAAAAAGAACGTCAGATTTTGCCTTTTACAATTGATGCAAAAGGTTTCAGACATAATTTGGAACATACCACAACCAAAGATTCTATCATTTCGTTTACAATTCCGGATTATCTGGATGAAAGTTTGATTGCAAATATTCAGGTTTTCAGAAGTTCTGCAAGTCAATTTTTGAATAATATTGACAGGTTAAAGGAAAAACCTCACGGCTGTTTCGAGCAGACTTCATCCACAACTTATCCAAATTATTTCATTTTAGATTTCCTAAAAAATAAAGGAAGTATCGACAGTAAAGAAGCCAAAAGGGCAATCGAATTACTGAAATCAGGATTTGAACGTTTGCTCACGTTTGAAACTAAGGACAAAGGTTTTTCTCTCTTTGGAAGTTCGCCTCCGAGTATTACTTTGACAGCTTACGGCTTGATGGAATTCAATGATTTGAAAAATGTCTTGGCCGTGAATCCAGCTTTGATTGAAAGAACTTCGAAATTTATTCTGTCAAGAAGAGATGGAAAAGGTAATTTTATTTTGAATGATTATGTCAAAGATAACAATGACACGAACAATAAAGACCAATATTTTTGGAATCAACAAGGTTACATTTTGTACGCACTTTCTGAATCTGGAATGAAAAATGAAATTGCAAAAGAATATTCGCATTTGTATCAAATCAATCAATATTCTGATGATTTTTATCTGCTTTCATTAATGGCAAATGTGGCCTATCAACTCAATAAAACAAAAGATTATGAATTTTTGGTCAATCGAATGACGGAGAAATTCAATAAAAATAATGTGGTTGCTGAGACCAATTTTATGCAGGGTAGAGGCGATGATATCAGAAAAGAAGCTTTGTCTTTGTTTGCTTTGTCATTGATGAAATCTCAAAAAAACAACAAAGATTTGGTTACAAAAGTAATCAACCGAATCAATCTGCAAAACACAAATTACGAATCCACACAAACTTTAGTCATCAAACTGAAAGCATTGACAGAATTTTACAAAGCTTATCCGAAAGCTGAAAGTTCGGAAGAACCACAGTTTTTTGTGAACAATACAGAATTAAAAGTACTTTCGACAATTGGTCAATTTTTAAAGAAAGGAAACAATATATTGAAGATTAAATATCCTTCTGGAAGCGGTTTACCTATTCTTTTTTCTTATAAATACAATGATTTGATTCCTGATAAAAATCCAAATCCTGAACTTTATTTTACAACGACTTTAGATAAAAGCAAAGCTAAAATCGGTGACAATGTAAGAATGACTATCAAAATCGAAAATCCAATTTTATTAAATTTTGGCATGATAACGGCAAAAATCGGAATTCCTGCAGGTTTAACAATGGACCCGAAAAACCTGAAAGCCATGATTGAGCGTAATGAAATTGCCTATTATGAGATTTTCGATAATTATCTGGTTTTGTATTGGTACAAACTAAATGCAAAGAAAAACATAGAAGTTCATCTTGATACCAAAGCCGAATTTGCTGGGAAATACACCGGAAAAGCCAATCACGCTTTCGAATATTATTTCCAACAGAATTACCAGTGGACGAATGGTGTAGTGGTGGAAATTTCTGAATAAATTATTTTATTTTCAATAATTATTGAAAGTTTAGAAATTATTAATTACATTTGTACAACAATTCAACCTTACAAAAATGAAACTCGAAGAAGCCAAAGAAAAATACATCCAAACTTGGGGAACTTTTGCCACAAGCTGGGGAATCAACCGGACCATGGCGCAGGTTCACGCTTTGCTTTTAGCCGAGGGAAAACCTTTGTCAACGGATGAAGTGATGGAAATGTTGCAAATCTCTCGTGGAAATGCCAATATGAATCTACGTGCTTTGATGGATTGGGGAATCGTGAAAAAAGAATTTGTGAAAGGGGATAGGAAGGAATATTTCATTGCAGCAAAAGATGTCTGGTTTCTATTCAAACAAATTACAAAAGAACGTAGAAAGCGTGAGATAGAGCCAGTTGTAGCATTCTTGGAAGAACTGAAAAATATAGATGACGATTCTAATGAAGCCAAAGAATTTATCAAATTGATGGACGATTTTGGAAACGTGACCAATAAGATCAATAATATCATGGACTTAGCGATAAAAAGCGATGACCATTGGCTGGTGGGGAAAATCACCAACTTGTTAAAATAATTGTCGTTCTGAGCTGAGCTTGGCGAAGAATTTAAAAGGAAAACAGTTTCCTTTTTTATTTCAGATTAAGTTTCAAAAATTACTGAAAATATAAAAATTACAAAATGAATAATCTGATTTCATATTTGATTTATTTTCTCATCACAGTTCCAATGATTGTTTATGTAGGGTGGAAGTGCTTTACAGTCGGGAAAATTTATCTCATGGATTTGTTTACTGATATCCATATTTGTCATTCCATCAATCGAATTTTGCTGATTGGATATTATCTGATGAATATCGGCTATGTTACTTTCTCTCTTTCAGAAGGTCTAAAAACAGAAACATCAGAACTATTTATTGTTTCGATATTCACAAAACTCGCCAAAACTCTTTTACTGATTGCAATAATGCATTATATCAATATTTTTCTACTGGCTAATTTTCGCAAACAAATTATATTAACTTTTAAATCATAAAATTATGAGCGCTACTTACACTTTTACCGCCTACGCAATCTATCTGCCAATCGTTTTAACATTGACCGTTATTGTTTCCGAACTACTTTTCCGCAATGCAAAAGTATTTATGATGGACATTTTTCATCAGAAATCAGACATTGCTTTAGCTACCAATTCTTTATTTAAAGTTGGATTTTATCTTTTGAATTTTGGTTTTGCGCTCTTAATTATAGAATTTAATCAATTGATAACTGGAGAATCTTTGGTTGTTGGTTTGAGCAAAAAAGTAGGCGGATTCTCAATTTATTTGGGATTAATGCTTCTTTTCAATCTGTTACTTTTTATGAAAGGAAGAAAAAAATCTAACGAAAAAGAAATCTTACAAAATTTGAATCATGAAAAATCTAATATTTAAAATCATCATGTTCTTTCTTTTTAGAAATAATAAAAGAACGCGGGCCGATTTTCTAAATCTTTAACTTCAAAAAACTTTTGATAATGACTAAGATTCATCTGGAAACCTTAATCAATGCTGATATTCAAACGGTTTTTGACTTATCTCGTAATATAGATTTTCACCAAAAGTCAACTTCCAAAACCAACGAAAAAGCAATCGCCGGAAAAACCAGCGGATTGATTGAGTTAGGCGAAACAGTAACTTGGCGAGCCAAACATTTAGGATTTTATCAAACTCTAACTACGAAAATTATAGAAATGGAAAGTCCGAAAATGTTTACAGATATTATGTTAAAAGGCGCTTTCAAATCGATGAGACATCAACACATTTTCAGGGAAGAACAAGGTAGAACGTTGATGATTGATGTTTTTGAATTCGAATCACCTTTTGGAATTCTTGGTAAAATTGTTAATCAATTTTTCTTGAATAATTATCTTAGAAATTTTCTAATTGAAAGAAACAGAATGATAAAAGAAATTGCAGAACCATCGGTTTCAAATTAAACCTATATAATAATCAGATTATTTTCATAAATTTTCAAAAAATTTCCAACCTTTTTTAAACTATTGCATCTTTCCTTATAAACGCCAGAATATGGAACACGAATTATACATAAGATGCAAAAATAAAGACCGCAACGCACAGCGGAAACTTTATGAAGAATATGCAGGCCGCTTCTTCGCAACCTGCAAGCGTTACCTGAAAAACGACGAAGATGCGGAAGAAGTTTTGGCGGATGCTTTCTACATTATTTTCACAAAGCTTGACCAATTGAAAGACCTTCAGGTTTTCGACGCTTGGGCCAAGAAAATTGTGGTGAATCAATGTCTCCAAAAACTTCGCAAGAAACAACCATTTTCGATTTCGATTGAAGAGAATTTTGTGGATTTGGTTGAAGCTGAACCAGAAAATGTTTCGGAAGAGAAAGGTATTTTATCACTTCTAAACTTTCTTCCGGAAGGTTGTCGCACGATTTTCAATCTGTTTGCAATGGAAGGTTATCCGCACAAAGAGATTGCTCAAATGCTTTCTATTTCTGAAGGAACGTCCAAATCTCAGGTTAGTTTTGCCCGCAAAAAGTTGCAGGAATTGGTGAAACTTCAAACAATTAATTCTTAAAGTTTAAAAAAATGGAAAATCAAGATATCGATAAAATGTTCAAAGAAGCCGGAAAATCGGCGGAAGAAAAACCCACTTTTCCAAATTTCGAAAAAGTGTGGCAAAACGTTGAAGAAAAATTAGATAAAAAACAAGAAAAGAAAAGAATCATCCCACTTTGGTTGCCTTACGGAATGGTTGCTGGCTTAGCTTTGACATTTGGCGTTTTATATTTAATGAATGATGATAAGGTAAAAATTGAACCTCAAATTGTTTCAAAAGATTATGGAAAACCAGCCACTGAAAACACAGCCGAAATACCAACAAAAATAGATGACCTTAATAAAACTTTTGAAGAAAATCTGAAGAAGGACACTCAAATTACACCTCCAAATGCGAATGGAATTATAGCTTATCAAGATGTGAAAGCTAATAAAGAGTTTGTTGACAATATATATAAAGAAACAAAAGCCAATTACCAAACAGAGGAAAAATACATCAAGCGAGTTGAAGTAGGAAATGTAAATATGCCTCATACATTTTCTAAACAATTGGAAATAGGTCCAACAAATATGTACACGCCGCCACCACCACCGCCAGCAACTGGAAGAGTTGTGAGTGCCGAAAGCGTTGGTGTAACAGCAATGGGAATCAAAAGAGAACAGAAAAATCTAGGATATGCCACTACAACCATCAATTCTGCTTTGAATGGAAGAGTTGCTGGACTTCAAATAACTCCAGAAATTCCAGGAAGCTCTCCGCAATTAATGATTCGTGGTGTTGCTTCTTTAACCTCCAACAATCAGCCTTTGTATGTTATTGATGGAATCCCATATCAAACTGCAAATCTGGAGAATATCAATCCTAATAAAATAAAAGATGTTCAAGTTTTAAAAGATGCAGCTGCAACTACTCTTTATGGAACTCGAGGAAGTAATGGCGTAATTATCATCAAAACTAAAGGTCTATCAAAAGACGAAATAAGATCTTTGAATAATACGCAACCGATTCAAAATCAGGAATCTTACGACACATGGAAAGAGAATAAATTCGAATCAGCGAAAGCAGAACCGCTTTCTACTTTCTCAATTGATGTAGATAACGCAGCTTATTCCAACATCAGAAGAATGATAAACAATGGACAGAAAGTGGATAAAAACGCTGTGAGGATTGAGGAAATGATTAATTATTTCAAATACAATTATCCTCAGCCAAAAAACAATCAGCCATTTTCTATCAATACAGAATACAACGATTCACCTTGGAATCCAAAACATAAACTTTTGAAAATTGGTTTGCAAGGTAAAAATCTGGATGAGAAAGAATTACCAGCTTCAAATTTGGTTTTTCTAATTGATGTTTCCGGCTCTATGAATGAGCAGAATAAATTGCCATTGTTAAAAACTTCATTCAAAATTTTGCTGGAAAAACTTCGTCCGCAAGATAAAGTGGCGCTCTTGACCTATGCAGGAAGTGCAGGCGTAGTTTTGGAACCGACTTCAGCTAAGAATAAGGAAAAAATCCTGACAGCTTTGGAAAATCTAAGCGCTGGAGGAAGTACAGCTGGTGGAGAAGGAATCGAATTGGCTTATAAATTGGCTCAGGAAAATTTGGTCAAAAATGGAAATAATAGAGTAATTCTGGCAACCGACGGCGATTTCAATGTTGGGGTTTCCGATAATTCTGAACTTCAAAAGTTGATTGAACAAAAAAGACAATCCGGAATATTTCTGACTTGCCTTGGTTTCGGGATGGGAAATTACAAAGACAATCGTTTGGAAATGCTGGCTGATAAAGGCAATGGAAATTACGCTTACATCGATAATATGCAGGAATCCAATAAGTTTCTTGGGAAAGAATTTGCAGGAAGTATGTATGCGATTGCGAAAGATGTCAAGATTCAAATTGAGTTTAATTCAAAGTTTGTAAAATCCTACCGATTAATTGGTTATGAAAATAGAAAATTGAATAATGAGGATTTCAAAAATGATAAAATTGATGCTGGGGAATTGGGAATTGGTCATACGGTGACAGCTATTTACGAAATCATTCCTGCAGGTTCAGATTCCGACTTCAGTCCGCAAGATGTTGATTTGAAATATTCTAAAATCGATTCTAAAAATGAATTTGGAGACGAATTGGCAACAGTGAAATTCCGTTATAAAAATCCGGATGAAGATGTAAGTAAAGAATTAATTCAGACTATCAAAGATTCTAAAAGTCAATTAAATACTACTTCGTCAGATTTCAAATTTGCTGCGTCTGTTGCTTGGTTTGGTTTAGTTTTAAGACAATCGGAATTCATTAAAGATAAAGACCTTGACAAAATGATCAATCTTGCAAAACAAGGAAAATTTAATGACGAAGATGGTTATCGTTCAGAATTCATCCGACTGATAGAAAGCTACAAGCAGATAAAGTAAACTTCTCAATATTAAATTTCTGAAAAGCAACTCCAAGAGTTGCTTTTCGTCATACGATGCTTTCAATAATTTTCCGTAAATTCGCTAAAATTTTTTAATCACAATGAACTACGATATTATTGTTATTGGAAGTGGACCTGGCGGTTATGTGACTGCAATCAGAGCTGCTCAATTGGGTTTCAAAACAGCCATCATCGAAAAAGAAAATCTTGGCGGAATCTGCCTTAATTGGGGTTGTATCCCGACAAAAGCGTTGTTGAAATCTGCTCACGTTTTCAATTATCTGAAGCACGCAGAAGACTATGGTCTTAACAAAGTGGAAAATCCAGGATTCGATTTCACAAAAGTAATCCAGAGAAGTAGAGGTGTAGCTTCTAAAATGAGCGGTGGAATTTCTTTCTTGATGAAGAAAAACAAAATCGATGTCATTATGGGAACTGCCACTGTGAAAGCTGGTAAAAAAGTAACGGTAGTAGATGCTGAAGGAAAATCAACTGAATATTCAGGAACTAATATCATCATCGCAACCGGAGCACGTTCTAGAGAATTACCAAACCTTCCTCAGGATGGTAAAAAAGTAATCGGATACAGACAGGCATTGTCTCTTCCTGAGCAACCAAAATCTATGATTGTTGTAGGTTCTGGCGCTATCGGAATTGAGTTTGCTGATTTCTATAACGCAATGGGAACTAAGGTGACTGTTGTAGAATTCTTGCCAAACATCGTTCCTCTGGAGGATGAGGAAGTTTCTAAACACGTTGAGAAATCTCTTAAGAAATCAGGGATTGAAATTATGACCAACGCTTCTGTAGAATCTGTGGATACTTCAGGAAATGGCGTCAAAGCCAGCGTGAAAACGGCTACTGGAAACATTACTTTGGAAGCTGACATCTTGCTTTCTGCCGTTGGAATTGCTTCAAACCTTGAAGGAATCGGACTTGAGGCAGTTGGAATCAAAACTGAAAAAGGAAAAGTTTTGGTAAACGAATGGTACGAAACTTCTGTTCCAGGATATTACGCCATTGGTGATATCATCCCAACTCAGGCTTTGGCTCACGTGGCTTCTGCAGAAGGAATCACTTGTGTTGAGAAAATCAAAGGTCTTCACGTAGAAGCGATTGATTACGGAAATATCCCTGGTTGTACATACTGTCATCCAGAAATTGCTTCTGTTGGTTTGACTGAAAAACAAGCTAAAGAAAAAGGTTACGAGATCAAAGTGGGTAAATTCCCTTTCTCAGCGTCCGGAAAAGCTACAGCTAATGGTGATGTTGACGGATTTATCAAAGTAATTTTTGATGCGAAATACGGCGAATGGCTTGGTTGTCATATGGTTGGCGACGGTGTTACCGATATGATTGCTGAGGCTGTGGTTGCGAGAAAATTGGAGACTACAGGACACGAGGTTCTGAAATCTATCCACCCGCACCCAACTATCTCTGAAGCTGTGATGGAAGCTGTAGCAGCTGCTTATGGCGAAGTGATTCATATATAATAAGAATAACATAATATTCATATATAAAAACCGCAGATTCTTCTGCGGTTTTTTTAATTTTACTCAATGGAAAATTCGAAGATAGGATTGGTTTTGTCAGGTGGTGGAACGCGTGGGTTGGCTCACGCCGGCGTTTTGAAGTTTCTTAAGGAAAAGAATATCGAACCTGATATCCTCTCTTGTTGCAGCGCAGGTTCTATCGTCGGTTCTTTGTATGCTGTGGGAAAGACGCCGCAAGAGATTTTGGATTTTTTTCAGTCAATTTATTTCTTCAACTGGAAACATTTTACATTTAATCAACCTGGTTTTGTTTCGTCCATTATTTTCCTTAATTATCTTACACCAATTTTCCAGGATATGACGATTGGAGATTTGAACAAAGATGTAAGGATTGTAGCAACAGAACTTGTAACAGGGCAGCAGAAGGTCTTTGAAAAACACTACAAAGTTGTGGATGCAATTATCGCTTCCTCGTGTATCCCTGGGATTTCTACACCTTATTTTATTGGGGAAGAGATGTACAGCGACGGAGGTGTTCTCAATAATTTTCCAGCAGATATCATTAATAATGAATGTGATAAAATGATTGGCGTATATGTCACGCCGCCTCAGGATGTCGAAGTTCAGGATTTAAGAACGATAAAGGCTGTAACAACACGTGCTTACGAATTATTATCACACCGAACTGAGATTTACAAATTTGCTTATTGTGATTGGTTCATTACTTCCAAGAAACTGTCCAAGTACGGCATTTTCGAAAGAAAACCTCAAAGCATGGAGGAGATTTTCAAAATAGGCTATGAAGAAGCAAAACGAACATTTCTGGAAAATGAAGAGGAATTTACCTTAATGTTTTCAAAAAAGGAATAATAGCTTGCCAGTTTTCTTCGCTGTCATCATAGAATGAGGAAAGTGCCATTGTGCCGTGATGGCCTTTGGTTTTTGCCGGCAGATAAAATTGTTTTTTGGATGTTATCGAATTGTAAATTGATTTCCAGCTGGATTCTTCATTTCTTGCAGATGAAGTGTAGACAGGGATTTTAACATCCTTTGCGAATTCTGCAATATTTTTATTTTCAATTTTAAAATATTCCCCCGGAGAATAAGCGATAAGCGCGTTGTAATCTTTCGGATATTTCGCTGCCATATAAAATCCTAAGGACGCCGAATAAGAGCTTCCCCAATAGATTATTTTCCTAGATTTGATTTGATTTTTAGCATATTGGAAAGAAGCTTCCAGATCGGGGATTACATCCTGGAAAGCTGTTGATATCCCTTGTCTTAAAGCCTCTTTTTTGGTAAGATTTGTTACTTGATTCAAGATGTCTCCGGAACGCAAGTCGACCGCTAAAACATTAAAGCCTAAGTCAACCAGTCTTGGTGCAATACTCCTGAATTCGCCTCTGCTGAAACCAGCTTGGTGATAAAGGATGATTAATGGGCCTCTTTCGTTATTGCTGGAATATAAATCTGCATAAACTTTGAGCCCGTCAGAAGTCTCAAAATTTACCGTTTTATAAGTGTGGTGTTTTACATCTAGAATATGTGGGATCGGGTCAGAAATTGACGCTGTAGATGAACAATGGTACAAACAATTTAAAAGAATAACCCAAAGTATGAAATAAAATTTTTTCATAATTCTCTGTTTAAGCTATTTTGTTATTATAATTATATATTATTTTTGATTCGTCAAATATAACTGATTATTTATAATTATTTGTATTATAATATTAATTTAACTTAAAGTAAAAAGAAATATATTTTTTATTTTGATTAAATAATTTTCTCGCCACAGATTTTGCAAAAACGCGCATTCTCATCATTATCTTCGTTCCCGCATCTGTTACAGTGAAAATCGTTTCTCTTTTGTTTCCGGAATTCTGAGGTTACAATCCCAGTTGGAACAGCAATAATACTGTATCCGCAAAGCATTACGATTATAGATAATATTTTTCCAATTGGAGTTCCTGGAGAAATATCGCCATAACCAACGGTTGTTATGGTTACAACGGCCCAATATACACTTTGAGGAATGCTACTGAATCCATTCTTTCCTCCTTCGATAAGGTACATCAAAGAACCTATGATAACAATGAAAATTGCCATGAACAATAGGAAGATGTAGATTTTTCTTGAGCTGTGCTTAAGCGCGGAGACTATGAATCTGCCATCGTGCATATAATCTGCAAGGTTAAAAATTCTGAAAATCCTTAAAACTCTCAACATTCTGATGATAGCAACAAAATGCCAAATCGGAAAAAATAGGCTTATGTAAAAAGGAATTATGGAGAGGAAATCAATAATTCCCAAAGGGCTGAAAATGTATTCTTCTCTGTCTTTCACGCAAATTATCCTCAAGATGTATTCTACTGTAAATATCAAAGTGATAAAAAATTCTGCGTAATAAAATTCTCTATGGTATTCTAATCTAAAGATAGGGATAGTCTCGACCATCAACAGAGCGGTGCTAATGAGAATCAAAACAAGCAAACAGATGTCAAATATCTTTCCTGCTTTTGTGTGGGACAAATACACTGTTTCATATATTTTTTTTCGCCATCCGTCCTCCGGAATGAGGTCAAACTCTGGTTTTATTTTCATTTTGTAAAAATTAAATGGAAGGTAATAAAATAAATCAACTTAAAATAAATAAAAAATTAGACAAAAGTCTTTTTTTGTTTGGACAAAAGTCATATCTTTGTGGTGTAGAAAATTAAATGTGATGAAAAAATATAAAACAACAGATACCACACATTCCGTAGCAGAGCCAGTGGCGCTTTATGGATATCAGAATTTTGATGATGGTGGTATTTTCAGAATGATAGAAATAGCAGAGAAAGGTATTTCATTTAAGTTATTCGATAATCTTGTGAAAAAGTTTCCTTTCAGCTTTCAAGAATGGGCTGGTTTTCTTCATATCTCTGGGAAGACATTGTCCCGTTATCAAAAAGAAGAAAAAACCTTTGATACACTACAATCAGAAAAAATATTGCAAATAGAGATGCTATATAAAAGAGGAGAAGAAGTGTTTGGCTCATCAGAATATTTTTTGATTTGGTTGCAAGCAGAGAATTTGGCTTTAGGCAAAACAAAACCACAAGATCTAATTGGCAGCAACTTTGGGATTTCTCTTTTGATGGATGAGCTTACAAGGCTAGAGCACGGTATTTTAGCGTAAGGTCTTATGATTGTTTACAGACTTTCAAAAGAAATCTATGCCAATGACCTCTCAGGAAAAGGAGCTGAAATAGCCGGTGGGAGATGGAATAGCAAAGGCAATGCAGCTTTGTACACTGGACAATCTATTGCTTTATGTGTTACAGAAATTGCTGTTCACATTCCGCTTGGAATCATTCCGAAAGATTTTCGGTTGGTCCATATCGAGATTCCCGATGTTGACATTTTTGAACCGAAAAGATTTCCCAAAGACTGGAATACTTTTCCGCATCTTGACAGCACTCAAAAAATGGGTGATAAATTCCTTAAAGAAAATAAATTCTTAACGATGAAAGTTCCTTCGGCTGCGGTTCAAGGGGAATTCAACTATATTATTAATCCTCGTAATGTCAATTTTAAAGACGTCAAAATCAAGAAAGTGGAGAAGTTTACTTTTGATGACCGATTGTTTATCAAATAAAAAATACTAATTAACCCGTAGTGCATTATAAAAAAGGTTACCCATAATACGAAAATTTCGTA
>NZ_LSHB01000039.1 GCF_001643375.1 Chryseobacterium sp. FP211-J200
AGGTTTTGATCTTGATCCTATTTAAGGTTATTTTTAGAATCCTAATCCTACGGTAAATCCTTTTACCATATTTGGATAGTTTGAAACAGCGGTCGCAGCTCCATTCGTAGTGTTTACAGTGTAGATCTTAGTTTCAGTTCCCACGGTGGCTACAAGATAAGCTTTCTGGCTTGTACTCCCGATGTCAAATCCGTTGTTCGAGGTAATATTGATTCCCAGAGCACCTCTTTCTACCAATGTTCCAGCATTCGGTGGATTTTGAAGGTATAATTTGTCGGTATTGTGGTCGATCACAAATAACGATGTGGTTGTGGCGCCAGCGAAGTTGTCGGTGTAAGCGGCAGAGCTCAACGTTGGTGTTCCTGGATTTATGATGCCATCCACTGCTGTAACAGCGCCATCAATTGGATTTAATCTCAGATTTTGGCCAGTATCACTCACGACTCTTATTTTATCAACTGTTGGGTTGAAATCAAAACCAAACTCGGTTCCGATAAGTGTTGTGGCAAGTGTTCCTGATCCAACTTGAGTTGCTGCTCCTGTTCCCAAGTTGATAGTATAGATTCTGCTGGAGCTTCCCAAAGCATAAAGTTGTCCGTTCAAAGGTCTAAAATCGATCCCTAAGATTCCTTCTCCATTTTGCAATCCAGTGATTGCTTTTGAAACTGGTTCCGGTTTGTTCGGGTTAAAGATCTGAAGTGTGTTCCAAGCATCTACGGCATACGCAACAGCGTCTGTTGGAATAGCGAGGTCGATAACTTTCTGCGACAAAGTTCCAATGTTGGTTGTTTTACCGTTTGAAAGATCCAATGTGTAAAGATTATTTTTAGAATCTTTTGTGGCTGCGATCAATGCTATACTGTTATCTGGATTAATATCAAATGCTGCTTGACCAGTAAAAGTGATTCCTAAACTTCCAACCTCTACCAAAGTGCCATTATTTGGCGGATCTTGTTTGAATAATTTCCCTGAAGTCATATCAAGGTCATACAATATTGTAGATGCTGCCCCTGATTTACTATTTGTGTACGCGATTCCTGCGATTGAAGCTGTTGTTGCGATGCTTGTGTCAGTTGCCGCAACGGAGCCGGTTTCGGGATTGAGGCGGAGGTTTTGTCCCGTATTTGTGACCAATCTGATTCTGTCAACAGTTGGATTAAAATCAATTGAAGCTGTTGTTCCTGCGATTGCTGGCGTAAAAGCTGTTGTGCTAACAACTCTGGAGGTTGCTGTTGCGGTATTGATGATGTAAAACTTACTGGCATTTGAAAGAGCGTAAAGTTCTCCAGTAGCTGGTCGAAAATCAATACTTAATAATTTTTCTCCCGCCGCAATTCCTGAAATAGCGGTTTTTGAACTGAACATTGCCGGATTGTTTGTGTTGAAAGCTACAAGTTCATTGTTTTCTGTAAGTCCGTAAGCCAGTTGATTTGGTCCTACAGTTACTGTTGGTTCTTCCGGCATTCCGGTGATCGTATCATCATTATCACAAGAGATTACCGACACAATGGCAAAAGTTGCCAGACAAAGGTTGAATAATTTTTTCATAAAGCTTATTTTTTTAGAGTTTCAATAAGCAGATACGAGATAAAACTGATGTTGGATTTAATCCACTTTTTTTAATTGATTTTTTTATGTAAATTTGCCACGTCAAAAGACAAAAATGCTTTGGTTTGCGGTTTTTGAATTTGAATATCGAAATTTTTAATAAAAATATTTTTGATATTCAAAAAATCGTTATATTTGCAAACCGAAAAAAAATAAATAATTAATTAATAAATATTAAATCATGGCAAAGGAAACGTTTAATCGTAACAAACCCCACTTGAACATTGGTACTATTGGTCACGTTGACCATGGTAAAACTACACTTACAGCTGCAATCAGTAAAGTGTTATCTGATAAAGGATTCGGAACTGCAAGAGATTTCTCTTCTATCGATTCTGCACCAGAAGAAAAAGAAAGAGGTATCACTATCAATACTGCTCACATCGAGTACGAAACTGCTAACAGACACTACGCTCACGTTGACTGTCCAGGTCACGCGGATTACGTAAAGAACATGGTTACAGGTGCTGCTCAAATGGATGGAGCTATCCTAGTAGTAGCTGCTACTGACGGACCAATGCCTCAAACTAGAGAGCACATCTTGCTTTGTCGTCAGGTAAACGTACCTAACGTACTTGTTTTCATGAACAAAGTAGATATGGTTGACGATGAAGAATTATTAGAATTAGTAGAGTTAGAGATCAGAGATCTTTTATCTTCTTACGAATATGACGGAGACAACGCTCCAATCATCCAAGGTTCTGCTTTAGGAGGATTGAACGGAGATGCTAAATGGGTAGGTAAAATCGAAGAATTGATGGATGCTGTTGATACTTGGATCGAACTTCCAGTTAGAGATCAAGATAAACCATTCTTGATGCCAATCGAAGACGTATTCTCTATTACAGGTAGAGGTACTGTTGCAACTGGTAGAATTGAATCAGGTGTAATCAACACAGGAGATCCTGTTGATATCGTAGGTATGGGTGATGAGAAATTGACTTCTACTATCACTGGTGTTGAGATGTTCAGAAAGATCCTTGATAGAGGTGAAGCTGGAGATAACGTAGGTCTATTGTTGAGAGGTATTGAAAAAACTGACATCAAGAGAGGTATGGTTATCGCTAAGAAAGATTCTGTTAAACCACACAAAAGCTTCAAAGCTGAGGTTTATATCCTTTCTAAAGAAGAAGGTGGACGTCACACGCCATTCCACAACAAATACAGACCTCAGTTCTACGTTAGAACAACTGACGTTACAGGTGAGATCTTCTTGCCAGAAGGTGTAGAAATGGTAATGCCTGGAGATAACTTAACTATCACTGTAGAATTGTTGCAACCAATCGCTCTTAACGTAGGTCTTAGATTTGCGATCAGAGAAGGAGGTAGAACAGTAGGTGCTGGTCAGGTTACTGAGATCACAGACTAATCATCTAAATAATATAAATAGTTCCGTAAGGAAACTTACGGAACTATTTTAATCTACGGGCATCGTCCAATGGTAGGATACCGGTCTCCAAAACCGTTGATCTGGGTTCGAATCCTAGTGCCCGTGCAAAAAGAAAATAATGAGCTTAGTAGAATTTTTAAAAGGTTCTTATACAGAATTTAAAGATAAAGTAGAGTGGCCAAAATGGGCAGACTTGCAGTCTTCAACTATCGTTGTTTCTGTGAGCACTGTGATACTTGCTTTATTTACATTTGGAGTAGATTCACTCTTCAGTGTGACGATCAAGAATTTTATTGCGACGTTTATTAATATTTTTAACTAATCCCTAATACTTTCCTAATGAGCGAATCGAAATGGTATGTGCTGAAAGCTATTAGCGGACAGGAAAATAAGGTGAAGAACTATATTGAGAGCGAGATCCAGAGAATGAATATGGAAGCTTACGTCACTCAAGTAGTGATTCCTATGGAAAAAGTGATCCAGATCAGAAATGGAAAAAAAGTGCCTAAAGAGAAACCTTACTATCCTGGTTATCTAATGGTAGAGGCTGATCTAATAGGAGAAGTACCTCACGTGATCAAAAATATCCCTGGCGTAATTTCTTTCTTAAGTTTAACAAAAGGAGGTGAGCCAGTTCCAATGAGAAAATCTGAGGTGAACAGAATGCTCGGAAGAATGGATGAACTTTCAGAATTTGCGACAGATGTAGAAATTCCATTCATCGTTGGTGAAAACGTAAAAGTAATCGAAGGTCCATTCAACGGTTTCAACGGAACTATTGAGAAAATCTTGGAAGACAAGAAGAAAGTAGAAGTTTCTGTTTTGATCTTCGGAAGAAAAACACCAATGGAACTTAGCTTCATGCAAGTAGAAAAAGTAGTTTAATACTTTTCAGATATAAAAAAAATACCGTTCAGAAATGAGCGGTTTTTTTTGTTTTAATTTTTATTAATGTTGAAATACATTTGCTTGTATTATCTTCTCAAGTGACATGATCAATGTAAAACGATTCGCCGAAGTTGAGCAAAGGATGATTTCCATTTAGGTTTGTTAATAAAATAAAAAAAATATTATTTTATTTCTGAAATTTAACTAGTTAAGTATTTGCTACTTGAAAAATATTTTATACTTTTGCAATCCGAAATATAGGTCTACTTTTATGCGAAGTGACTTATGTTGAATAATTAATGCTTCCACATTCAATTATTTATTAATCAAATCAAAACATTAAAATGGCTAAAAAAGTCTTTAAAATGGTAAAACTTCAGGTGAAAGGTGGCGCTGCCAACCCTTCTCCACCAGTAGGTCCAGCATTGGGTTCTGCAGGTGTGAACATCATGGAGTTTTGTAAACAATTCAACGGTAGAACTCAGGATAAACCTGGTCAAGTTCTTCCGGTAGTGATCACGGTTTTCGAAGATAAATCTTTCGAATTCATCATCAAAACACCTCCAGTTGCAATCCAATTATTGGAAGCTGCAAAATTGAAAGGTGGTTCTGGAGAACCTAACAGAAACAAAGTAGGTGCTGTATCTTGGGCTCAGGTTCAGAAAATTGCAGAGGACAAAATGGGAGATCTTAACTGTTTCTCTGTTGATCCTGCAATTTCTATGGTAGCTGGTACTGCTAGATCTATGGGATTGAGAGTAACAGGAACTAAACCAACTAACGCTTAAAACTTAAAGAAATGGCAAAATTGACAAAAAAGCAAAAAGAAGCTTTAAGCAAAGTGGAAAAAAATAAAATTTATAATCTTGACGAAGCTTCTGCTTTGGTAAAAGAAGTAAATTTTGCAAAATTTGACGCATCTGTAGATATCGCTGTTAGATTGGGTGTAGATCCAAGAAAAGCAAACCAAATGGTAAGAGGTGTTGTATCTCTTCCTCATGGTACTGGTAAAGATATCAAAGTTTTGGCTTTGGTAACTCCAGACAAAGAAGCAGAAGCAAAAGAAGCTGGTGCAGACTATGTAGGTCTTGACGAGTATTTGACTAAAATCAAAAATGGTTGGACAGATGTTGACGTTATCGTGACTATGCCTGCAGTTATGGGTAAACTAGGACCTTTGGGTAGAGTTTTAGGACCAAGAGGTCTTATGCCGAATCCAAAATCCGGTACTGTAACTATGGACATCGGAAAAGCTGTAGCTGAGGTGAAAGCTGGTAAGATCGATTTCAAAGTAGATAAATATGGTATCATCCATGCAGGTATTGGTAAAGTATCTTTCGATGCTGCTAAACTTAAAGAAAATGCTGCTGAGTTGATCTCAACATTGATCAAGTTAAAACCAACTGCTGCAAAAGGAACTTATGTAAAAAGCATTTATTTGTCTTCTACAATGAGTCCTGGAATTGCAATTGATACTAAATCTGTTAACTAATTATAATCCTTAAGACAATGACAAAAGACCAAAAAGTTGTAGCGATACAAGAGATCAAAGACTTGCTTCAGGATGCAAAAGTAGTTTATGTAGCAGATCTACAAGGTTTGAACGCTGCTAGATCTTCTGACTTCAGAAGACAAGCTTTCAAACAAAATATCAAAGTAAAAGTAGTGAAGAATACATTGCTTCAAAAAGCAATGGAACAGATCGAAGGTGTAGATTACGCTGAGATGTTCGAAACTTTCAAAGGAAACTCTGCATTGATGATTGCTGAAACGGCTAACGCGCCAGCAAAATTGATCAAAGATTTCAGAAAGAAAGAAGAGAAACCAGCTCTTAAATCTGCTTTCGTTCAAGAAACTTTCTATGTTGGTGATGAGAACCTAGACGCATTAGTAAGCATCAAGTCTAGAGAAGAAATGATCGGTGAAATCATCGGATTGCTTCAGTCTCCAATCCAAAGAGTTGTTTCTGCTCTTCAAAACAAATCTGAAGCTGTAGAGGCTGGCGCTGAAGAAGCTGCTGCTCCTGCTGTAGAAGAAACTCCTGCTGAGGCGGCTCCAGAAGCTCCAACTGCAGAAAGCACGGAAGAAACTCCAAGTGCTGAATAATTAGAACTCAAAAAAATCAATCAATAATCAACAAAAAACATTACAACAATGTCAGATTTAAAAAATTTAGCTGAAACGCTAGTAAACTTAACAGTAAAAGACGTAAACGAATTAGCTACTATCCTTAAGGATGAGTACGGAATTGAGCCAGCTGCTGCTGCTGTAGTAGTTGCTGCAGGTGGTGGAGAAGCTGCTGAAGAGAAAACAGAATTCGACGTAATTCTTAAAGCTGCAGGTGCTTCTAAATTAGCAGTTGTTAAATTGGTAAAAGATTTAACTGGTGCAGGTCTTAAAGAAGCTAAAGATATGGTAGATGGTGCTCCAACTGCAATCAAACAAGCGGTTTCTAAAGATGAAGCAGAAGCTTTGAAAAAACAACTTGAAGAAGCTGGTGCAGAAGTAGAATTGAAGTAATTTTTAGTTCATAAAATATATAGGGCTGTCTCAGTAATGAGGCAGCTTTTTTTTATCAATTCTTTAACTAATTTATGTATATAATTTTTTTTTACTGTATATTTGCAAGCAGAATATTTGAATGCAAATTCATTTGTTCAAAACTCACAAATTGATAAAAAAAAATTCTTTATATCTTCCTTAAAAGGGAAGATTCTTTTTCTGGATTGCTCCTTAAATTACTTGGGGGAGCATTGTTTTTTTTTATTGTTCCCAATAACTACTTATTCTCAAGATTTTTATGCTCACGAAAGTGAACATAATGGAATTATCATTATTGGTGATGCAAAAATCATCACTCAAGAAAATACCTCTTTGAAAGAATCCTACATAGAAAATATTTCTAAGGAGGTAATCAAACAAACCTCTTTAAAGGATGAGGCTAAAGTTTTCGTCAAGGAAAAACCTTTAAAGAATTCGTTGGCACAAACTAAAAAAAATAATGCCGAGAAATATAAAAATATTGAGGAAAAAATTAAAAAAAATCTTCAAAAGATCTGGTACTACTGTAGATCCTTTAACTTCTGTTGACGGATTAACTTTACAAAATTCTATTACAGATTTAGACAATGCTAAAGTTCAAATTGGTGGAAACCCTGATACTGATAACACTCCTGGCATATTGGTATTGGCAGATACTAATAAAGCTATGGTGTTACTTAAAGTAGCTTCTCCTCATTTAAACATTGTTAATCCAGCTCCTGGAATGATTGTTTTTGACACGGTAAAAAATCAGTTAGCCGTTTTTAACGGAACCGTTTGGACGTTTTGGAAACCTTAATAAATTTTATACATAGTCATATCAAAATCCGATTCTTTTTTAGAGTTGGATTTTTTTATGGAAAGAAAAAACCCAAATAAATTTCTTAATATGTTGATAATAAAAATATTAATCATATCTTTGCAAAGGTTCTATAAACACAAACTGAAAAAAAATGAAGAAATACAACTGTCCTTTTGATAGTTATTATTTTTTTGTCGTTAAAAGGATTTACAATTTATTAATTCGTAAGGCTTTACTTGTTATTCTTTTACACCTATCTACTTACATTTATTCTCAAGAAGTTCAGATTACTGGTTTAGAAAACATACATGTTTCTGAAGGAGCTATAATTATTGTTCAGAGCAAAAAAGATACATTAGAACTTAAAAATAACGAAAACAATCTGCTCACAAGTCATAATAAAACTTCTAAGAACATCCAATCAAAAAAGGATAAAAAAAGCATTTCCTTTGCCAAAAAAACAAAAAAATTAATCCAGGAAAAAACGATTAAAAAAATTGAAGATTCTAAAGAAATTATTGTTTATAATGCTAAAAATAATGATTCTGAAAACTTCTTTACAAATATCAAAAACTTTTGTAAATCAATTGTTATATCTCAGAATGCATATCAATTCATTAACCCTAACAATAGTTTAGATATACTCTATTTATCAAAAATACACCAAACAAAAGAAAATATCTTATATAAAGCACATTACTCTACTTCTGTAGAAAACATATTATTTTCTAGACCTCCCCCTGCTTTTATTTAAGCGTTTAAAACTACTACTGCTCTACTACCAATTATCCCTATAGATAATGGATGGTAGATTTTATACAATATTCTAAAAATCGAAAATAGAGAACATGAACAAAACTCTAAATTTTAAAACATTCAAATCTTTTTTACAACTAATTTTATTGGTTATAAGCGTTTTTGGGTTTTCGCAAACACCTGCTCTTGAAATGGCAAGCCCTGCAGCGAGTAATGGTGTAGTATACACTTATTCAACAAATTTACAAAAAAACACAGATAACCCTTCTGGTAATACTTTTACTGCTTATACTACGCCTTCTAATTTGAGTGCAACATTTACTGTAAATAATCAAACATATACAGGAAACAACACCTACAACAATCAACCGGGAAGTTTGTTTTTTGGAGATGTTGCTCTTGGTAATTCTACTATTAACGCACCTGCTTATCAACTTTTAAATAGTTTAGGAAATGTTTCAACTGCTGCTCCATGGACAGCTGACAACAACCAATATACAAGTTATAACTCTACGGCAGGAACAGGAATAAATATTGCATCCAACTATGGTATAAGAACATTGATTTCAACAAATGCATTAGGTGCTCAATCCACCACTGGAAGATACAAAATGGGTGAAGTTACCATTACATTTAGTAGAGGAGTTAATAATCCCTTACTTCACTTAAAAGGATTAGGTGGAATACTAGGTACGGGATTCTCATTTACAGCTGAATTTACAGTAAAGTCTGTATTAAATTCCTCTAATAAAGAAATCTTAGGTACTACTAACCTTTCATTGCCATCAGGAACAAATCTTACGATAGATAACACCGCAAAAACAATCAATAATAGCTATATAGGTCTTACAAATCCAGCAACAACTAATTCTGGAAGAGGAACAGTTAATTTTCAAGCGAATGATATAAAAACAATTGTTTTAGAGGTTTATATGAATGGAAACTCAGCAGGACAAAGTTGGACAGCTTCAAATGGTAGTTTAGCTGATGCTTTTCTAATGAGTGTAAGTGCTGGGGAATCAGATCTTAGAGTAACCAAAACTGTAAGTAATGCAACTCCCACAGAAGGAAGCAATATAGTATTCACAGTTACAGCTTCTAATCTTGGAGCCTCTAATAACTCAAATGTTACCGTTAATGATTTATTACCTTCTGGTTATACTTATTTTTCACACACTGCATCAACTGGAACCTATGTTCCTGGAACTGGTGTCTGGACTATAGGAAACCTTAATGACCAAGCAAATGCAACTTTAACCATAACTGCAATTGTAAACGCCACAGGTAATTTTACCAACACAGCCACAATTAGTACAACTAGCGGAATAGCAGACCCTAACACTACAAACAATACAGCATCTGTATCTACTACCCCAGTTATTACAGATTCTGATGGAGACGGGGTACCAGATTCTCTTGACTTAGATGATGACAATGATGGAATTTTGGATTGTACAGAGAATGGATTAGATAAACCAGTTAATCAAATTTTTGAACTCAATGGAAATGCTTCACAAATAAGTTCAAATGAAGTACAACTAACACCAGCTTTAAATTCGCAAGCAGGTGAAATGTGGTCTTATGGTAAAATAGATTTTACTAAGAATTTTTCAATGCCTTTTGAAGCCTATTTGGGAAATAATGATGCAGGTGCAGATGGTATGGCAATAGTATTCCAAAACGATCCTGCTGGAATTAATGCTATTGGAGCAGCAGGAGAAGGTATAGGTGCTAGAGGAATTCAGAATGGTGTGGTTCTAGAGTTAGATACTTATAGCAATACAGGAAGCCCAGCTTTGGATCCAGTAGCAGACCACGGACAAATCTGGAAATCATCTGATCAAACGGCAATTACCTCCACTGTAGCTCTACCAAATTTAGAAAATGGAGCTTGGCATGCGGTAGTTGTAAATTGGGACTCGGCATCTCAAACATTGTCTTATACAGTAGATGGTACTTTAGTAGGTACTTATACAGGGAACATTGTTACTAATTATTTTGGAGGAGCTAATAAAGTTTATTTTGGATTTACTGCTTCTACAGGAGGATTAAACAATGATCAAAGAGTAAGATTTTCTTCTTTATGTTCTTTACCTTTAGAGGTTGACACTGATGGCGATGGGTTTCCTAATAGTTTAGATTTAGATTCTGATGGTGACGGTTGCCCTGATGCTATAGAAGGTGGTGATAATATTACTCAAACAATGCTAAATGGGAGCAATGCAATTGGTTCAAATATCTCTGGTACATTAAATACACCCGCAATTGCCACAGTAGATGCCAACGGAGTTCCTATGCTGGTAAACTCTGGAGGTTTGGCAGATATTGTAGGAGATGTGGGGCAAGGTATAGGCGATTCTCAAAATATAATGGTTAATTCTTGTGCTGTACCTTTTATATGCGATAGCAATATGTATATGGTTCAGGATTCTCAGGCTAAGCTTTATAGAATAGATACTTCGACCAATCCGTTCAATTTTGTGCAGATTGGAACAGGTGCTACTTACCCAGTAAATGCAACGGGTTATAACCCGACAGATAATTTTATTTATGGAATTAGTGGAGGTGCAAATGTTGCCAAGAGCCTAATCAGAATTGACGCTAATGGTACCTTCTATAACTTGGGTGTCATTAGCGGACTTGATATCGCTGCAGGCTATACTTCGGGAGAGATTGATAATAATGGGAATTACTATATAAAACTTGCAGGTACCGGAAATAACAAACTGTATAAAGTTGATATTGCTACCAGAACAGCTACCTTAATTCCACTAAGCAGAAATATAAACTTTATTGATATTGCTTATTCGGTAACCGATCAGTTGTTATGGACTCAGGATACTGTATCTAGACAGGTTGTTTCAATTAACCCTGTTACAGGTGCGGTTAATGATACAAGTTATGTTCATCCTATTAATGATTATGGAGCATGGTTTGGAAGTGGAGATGGCAAAATCTATGCATCTTCAAACAGCGGTTCTGTTTTCACAATGTTTGATAAAGTTACGGGGGCGCCAACAACCATTTCCGCTTCGCAGGCTTCAACCAATAACGATGGAGCGCATTGCGTTACGGCTGTCATTAAGTTTGATAATTACTGTTATAAACTTCCAACTACGGTTGCCGGAACACAGGTCCCGTCCAACCACGGTATTACGGCATTGGGAAGAGCAGGTGCTGACAACAGCAACTGGCCAATGGTAAGACAAAGTGCTTGGACAGTCCTTGAAGCAAAAACCAAAGGTTTTGTAGTGAATAGAGTAGCGAACCCTGCAACAGATATTGCAAACCCTGTAGAAGGAATGATGGTATTCGATACTACAGCACAGTGTCTGAAAATCTACAACGGAACAGTTTGGTCTTGTTACTCAACACCGGCCTGTCCATAATTAGATTTAAAGGTTTAAAATTTTAATTCAACAAAAAAATTAAAGCAAAAGACAAAATGAAAAACATTATAGCACTACTAACACTTACTGTATCTACTTGCGCATTTGCGCAGGTAGCGATCGGAAAGTCCGCAGTAACCAATACTTCAGTTTCAGTAGAGTTTGGGGATTATGTTGCAGGACAGGGCAAAGGAATTATTGTTCCATGGGTAACTTCTGCAGGAGACGTAACCGGCGCACAGCAGGGAACCATTGTTTTCGATACTGCCGATAAAATCATGAAGTACCGTAAAGCTGACGGAAGCTGGTTTAATTTAACAAGAAACGAAACCACAACCGTTGACGGACAGGCGAATTATGATACCACAGGAGTGGTGTACACCATACTTCAGACATCATTAACCGACAAGCCTGATGCAAAGGTTGCGATTGGAACCCCAACAGCAACTCCCGGAATTTTAGTTCTGGAGGATTCTAACAAAGCAATGGTTTTACCAAAAGTTCCAAGCCCACACCTGAACATCATCAACCCGGAACCCGGAATGATGGTTTACGACACCATCACAAAACAGCTCGCTGTTTTCAACGGTAAAGTCTGGAGTTTCTGGAAACCGTAAGCGACGAAGTTTAAATAAATTTTAACAAAACTTTATAACTGACCATCTCTCCGGAGATGGTTTTTTACTTGTGAAAGCGAATTGATTTTCCTCAATTTGCACTCGTTTTGGCGCTAATAATTGTTTGTAAATCAATAAAATATTGAAATTCAACTCTTTCGGTAGATCCGGAAGAGCGTTCGTGTTTCAGGCATTTATATCATTTTACCGCCCAAAGCAAAATTCAAGGAAAATATTTTGCACTACTCCGTGAAAAGATATACCGGCGTTGCAGTTAGAGATAATTAGAAATCAATATGTTAATAGTAATGTTCTCTGTGCGCCAAAAACACTTTTACCTTTTTACATTTATCTTGTTTCTTATTTTTTCTGATATTTTTTAAAACAAAATATTTTTAACCCCTTTCTTAAAAGTTTTATGAGTAAAACAATAGGCCGCTCCCAAAGTTCAAGGTACTCCGAGAATTAACTTTTCTTCTGCAAAAGGTAAAATCGAAACTCCTGACTTTTTGGACATCCAAATCCAGTCTTTCAAGGAATTTTTCCAACTAGACACACTTCCTGAAGAGCGATAAAAAGAATCGCTGTACAAAACATTTCAGGAAAATTTTCCAATTACAGATTCCAGAAACCAATTCGTATTGGAGTTTTTGGATTATATTGTAGATACTCCACGGTTACTCTATTGATGAGTTGGTGGAAAGAGGTTTGACGTACAGCGTTCCATTAAAAGCTAGATTGAAAGTGTATTATACAGATCCAGAACACGAGGATTTCCCAACTCACACATTTACACGCCTGTCTGATGTTGAGTGCATGTTCATCTTTTTCAATCGATTGTTCTCCGATTCTAGTTCTTTGATTTTTTGAAGCTCTTTTGTAAAACTGTGGAAGTCTCACTGCATAGTGTTTCTTTTCAAAAAAACCGCCATTAAACTTGAAAAAAGTAAATGACGGTCAATTATTTTTAGACTTTGCTTAAACCGAACTCAGGTTATTTTACGAATGGTATTGCTTATTCAATAATCATTATAAATTTTGAGCCATTATTTAATCATTATCAATCCGTATCCATTTTCCGTTTTCTACGCCTTCATAAAAATGATCGTTATGGTAGAGTATCGCACCTACTACATGAGGTTTTGAGGCTGGAAGTCCTGTTAAAATCTCAGGTGAAGCATTGATGTTTCTAAGCAGGAAAACATCTGTACCTTCTTTAACAATAATGCCAGTTTCTGGGATGAAGCGTGCTATATTGAGATCCAAAGAAGGAATTGTAATGCTAATCGGGGATGCCTCTGCGAGTCTTTTTGCTCCCTTACTTGCTGTACATCCCATCAATTCGGTGCCATACATCTGGACAACTCCGGGTGTTGGGCAATCAGGATTAATTTGAACAACAATATCTTTATTACTAATAATAACTGGACAAGCCATTCCATTAGCAAAACGAATCCCTTTCAAATGATACACAAAAGTGCCCGCGACATTTCTCGGATGATTAATTGTTGCAACACCATTTGTATTGGAAGTGATTTCCATATCGGGACCGTTGTTAATACTGTATGTAAAGATATAGGTCTGGCTGGTCTGGCTTCCTTTGAAAATAACGGGAACATTTCCCATAGGCAACTGGGATACACTGGCAGTGGAAACAGTAGTATTATCTACAGGTAAAGCAAAAGAAGAAACCGTAAAGTTTTCTGTAATGTTACATCCGTCTTGGCTGGAAGTTACATTTACCTTGTAGCTTCCCGGTTGGGTAAAGGTAACAATAGGCTGAGTACTGATCACCACATCAGGTGTTCCCATCTTTGTCCACGTATAAGTTGCATTAGGATCTGTACCAAATAAAGCTGATCCATCATAGGTTTTGGGGAAATCAGTAGCACAAAGTGTTTTATTCCCAAATCCCGCAGCCTGCACATTGGTGGGTACAATAGTAAGGTTGCTGGTGTTACCCAAATCCTGACTGTTTCCATAGGCATTTACAGTTCTTGAAAAATTCATATCCTGAATAGAAGCGTAAAACAATGTATAGCTTGCTGCCATATTCAAATTGATAAGACTTTGCCCGAAATCTGCTGTCCTACTTATATTGATCCTGTTACATGGTGTTCCCGTCATAAACAGGTTTTTGGAAATGTTTTGCCCCGAAGCTATTTTATAATTTCCGGGAGAGAAGTACAGGGTCTTATAATTCCCAGCAGAAGCCAGCGTACTGGTTGCCGAAGGCGTCAGGATTCCCAGGAAAGTTACCTTGTTGAAGTTGTGTATTGTTGATCCCGCATTAAATATTCCGTTTTTGTTGATGGCAATATCGCCAAAGCTATTCTGGTTCGGAACATTGATGACAAAGTTACCGGTTGCTATTTTAGCATTCGCGGCATTTATCGTTACAGGATAACTGTTACCTGATGAAATAACAATACCGCTACCTGATGAAGCATCAGTAATTACGGATTGTCCGAACTCCAATACCTGATTAATGTTCTGTGTGTAATTGAACTGCAGCCCATAAGTATTAATATCCATTGGATAGTCATTGGTTTTGAAACCTTTTACATTCGTTCCGTATATTGAACCTTTATAAGGGCTCTGAAGCTCAAAATAATCCTGAGACGCGTTTATACTAATCCTCGCTCCCGTTACTCCTTTAGTGTCAATATACCTGGTTTGCCCAGGTGTGGTACTTTGCGGCATAGTAACGGAAATAAAAGAACCAAATGTTGTATTATTTTGTAAAACAAGGTTTCCATAAACTAGAAGATTTCTCTCATTAGAATATGTTTCTACATTTACTAATGGAGAATTAGGGTCAATGTTAAAGGTAACATTATTGGCAAGGGAACTTTGATTACCGCCAACGATTACAGATTTCTGTGTCGTTGTGAAACCTGAATTAGCATCAAAAAACACATTGTCCTGTGCGCTTGGGAAACCGCAACTGCCGACAGGAGTTCCGCCGGAGGTTAGCGACCAGTGATTTCCGTCATTCCAGTTACCTTGTCCTCCTACCCAATACAAATCCCTAGAAGGAGCTGCAACAAAATTAATCCCCGAGTTTCCGCCCACATTCGTACTTTCGGTTGCTGTATAGGTTTGTCCGCCGGAAGATGATATATAGTTTAACCTTACTCTGTTAATGATAAAATCTGTAGTATTATATACAGGGATTATGATTTGCCCTAGCACATTATTATATCCCCGTATCAGCAGCTGATCCGCATTCGTACATCCTCCCTGCAACAACATAGACTGGTTTACCTTGATATTATTTGCCAGCTCAATGATATTTGATTTCTCAATGTTCAGTTGATTTACTTCCTTCAGACTGGCAAATCTTACAGTCGCGTATGTAGTACTTTTTATAGGGGTGCTGCTATTACTATTTGTTAAAATATTCAGAAGATTTACTTTGGTATTTGGTAAATCAATAGTGGTCAAAAACTGTCCAGAATAATTGATATAAGAACCCCGTATATCGATCCTCTCAAAATAATGAGCAAGAGAATTGGTTTTAATAGAACCACCTTTCAAAATACTATTAAGCGAATTAACCGGGGTTTGCGGACTAATATTAATCGTGCTTGCAGAAATATCTGATCCGTCTAATAGGATTTCTGTTCCGGTTGTAGAGAGTTGATTCAGCTTCAACACCGTACCGCTAAGATCCAGCCTAGCAATATACTGTTGATTAATTGAGCCGGATGACATATCTACAGCTTCTGTCCCGTGATACACTTTCCAGTTGGCATTATCCGTAAAAATTAAATTTGCACCTGCTCCGTTCGGGTACACCGATTTGTTGATGCCTGCCGGCTTGTTTCTATTAATCAGGGTAAACCCAGGGTTGTTGTTGTATACGGCACCATATCCGGGATATAGTGTAAGATCTCCGTTTATATAAGTCTGATAACTATAACTACCTTTAATATTAAAAATTGCAGTTGCTGGAAGCCCACTAAATGTCATATTATTAACATAAACGGGATTTTGTATTTCAACATTAGTTGTACCAACCGTAGCAATTCCAGAATATTCATCAAAAAATACATTATCGTATAGCGTAGGAATCCCACAAGTGCTGGTGGCTCTTGCCGGGGTAGAATCCAGAGACCAGTGGTTGATATCATTCCAATTGCCAGAGCCACCTTTCCAATAAAAGTTTTTGGGAGCAGGTATTGTGAAATTGATACCGCTATTGGCTGTATTATCTATAGAATTGTTGGCATTAATAGGATTGGAACCAGCAACCGGTGTCACATAGGACGCACGGATATAAGAAACTGATAAACGATTAAGCTCTACCAAACCATTACCGTTAATACTATTTCCTAAAATAAGATTACTGTTTCCTGCTCCTGTAAAGGATTTTACGATATCGCAATCCAAACGGTTATACACAAAGGTGTCGGTAACGGTCAAATCATTAATAACCAAATCAACTGCTGTATTAACATTAAAATTCTTTACGAAATCAGTCCCTGTAAAAGATATTTTATTTCCAGCGTTGACATTCAATATATTAGTTGTTGCATCGGTAATGCTAATATCTGTCCCAGAATTTATCTGGAACAAATTGGATTTTACCGCTGAAAAAGTACCTGTTGCTGTACCCTCCATATAGATATTGCCAAAGAAATGATTAGCATTAGTATAGGTGTCTTTTTTACCATTGTACTCTTTTGCAATATATAGTGTAGAAGCTGGTGCATTTACAGGCTGCTGGGTGTACATCCAAAGCGTAGGGGTACGGATGAGCGTATTATCAATGAATACAGATTTACCTCCAAGATAAACAGAGTTTGCATTAATCTTTGTACTATTGGCATATAGATTGGCAGGTTGCCCAATACCATTGTTCATTACATTGAAGCTAAAGCCTCCCACTACCTCTACATCATAAGGTGCTGCCCAGCTTGCCGGTTGCAAATGAAAATTATCATTTGCCAACTCACTTACATATAAGGTATTAATTTTCTGCCCTTCAAAGCTCATATAACGGTCTATCGGCGGATCTGCAGGACTAATTTTAAAAAAGCTAAACGTTGCAGTGGAAGCTGTCATATCTTTTTGTAAATAAAGACTCCCGTAGATATTGACATAAGAAAAACCAGGACTAAATATAGGGTTTCCGGGAGTATTGTTCCAGGTCATATTTCGAACCTCAATTGAGGTCGAACTTCCTGTCAGGGTATTATTACCTGCTGTAAAGCCAGATTTCTCATCAAAGATGACATCATCAAATCTTGTTGGCAGACAATTCGCAGACGTTCCTCCAGAAAAGAAAGACCACTTGGCATAATCATTCCAAGCGCCACCACCTCCAATACGGTAAAAAGTCCGGGACGCTAAGCCGACAAAGCTGATATTCCCCGTATTGCCGCCATTATCTATTGCCGCCGTTACAGAAGCTCCTCCAGTAAGTTTTACGTTCTGAAACATATATCTCGGAAAATCGATAACTGCACCGCCATTAGCCGTTGCTGGGATGATGACATTGCCCCCTGTAAGTTTAGGAATTGTACCAGCGCAGGAAGCATTAGCAATAAGGTTTTGATTTACTTTGAATTCGTCTCCAGATGCTGACGAAATAAAGTAATTCCCACCATTCAATGTAAGATTGTCGATATTATATTTCCCCGTATAAAAACTACTATTTCCACTACCTAAAGTAAGATTGGAGATATCATTTCGTAATGCATAAAAATTATGGTTACCATCTCCTCCCATTGTCAGAGTCCCCACTTTCAGCGTCGCTATATTATTGGTAGGTGTACTGCTTCCAATATAAGTCCAAGAAGAATTGCCAGTTGGGATATTTAGGGTTCCGATCTCATATTCTCCCGTACCTGTGGAAGTTTCTAATGCGGCATTCGATACTCCCGTAATATTTTCTGTTTTCAGGTATGTACCTACCGTAATTTTCTTTGTGAACGATATATTTTTTACATTCTGTGTTGTTGGAAAGCTTAATGAATATACTGTGATGGAAGCTTGCGTAAGATTGACATTTGCATTAAAGGTCGAAGTTGCGGCTGTAGTATAACTAAGTGATTTCAATTGCGACGTTCCAAAATCGGATACCGCAGAAGAGGTATAGGTAATTTCGCGATCTACAGTTATATTTTTGTTGTTAGTGTCTAAGGATGCACCTTCTCCTACATTAAAAGAGAAATAGCCGTTGCTGTTAAAATCATTGATTAACTTAAAACTACCATTTCCCAAAAAGTTAACGGAGGAGAGATAAGTCGTAGAAATCCAACTCGCATCTATAAGTTTTCCTGGAATATCTATAAGGTTAGGCAATGTATTCCCGCTATCGGAATAGAAGTTAAATGTTATATTATAGTATGCAGCTATATTTCCTCGCCATTTTAAGTTTCCATGAATGTTTAATATGCTTCCTGGTGAAAAACGGATACTGCTGGAAAAGTTATCATCTACAATGAAGTTTTTACAGGTGGCAACTGATGGAATTATAATTTGACCTAAAGTAGTGGTAAACCCACTCCCATTATTAAAAAAAACATTATCATATCTGGAAGGAATAATAGTCGCTTGTGGTCCCGTTGACGAGCCGATACGCCAATGGTTTAGGTCACTCCAGGAGCCTGCACCGCCAACCCAATAGTAGTCACTTTGTGCAAAAATCTGTTGACAGAGAGCCAGAAAGAAAATGAGATATAGTTTTAGTTTCATTTGATGAGAATTACATTATAAAAAGAATTGAAGAATAGTTATACTTCAACTGAATAAATAGATTGTACAGAATTAATTTTGGATTATTTTCCTTTTTTCAGGAGTTCTATTTCTTTTTGTAATTCTTTGATTTTGATATTCTGATCCTGAGCGTTTTTCAGTAAAATAGGAATCAGTTCGTTATAGTTTACCGATTTATAGGTTTCCGAATCGCTGTTTACGATATTGGGAAGTACTTTTTCTACTTCCTGAGCGATAAGCCCGTATTGAAGCTGGGCATTTCCACCTTTCTTTTTTCCGTTCTCGTTCCAGAAATAAGAAACAGGATTTAGTTTTAATATTATTTCATCTGCATTAGTAATCGGAGTGATGTTTTGTTTTAATCTTGCATCCGAATTATAGTCCACTGCGCTGGCTTTCACCGTTCCTGCAACATCTAGCTTTGCAGATGGATTCGCAACGCCAATTCCAACACTTCCAACACCGGAGAAGACAAGGTTTTTGCCATTCAGTTCTACATTTCTGGCTGCTTGTGCGCTGGTAATTGTACCATCGGCGGTATAAATATTAGATGTAAGTCCACCAATAGTTTCCCAAATGCTGCCGTTCCAATAATAATATCCGGCTTTTGTAATTTTATCAACTTTAGCATTAGAAACCGCAGGGGCAGAAGTAGCATAAATCATTAAAGATTCGGTTCCTGCTTGCAGATTATCGGTCATGGTTTTTATTTGATCTCCCGTTAATCTCGGAATAATGAGTCCTTCGGCTTGAGTATCGCCATTGGTATTGGCGACCACTTCCAGAGTGGACTTTGGTGTTGTGGTGTTGATGCCGACTTGTGCAAATATATACGTGCAGGAGATGCTTGCTACAATTGAGTAGAATTTTTTCATGAAGGTAATTGATTGGTTTTATTTATAGATTAGATATTTTTTTTAAATCCAGTAGAATAGTTTTCAAAAAAAAATCTTGCTTCGTGACAATTTCACAAGCCTTAAATAAGATAAATTTTTTAAGAGAAATAAACATTTGGTTTTCTGCTGCAAAGATAAAAAAAAGTAAATTATATATTAACGAAACTATGCTTCGCATAATTTTATTAATAATAATATTTATCAGGCATTATAGATTGAGTTTCTGTTTCGTATTAGTTTTATTTTATTATAGTATTTTGCAGGTGTAAAGAGTTGTTCTTTAATTATTTAATTTGCAATAAAAAGCCTTGTTTTTTTTTGATGCGTTAATGGTTTCAGGGTTTTGGTGGGTTACGTTTTTGATAAACAGATGCTTTTACATAAATAGGTCTGGGATTATTGCTAGTAAATCTTAATCAGGAAAGTATTTATTAATATCTTCTTGCAATTCAGGATATAAAGTTGTATCTTTGCGCCTCATTTTGGGCTTAAAAAGTAAATTTATCTATTGACAATTTTTGTAAAACTCTTGTGTCTTCGGCTACAAGGGATTTTGTTGTTTTTGTAAGTTTTTATTTGTTTCCCAAAATTTTAGTTAGAAAAGAATATTTTGCATTACGTTGTGAAAAGATATACCAGCGTTGCTTAGAATTAGAATCGAGAACTAAGATAAAGATTTAAAGCCAATTCTGATAGCCCAAAAATCGAGTGTTTTTCATCTTTTTCAAGCTTCTTCTTCTGCTTCGATATTTTTGAGATAAACAAAATATTTTTTAACCCATTTTTTCTTATAATTTTATGAGTAAAACACAGGCCACACAAAAAGTGAAAGGAACGGAAAGAATCAACTTTTCCACTGCGAAAGGTAGAATCGACACCCCTGACTTTTTGGACATCCAAATCCAGTCTTTCAAGGAGTTTTTCCAGTTAGACACGCTTCCTGAGCAACGTTTGAACGAATCACTTTACAAAACGTTCCAGGAAAATTTCCCAATTACAGATTCTAGAAACCAATTCGTTTTGGAATTCCTAGACTATCTTGTAGATTCTCCTCGTTACTCTATAGATGAGTGCGTTGAGAGAGGTTTGACGTACAACGTTCCTCTAAAAGCTAGACTTAAACTATACTGTACCGATCCGGAACACGAAGATTTCCAGACTGTTGTACAAGATGTATATTTAGGTCCTGTTCCTTATATGACACCTTCTGGTTCATTCATCATCAATGGTGCAGAACGTGTTATTGTAACTCAGTTACACAGGTCTCCGGGTGTATTCTTCGGACAGACTTACCACGCAAATGGTACCAAACTTTACTATTCAAGAATTATCCCTTTCAAAGGATCTTGGATGGAGTTTACGACGGATATCAATAACGTAATGTATGCGTATATCGACCGTAAGAAAAAATTACCTTTAACGACATTGTTAAGAGCAATCGGTTTCGAATCTGATAAAGAGATTCTTCAGATCTTTGACCTTGCAGAGGAAGTGAAAGTTTCCAAAGCGGCACTTAAAAAAGTAGAAGGAAGAACATTAGCTGCGAGAGTTTTGAACACTTGGTTCGAAGATTTCGTAGATGAGGATACAGGTGAGGTAGTTTCTATCGAAAGAAACGAGATCATCCTAGACAGAGAGACGATTCTTGAAAAAGAACACCTTGATGTTATTTTGGATTCTGGCGTTAAGTCGATCTTGATCCACAAAGAAAATAGCAGCGAGTTCTCTATCATCCAGAACACTTTACAAAAAGATCCAACCAACTCAGAAAAAGAAGCGGTTGAATATATCTACCGTCAGTTGAGAAATGCTGATGCACCGGATGAGGAAACTGCAAGAGGAATTATCGAAAAATTATTCTTCTCCGAGCAGAGATATTCATTAGGTGAAGTAGGTCGTTACAGACTTAATAAAAAATTAGGTCTTAATATCTCTCAAGAAAATCAAGTATTGACGAGAGAAGACATCATCTCTATTGTAAAACACTTGATTGAGCTTGTTAACTCAAAAGCTGAGGTAGATGATATCGATCACTTGTCAAACAGAAGGATCAAGACTGTTGGAGAGCAATTGTCTGGACAATTTGGTGTAGGTCTTTCTAGAATTGCAAGAACGATCAAAGAAAGAATGAACGTTAGAGATAACGAGATCTTTACACCGGTTGACTTGGTAAATGCTAAGACTTTGACGTCTGTTATTAATTCATTCTTTGGTACCAACCAGCTTTCTCAGTTTATGGACCAGACCAATCCTCTATCAGAGATCACGCACAAGCGTAGACTTTCTGCCCTAGGACCTGGTGGTTTATCAAGAGAAAGAGCAGGTTTCGAGGTTCGTGACGTTCACCATACACACTATGGCCGTATCTGTCCGATCGAAACGCCAGAGGGACCAAACATTGGTTTGATCTCTTCTTTAGGAATGTATGCGAAGATCAACACGCTTGGTTTTATTGAGACGCCTTATAGAAAAGTTGAAGACGGTAAAGTAGATCTACAAGCTGCTCCAACTTATCTTAACGCTGAAGATGAGGAATACAAAGTAATTGCTCAGGCAAACGTTGACTTGGATGATAATGGAGTTTTCTTGACTGACAGAATCATTGCTCGTCTGGATGGAGATTATCCTGTAGTTGAGCCTCAACAAGTTGATCTAATCGATGTGGCGCCAAACCAGATCTCTGGTATTTCTGCTTCATTGATTCCGTTCCTAGAGCACGATGATGCGAATAGAGCTTTGATGGGATCGAATATGATGCGTCAGGCCGTTCCATTGTTGAATCCTCAAGCACCAGTTGTAGGTACAGGTTTGGAAAAACAAGTAGCTAGAGATTCTAGAGTTTTGATCAATGCAGAAGGAACTGGAATCGTAGAATATGTGGATGCTGAGAAGATCACGATCAAATACGAAAGAAGCGAGGAGGACGATCTAGTTAACTTCGATTCTGCGACTAAAACTTATAAACTGACCAAGTTCAGAAAGACCAACCAGAGTACAACGATTACACTAAGACCAAACGTAAGAGTAGGTCAGACAGTGGAAAAAGGACAAGTTCTTTGCGACGGTTATGCTACTGAAAACGGAGAGTTGGCATTGGGTAGAAACCTAGTGGTAGCCTTCATGCCTTGGAAAGGTTACAACTTTGAGGATGCGATCGTAATTAATGAAAAAGTAGTTCGCGAGGACTGGTTTACATCAATTCACGTAGATGAGTATTCTCTTGAGGTTCGTGATACCAAATTAGGTATGGAAGAATTGACAGCAGATATTCCTAACGTTTCTGAGGAAGCTACCAAAGATCTAGATGAGAATGGTATGATCAGAATCGGAGCAGAAGTGAAGCCTGGTGATATCCTTATCGGGAAGATCACACCAAAAGGTGAATCTGATCCAACACCGGAAGAAAAACTTCTTAGAGCGATCTTCGGAGACAAAGCTGGTGACGTGAAAGATGCTTCATTGAAAGCAGATTCTTCATTGAGAGGAGTTGTGATCAACAAAAAATTGTTCTCTAGAAATATCAAGGACAAAAAGAAAAGAAGCGAAGAGAAGATCAAATTGGAAGAGATCGAAAATACTTACAAAGCTAAGTTCGACGGTCTAAGAAATACGTTGATCGACAAATTGAATACTCTAGTTTCTGGGAAAACTTCTCAAGGTGTACAAAATGACCTGGAAGAAGAAGTGATCAGCAAAGGAACTAAATTCTCATTGAGATTACTTCAAAATGTTGAAGATTATAACAATATCAGTGGTGCAGATTGGACAGTTGATTCTGACAAGAACGAATTGATCAAACAATTGATCCACAATTACAAGATCAAATACAACGATCTTGCGGGCGTTAAAAACCGTGAGAAATTTGCATTGTCTATCGGAGATGAGTTACCTGCAGGTATTATCAAACTGGCTAAAGTTTACATCGCTAAGAAACGTAAATTGAATGTTGGAGATAAAATGGCTGGTCGTCACGGTAACAAAGGTATCGTTTCAAGAATCGTTCGTGAAGAGGATATGCCATTCCTAGAAGACGGAACACCAGTAGATATCGTATTGAATCCACTTGGGGTACCTTCTCGTATGAACATTGGTCAGATCTACGAAACTGTTCTTGGATGGGCTGGTACCAAACTAGGACTTAAGTTCGCAACACCGATCTTTGATGGGGCAACTCTAGAGCAGATCACAGAATACACAGAACAAGCTGGCGTTCCTAAATATGGTAGCACTTATCTTTATGATGGTGGAACCGGAGAGAGATTTACGCAGCCTGCAACTGTAGGTGTGATCTATATGTTGAAACTGGGACACATGGTAGATGACAAGATGCACGCACGTTCTATCGGACCATACTCATTGATCACGCAACAGCCATTAGGAGGTAAAGCGCAATTTGGAGGTCAGAGATTTGGAGAGATGGAGGTTTGGGCTCTGGAAGCATTTGGAGCATCCAATATCTTGAGAGAGATCTTGACTGTGAAGTCAGATGACGTGATTGGTAGAGCAAAAACTTACGAAGCGATTGCGAAAGGGGAAGCAATGCCTGAACCAGGTATTCCGGAATCTTTCAACGTATTACTTCACGAGTTACAGGGTCTTGGACTTGATGTAAGATTGGAAGAGTAATTTAAATTAAATTATCAAAAAATTTAAAATTAAATTATTAACCAATGGTTGAAAAGAATGATTTCTAAAAGTAATTTTTTAATCATTTAATGTTTCAATCTTTTAATCAAATACATAAAACAAATGTCAAATAAAAATAAAACAAGTAGATTTAATAAAATCACTATTGGTTTAGCTTCACCGGAATCCATTCTTCAGGAATCGAGAGGAGAGGTCCTGAAACCAGAAACGATTAACTATCGTACACACAAGCCGGAAAGAGATGGATTGTTCTGCGAGAAGATCTTTGGTCCTGTAAAGGATTACGAGTGTGCTTGTGGAAAATACAAACGTATCCGTTACAAAGGGATCGTTTGTGATAGATGTGGGGTAGAAGTAACAGAGAAAAAAGTACGTAGAGAAAGAATCGGACACATCGGTTTGGTTGTTCCTGTAGCGCACATCTGGTATTTCCGTTCTTTACCAAACAAAATCGGTTATTTATTAGGTATTCCTTCCAAGAAATTGGATATGATCATCTATTACGAGAGATACGTCGTGATCCAGCAAGGTATTGCTAAGAAAGCGGACGGTTCTGACTTTGATGACAAAGAATTCCTTACAGAAGAAGAATATCTAGACGTTCTAGAGACGCTTCCTGTAGAAAATCAATATCTCGATGATTCTGATCCGAACAAGTTCCTTGCAAAAATGGGAGCAGAAGCGGTTGAAGAATTGTTGAAGAGAATCGACCTTGATTCTTTATCATTCGATCTAAGACACAAAGCGCACAACGAATCTTCTAAACAAAGAAGAACTGAGGCTCTTAAAAGATTAAATGTTGTAGAAGCATTGAGAGGTGCCAATACAAGAATGATCAACAAGCCTGAGTGGATGATCATGCGTGTACTTCCAGTTATACCACCAGAATTGAGACCATTGGTTCCATTGGATGGAGGACGTTTCGCAACTTCTGATCTTAATGACCTTTACAGAAGGGTGATCATCAGAAACAATCGTTTGAAGAGACTATTGGAGATCAAAGCTCCGGAAGTGATCTTGAGAAACGAGAAGCGTATGCTTCAGGAATCTGTAGATTCATTATTCGATAATACAAGAAAATCTTCTGCTGTAAAATCTGAATCAAACAGACCATTGAAATCCCTTTCTGATTCATTGAAAGGTAAACAAGGTCGTTTCCGTCAGAACTTATTGGGGAAAAGGGTAGATTACTCCGCTCGTTCGGTAATTGTTGTAGGACCTAGTCTTCAACTTCACGAGTGTGGTATCCCGAAAGATATGGCTGCAGAGCTTTACAAACCATTCATCATTAGAAAACTAATTGAGAGAGGAATTGTAAAAACTGTAAAATCAGCTAAAAGAATCATCGACAGAAAAGAGCCTGTAGTTTATGATATCTTGGAAGGCGTAATGAAAGGTCACCCTGTACTATTGAACAGAGCACCTACTTTGCACAGACTTGGTATCCAAGCATTCCAGCCTAAGATGATCGAAGGTAAAGCAATCCAGCTTCACCCATTGGTAACGACGGCTTTCAACGCCGATTTCGATGGGGATCAGATGGCGGTGCATTTACCTCTAGGTCCGGAAGCTATTTTGGAAGCACAACTATTGATGTTGGGTTCTCAGAATATCCTTAACCCTGCAAATGGTTCTCCTATTACGGTACCATCTCAGGATATGGTTTTGGGTCTATATTTTATGACCAAACAATTGGATTCTACAGATGAGATCAAAGTAAAAGGCGAAGGTCTTGCTTTCTATTCTCCGGAAGAGGTAGAGATCGCTTATGCTGAGGGACAAGTTTCTCTTAATGCAAAAGTAAGATGTCGTCTTCCGATCAAAGAGAATGGCGTGATCACAACTAAGTTATTCCCTACGACAGTTGGTAGAATTTTGTTCAACCAGATCGTACCTAAAGCTTCTGGATATATCGACGAGTTATTGACCAAGAAATCTCTTAGAAACGTCATAGGTCAGGTATTGGCAGATACAGATTTCCCAACTACGGTGAAGTTCCTGGATGATATGAAAGATCTTGGATATGCCAACGCATTCAAAGGTGGACTTTCATTCTCATTAGGAGATATCGTGATCCCGGTTGAGAAAAAGAAAATGATAGCTACTTCTATCGAAACTGTAGATGAGATCAAGGCCAACTATAACATGGGTCTTATCACAGATACAGAGCGTTATAATCAGGTAATTGACGTTTGGACCAATACCAACGCCAGCCTTACCGAGATGATCATGAGCCGAATGAAAGTAGATCAAGGTGGATTCAACTCTGTATATATGATGCTTGATTCTGGTGCGAGGGGTTCTAAGGAACAGATCCGTCAGTTATCAGGTATGAGGGGATTGATGGCAAAACCACAAAAAGCTGGTTCTGTAGGTGCTGAGATCATTGAAAACCCGATCCTTGCAAACTTTAAAGAAGGTTTGTCGATCTTGGAATACTTTATCTCTACCCACGGTGCTCGTAAGGGTCTTGCGGATACCGCTCTTAAAACTGCCGATGCTGGTTACTTGACCAGAAGATTGGTAGATGTTGCGCAGGATGTTATCATTACAGAACAAGACTGTGGAACACTTAGAGGTACAGAAATTACTGCACTTAAGAAAAACGATGATATCGTAGAAAAGATTGCTGAGAGAATTCTTGGTAGAGTTTCTCTTCACAATATCTATCACCCAGAAACGGATGAGATCTTGGCACAAGCGGACGAGTTGATCGTAGAAGCAGTAGCCAAATCTATCGAGCAAGCTGGAATCGAAGCTGTTGAGGTTCGTTCTCCATTAACTTGTGAGGCTAAAAAAGGTATCTGTGCGAAATGTTACGGTCGTAACCTTGCAACAGGTAAAGGCATCCACATGGGAGAAGCTGTTGGTGTAATCGCTGCACAGTCTATTGGTGAACCAGGAACTCAGTTGACATTGAGAACTTTCCACCAAGGTGGGGTTTCAAATAATATCTCAGAAAATCCAAGCATAGTTGCAAAACGTGATGGTATTGTTGAGATGGATGAGGTTAGAACTATTAAATCGGAAGGTGAAAATGGAGAGTCAGCAGATATCGTTGTTTCCCGTTCAACAGAATTCCGTTTGGTAGCTGATAACGACGCTAGAACACCGATCATGATCGCCAACGTTCCTTATGGATCCGAGTTGTTTGTACAACCAGGTGACAAAGTGAAAAAAGGAGATATGATCGCGAAGTGGGATGCTTATAACGCGGTAATCATTGCAGAGAACTCTGGTAAGGTTGAGTATGAAGATATCATCCAAGGGGTTTCTTTCGTATTGGAGATCGATGAGCAGACTGGTTTCGAAGAGAAAGTAATCTCTGAATCCAGAAATAAAAAAGCCGTTCCTACCCTGAAAGTTGTTGACTCCAAAGGTGTAGAACAAAAAGGTTACAACTTACCGGTTGGAGCCCACATCATGGTAAACGATGGTGAAAAAATCAAGGCTGGTAAGGTCTTGATCAAGATCCCAAGAAAATCTGCGAAAGCAGGGGATATCACCGGAGGTCTTCCGAGAGTTACCGAGTTATTCGAAGCTAGAAATCCTTCCAACCCAGCGGTTGTTACAGAGATTGACGGTGTAGTATCTTACGGTAAGATCAAAAGAGGTAACCGTGAGCTTATCGTGGAAGCGAAAACTGGAGAAATCAAGAAATATTTGGTTAAATTATCAAACCAGATCCTAGTTCAGGAAAATGACTTCGTGTACGCAGGAGGCGCACTTTCCGACGGTTCTGTAACACCAGACGATATCTTGAAGATCAAAGGTCCAACTGCGGTTCAGGAATATTTGGTTAATGAGATCCAAGAGGTTTACCGTCTTCAAGGGGTGAAGATCGATGACAAACACTTCGAAATTATTGTTCGTCAGATGATGACAAAAGTATCGATTGTGGATGGAGGAGATACACAATTCCTGGAAGGTGCTTTGGAACACAAATACGACTTCTTGTTGGAAAACAACAGAGTATTTGGTCTTAAAGTAGTAATGGAAGCGGGAGATTCGAAAGAATTCAAACCAGGACAGATGATCACCGCTAGAGAACTTAGAGATGAGAACTCGAAACTAAGACGTGAAGATCAGGCTTTGGTAGAAGTAAGAGAAGCACTTCCTGCAACTGCAACTTCTGTACTACAAGGTATTACAAGAGCGGCACTTCAAACCAAATCATTTATGTCTGCAGCATCGTTCCAGGAAACTACCAAGGTTCTAAACGAAGCAGCTGTGTCTGGTAAGATCGACTTCTTGACAGGTCTGAAAGAAAATGTAATTGTAGGACACAGAATCCCTGCAGGTACAGGTCTTAAAGATTATCAAAATGTGATCGTAGGTTCTAGAAAAGAATTCGAAGACATCAACTAAAATTAATCAAAATGAAATTTGAGGTTTGGAATTATTTTTTATATTTTCACAACCTCAAATTTTAAATAAAAAAATAACAAACCAAAATGGACAACAACCAAAATCAAGATCCAAACAACATCAATATCCAACTTAACGAGGTGATCGCAGCTGGAGTATATGTAAACCTAGCTTTAGTAAACCATTCTCCATCAGAATTCGTATTGGATTTTATCCAGTTGATGCCAGGTGTACAGCAAGCGAACGTGCGTTCAAGAGTAATCCTTGCACCACTTCACGCAAAAAGAGTATTGGCTGCACTTCAGCAAAACATCACTAACTATGAGCAGCAATTCGGAGAGATCAAAGAATTGGAGCCTTTCGTAGTTGGAGGTAACAACGTACAAGCTTAAGATTTTTTCTTAACATACATAGATCCCGTTTCGTTTTCTTACGAGACGGGATTTTTTTTGCTTTAAAGTTTGAAATTATAGCTCCAGATTAGGATTAATATTAAATTAATCCATCATTCTTTCAATTAAAAGTCACAGAGTTTACCTTTGCCAAAATCTTACTAATGAAGAAAGCCTTCGCAATATGCCTCTTGTCTTTATCTTTTATAAGTCCTGCTCAACAGGCAATTACAGACACCGCACAAGTTGTAATTCCGAATCGTTTGAATAATGAAGAGGCGATGACAAAACCTTACGTCATCATGATATCCACAGACGGTTTCAGGTATGATTACACCAAGAAATACAATGCTGAGAATCTCTTAAAGTATTCTACTGAGGGCATCCAGGCCAAAGCAATGATCCCAAGTTACCCAAGCATCACGTTCCCAAACCACTGGAGTTTGATCACTGGACTTTATCCTTCCCATCACGGTTTGATAGATAATTATTTCTACGATTACAAGAGAAAGGAAAAGTACGCGATGAGCAAAAAGGAGAATGCCGAAGACGGGACTTGGTACGGCGGAATCCCACTTTGGGCGTTGGCTGAGAAGCAGGGCATGATCTCGGCTTCTTTGCAATGGGTCGGCTCTGCAAGCGATGCAGCAGGCATTAGACCAACTTATTATTACCATTACCACGAAAAATTCAAACCAGCAGAGAAAGTGGATAAGGTCATCAATTGGCTGAAACTTCCCGAATCGCAGAGACCGCATTTTATCTCCTTATATTTTCCGGAAGTGGATGGCGCGGGTCATCATTTTGGGCCGGAAGCTAAGGAAACGGAAACGGCGGTTCATCTGATTGATGAAGCCATTGGAAGTTTGGTTCAGAAAGTAAATGCCCTAGGTCTTAAGAATGTTAATTTCATCTTCGTTTCGGATCATGGCATGATCCAGGTTGATGGTGGAAAACCATTGGAAATCCCGGAGATCCTGACAGATAAAAGTAGATTCGATTATTATAATTCTCAGACTTTATTAAGGGTTTATGTGAAAGATCCTAAAGAAGTCAAATCTGTTTTCAAGGAATCGAAAGCGAATAAAACCAATGAGTACGAAGTCTATCTCGATAAAAAACTTCCAAAATACCTGCACTTTGCTACAAGAGATGACAATTACCATAGAATTGGACAGATCCTATTAATTCCTAAAGCGCCCAAAGTCTTTTTGGAAAAAGGTCAAAAAACTTCTGTAGGAAAACATGGCTATGACCCAAAACTGGTTCCCGAGATGAAAGCGGCTTTCTTTGCTTGGGGACCGGCATTCCACAACAATCAGGTCATTGATGAATTTGAAAATGTGAATGTTTATCCTGTTGTTGCAGAGATCCTAGATTTGAAGATCAATGAAAAGATCGATGGAAAACTGAGAACTTTGAAGCCTATTTTGAAGTCCAAAAAGTAAGAAATTTGATCAGTTTCCAAGCTAAAAATGGCCCTTCTGCAGGTCCGATGAACAGGGCGTTTGCAGAGATGCCTCAAAACATCAAGTTGTTTTGATGAAAAGGTCTTGATGTTTT
>NZ_LSHB01000040.1 GCF_001643375.1 Chryseobacterium sp. FP211-J200
TAAAGTCTTTAAAACATAAAAAAGGGTCGGAATTTGCTTACGACCATGACTAAGCAAATTGCTCTCTTTTTTGTTTTAATTATATCTTATCCAACTGGACTGTGAAGTGTCTCAGAAGGGCTAATTCCTTGGTGATCTTGTAACCTTTTGTAATCTCATTTCGTCTTTCAAAAACATTGACAACCGCAGCTGCAACATAATCCATGTGATTGTTTGTGTACGTTCGTCTCGGGATTGCCAATCTTAACAATTCTAATTTCGGATAACGGTTCTCTCTGGTTTCCGGATCACGGTCAGCCAACAAAGTTCCAATTTCTACACCTCGGATTCCGGCTTCTTTGTAAAGCTCGATGGCCAAAGTCTGGGCAGGGAATTCTTCTCGTTTGATATTCGGTAAGAAGTTGAGCGCATCTATGAAAACAGCATGTCCGCCAATTGGTTTTTGAACCGGAATTCCTGCTTCCATTAGTTTATTTCCAAGATATTCCACTTGCGAGATCCTGCTTTCCAGATAAGGAAATTCTGTCGCTTCATCCAAACCTGTTGCCAATGCTGACATATCTCTTCCGGCCATTCCGCCATAAGTGATGAAACCTTCGTAAATGATCGTAAAGTTGGAAGCTTGTTCAAATATTTCTCTATTTTTCAAAGCGATAAATCCACCGATGTTTACCAAACCATCTTTTTTGGAACTCATGGTCATTCCGTCGCCATAGGAGAAAATCTCTTTGCAGATTTCTTTAATCGTTCTATTTTCCTGACCTTTCTCTCTTTTTTTGATGAAATAAGCATTCTCTGCAAATCTAGCAGAGTCAAACAAAACCGGAATTCCGTATTGGTCTGATAATGCTCTTACAGCTTTGATATTTTCTAAAGAAACAGGTTGTCCGCCAGAAGAATTACAAGTGATCGTGATCAAACAAAACGGGACCTGCTCTTTCGGATGAGAACTGTAAACAGCTTCTAATTTTTCAAGATCGATATTGCCTTTGAAAGGATGAAGGTCTTCGATATCAAAAGCTTCATCAATTGTACAATCTATGGCGTGTGCTTTTCTAAATTCGATGTGACCTTTTGTGGTGTCGAAGTGGGAATTTCCTGGGCAAATGTCACCTTCTTTTACCATGACTGAGAAAAGGACATTTTCCGCCGCTCGTCCTTGGTGTGTTGGTAATAGATAAGGAAATCCGGTAATTCTTTCAACCGTGCTTTGCAACGCTTCGAATGATCTTGAGCCAGCATAACTTTCGTCGCCTATCATCAATGCGCCCCATTGTTTGTCGCTCATGGCGCCCGTTCCGCTGTCTGTCAGCAAATCGATGAAAACATGGGAACTTCTGAGATTGAACAAGTTATAATCGGCTTTTTTGAGCCATTCTTCGCGTTGTTCTTGTGTGGATTGGTATATTTCTTCGACCATTTTGATTCTAAATGGTTCTGCGTAAGGTAATTTCATGATAAATATAAATGATGATTAATAATAGATAAATGATCTTTTATATTGATAATTGATTAACAACAAACCACAATGGAAAAACCCAATGTAAATTGCTGATATTTAGAATGACAAACAATAACTAGTAAGAAATCAATTATCATCCATCAATTATCATTCATGAAACTACTCCGGTGCTTTGAAAACGTTGTCGTCTGAATGGAATCCAGCAACACCTCCGCTAACAGCAAATTTCATAGCCTCAGCAGCGCTCATTCCAGTAACTTCCTTTACGTTAGTATATTTTGTAATAATGACCCAGCCAGAAACGGCGTAGGAATGTGGCAGATAAACGGCGATCATCTGCTCTAGATCGACAACGGACATATCGGCTTGCGTCAGAAATCCGATACGCCAGATCTCCGGTGTTTCATTGGTTTTGACCCAAACCGGAACATTGAATTTTTTCTTGTCACCAACGAAAGATCCTAAAACGTCTTTCAAAGAAGTGTACAGAAATTTGATTCCCGGAATATGTTCCAAAACATAATCCAAACCGTCAACAATGAGTCTTCCGATAATGAATTTGTTCCCGAAAAATCCAATAAAAGTGGTTCCGAAGATGACGATAAAAAATATCAATCCCGGAAATTTTTCCGAAACAGAAGGCACCAGATTATCGATGCTGAAGACCACGCTCCAGATGACCCAAACCGTGATGGCAAAAGGACCAATGATGATCAATCCTTGAATGAAGGACCGTATAAAGAGTCGAAGATAATCGTTAGGGCTTCTGTACATTTTAGCCGTGGATGGTTTCTTTGTTTCCGTAGGATTTCATAATGTTGGCCTCATATTCCAACCATTCTTCCCAACGTTTGTTCACTTTTTCCGGATCGCCCAATTCTCTGGCAAACCCGATGAATGTTGTGTAATGATTGGCTTCAGAAACCATCAGGTCGTGATAAAATTGTTTCAGTTCCTCGTCCTTGATATTTTCTGTCAAAACTTTGAAACGCTCGCAACTTCTTGCCTCGATCATCGCTGCGAAAAGCATTTTGTCAATGATCTGTTCGTCACGATGTCCACCTTTTACTAAAAATTTGATTAAGTCATTGACGTAATCGTCTTTACGAGTTCTTCCCAAAACACCACCTCTTTTTTTGATAATCTCATGAACTTGGTTGAAGTGGTCCAACTCCTCTTGCGCAATTGCCAAAAGCTCAGTTACCATATCGGTATGTTCTGGAACCATTGTAATTAGGCCAATCGCGTTGGTTGCAGCTTTTTGCTCGCACCAAGCGTGATCGGTAAGGATCTCTTCTAAATTATCTTCGGCAATATTTGCCCAACGTGGGTCTGTAAGAAGTTTGAGACGGAACATTTTATATTTTTTGTAAAAATAAGGATTTGATTGTTTCTTATTAAATATTTTATTGATTAAAAAATAATTTTCGGATTCAATTAACGTAGAGGACTAAAACAATCAACTAAATTGACATTTGGCACACATATTGAAAATCCTTCAACAATCAAATAATAAAATTATGAAAAATTCAACTATTACCAATCATGCTAAATTATTTCTTTTTAGCTTTTTAGCAATCTTCTCTTCAGCATTGACTTTTGCACAGGATTCAGCGGTCGTTAAAACAACTAACGTGACTACTTCTACAGAAGAATGGCAAACCAATCCGACCTATTGGATCATAGGTGGAGTCGTGCTTATCGTCATCGTCGCGATTGTGGCTATGAGCGGAAGGAAGAGAAATGATTAAAATATTGACAAAGCGCTTTTAGGAGCGCTTTTTTTATGTATTCTTTGAAGCTGTTTTCTCTCTCAAAAACTGCAAGACTTTCCAGCCAAGATCATCTATTTTCTTCAAACCAATCGAAATCAGGTAGGCCAATAAAATATTGAGCGGATAAATGATCAAAACCAACAACCACCAACTCATCGAATCTTTCAAAGGAACAACAAGGAAATAGATTAAAGACGAACTCATTCCTTGGGCGAAATAAAAGAAGATCGCGTTTTGTCCTACATTGGTTATGAAATTTGGTTTCGTGATCTTCAATCGGTTATAGAAAACGAAAAGCGTAACCAATGAGAATAAGGTCCAAATGATGTACGGAATTTTTGGTGGGAACTTTTGTTTATTGATCTTATAGAAAATATCACCTCCATAATTCCAGAACATCCAAACCAGCGCAACTGCAACCAGTCCATACAGAATGGGAATCATTTTGGTTGAGATTGTTTTACCTTTCATTCTGTTAGCAATAAGAAAAACAGCCATATAAAATGCGACGTAACCACCTTGTCCATTCGGATAATAATGAGGAAAAACATTGAATATCAAAGTTAAAACAACGCAAACTCCAATAAACCAATTGATGTGTTTCGGAAAGAATTTTAAAATTAATACCCCTAAAACAGTCAAAATATAATACACTTTCAGATACCAAAAACTTCCCATCACCACAGGAAAAGTATCACAGTTGGAATACTCGTGCAAGTACCAATTTCCCAAAACCTGCCACTGCGGTTCCGATGAAATACTTGATGGAACATACTTGGTTCCAAAAGTGGAATAGAAATCCTTCAACCATTCAAACGAGAAAAATGTGAGTCCAAAAACCTTGAAAAAGTAATCTAGGAAAAAGAGAAACGTCACGAAAATCATATAGGTGATCTGCAACTTCAATAATCTGTAAAGTGTTTTCTCGATATTATTCCCTGAAGTGATTCCACTCAGTGCATAAAATAGCGCGACATCAAAGACCAAAGAGAAAACCCGAACTTCCGTCGGAATGTAAAATTGTCCGCTCCAGAAAGCCGTGTGGATAAAAATAATGGAAATGGTCGCCAGTCCTTTGGCAAAATCAATATAGAGATCTCTTTTCATCGATGTGATTAATTATCTGAAAGTCAAAATTATCATTATTTTCCCAGCTTCTTTATAATTATTTAACTTTTACCCCTCGATTGTTATCCTTATTTTTACAAGTTCAATCGTAGAAATGTCAGATATCATTCAGCTTTTACCGGATCACGTTGCCAATCAGATCGCTGCTGGAGAAGTGGTGCAAAGACCGGCTTCCATCGTGAAGGAACTTTTGGAAAATTCTGTGGATGCAGGTTCCAGTAAAATCCAGCTCATCATTCGTGACGCCGGAAAAAATCTGCTTCAAGTTGTGGACAACGGCATCGGAATGTCTGAAACTGACGCAAGATTAGCGTTTGAACGCCACGCCACTTCAAAGATCCGCTCTACCGAAGATATTTTTAAGATTGCCACCAAAGGTTTTCGAGGCGAAGCATTAGCATCCATCGCTGCGGTTGCGCAAGTTGAATTGAAAACAAAACAGAAAGACTCGCCTGTCGGAACTAATATTTACATCGAAGGTGGACTTTTTCAATTTCAAGATCCGATTCAAACCGTTGAAGGTTCTAACTTTTCCGTCAAGAATTTATTTTACAATGTTCCTGCGAGACGGAAATTCCTTAAGAATGACAATGTAGAATTCCGTCATATCATTGATGAATTCCAGCGTGTTGCTTTGGCTCACGAAAATATCGAATTCGAAATGTTCCACAACGACGAACCTGTTTTCAAACTGAGAAAAGGCGGTCAAATGCAAAGGATTGTGGATGTTTTCGGTCGGAAATTGCAACCACTTTTGATTCCCATCAAGGAAGATCTTGGCTGGGTTCATCTTCACGGTTATGTGGCAAAACCAGAAGGTGCAAAAAAAACACGAGGCGAACAATTCTTCTTCGTGAATGGCAGATTTTTCCGAAGCGCTTATCTCAGCAAAGCCGTTCAGGAAGCGTTTGAAGGACTTTTGCAACCTGGTTACATTCCGTCGTTTTTTCTTTATCTGGAAATGGATCCTGAGAAAATCGATGTTAATATCCATCCTCAGAAAACAGAAGTGAAGTTCGAAGACGAAGCTTTGATTTTCGCTTTGGTGAGATCGACGATTAAACGTTCTCTGGGAATTTACAATGTGGCGCCAAGTCTCGATTTCGAAAGAGATCCGAAAATGGAAGCTTTCTTTGCGCCGAGTAAAAGTAATTACAGTGCGCCGTCACCATCAGCTATTAATGTTAGTAGAGATTTCAATCCTTTTTCTGTGGAAAAAACGACAGACGAAGAACGAATCAATCTGGCCGAACTCTATCAGACCACAGAAGCAGCGCCATCAAAAATCAATCTTTTTGAAGATGATGATCTGGATGAGGATCTTTTCCGATTACCAAACGGTTATTGGCTTTTGAACAAAGACGGATTGACTTATATGCTGGACCTTGGTAGAATGCACCGCGTAATCATGTCATCGCATCAGGAAAATCTACCAACTAAAAAAGCAGGTCAAAGTCTGTTATTTTCTTTAGAGTATCATTTGAACGAGATCGAGAAAAACAAATACAAATCCATCAAAAAGTATCTGCCGGATTTTGGTTTTGAAATGACCTTGGCTCAGGAAAACGTCCTAAGAATCGAAACTGTTCCGGAAGCTTTGAAGGAATCTCAGGTCATCAAATTCCTCGAAAAGATCTTCGAAGTTTTGGAATACCGAACCGAAGACGAATTCTCTAAATATTTTGAATATCAATGGATCAAGCTAAAAACAAAATCCAAATTTGATTTCATTTATAAAACCGAAGTGGAACAATTGGTCAAAGATTTTATCGACCTTGGATTTCCGCAATATACCGTGAATAGTAAAAAATGTTGGATGGAAGTGCCATTTGACGACTTTAAAAACAAATTTTAAATTATGTTTCCTCAAATAACACCAGTGACGCGAAATATCATCATTCTGAATGTGATATTCTTTGCGGCAACTTTTCTGCTTACTAATATTAATCTTGAGCCTTTGCTGGCAGGGTATTTTCCATTGTCTCCCAACTTCAGATCTTGGCAGATTGTTACCCATATGTTCATGCACGGAAGCATTATGCATATTGTCTTCAACATGTTCACACTTTATAGTTTTGGGCCAGTTTTGGAGCAGGTTTTAGGACAGAAGAAATTTATCATTCTCTATTTTGCCGCTGGTTTGGGCGGTTTTGCTTTGTATAATATTTGGAATTATTACGAAGTCAGCCAATTGACGAGTTTCTTGAAAAGCCAGGCTTTTGACATTCATGAGATTTATAAATACGCTGACAACAATTATTCTGGAGAGATGCCAATTAATTCTAATTCAGAAGCGGTGAGAGACGCTGCTCAAAAACTCTTCGTCATTCTGAAAACACCAATGGTTGGTGCTTCAGGTGCAATTTTCGGAATCATTGCTGCTTTTTCGACCTTATTTCCAGACGCAAAATTGATGTTTATGTTCATTCCTTTTCCTATCAAGGCAAAATATCTGACACCGATCATCATTGCCGTTTCCATATTTTTAGGACTGAGACAATTCAGTGGCGATAATATTGCCCATTTTGCACATCTTGGTGGCGCACTGATTGGTTATTTGTTTGTGCTCAATTTCAAAAAGAACCGAGACCGGATCCAATAGATGGGAATCATCAGATTTATTTTAACGGTTTTTCATATCGTCATTATCGCTCTTCTTTTTGGGTCGATAATGAACGCTTACATTCCGCCAAGTGTTTTCGGAATGCTGAATCTCCTGTCGCTAGGATTTCCGATTTTGATCATCATCAATATTTTGTTATTGATATTTTGGATTGCCAGTTGGAAAAAAAGAGCCGCCGTTTTCTTGGTTCTGTCTTTATGTTTCATCACTCCGACAAGACGTTGGGTCAACTTTACGCCAACTAAAAAGGAAAACCCCAATTTGAAACTGATATCGCTCAATGGGAAATTTGGTCATTTTGGTGATGGTAATATATACGATTTCATTAATAAAGAAAATGCCGATGTTGTTTTCTTTCAGGAATATGACAACAAAAAACCTTTGGATGGATTCCAGTATTTTGAAAACAGTCGCCCGATTGTGAAGATCCAATCCAGATTTCCGATCATCGAAAGTGGTGAAGTGAAAACCGATGTCAGCACCGGAATGTGTCTTTATGCTGATATCAAGATCAATGGAAAAATCATCAGATTTGTCAATGTTTATATGGAGCCTTTTTTCCTTGATAAGAAAATGGTGAAACCGACGGATGATATGGATAGGAATGAAGAAAAAGCAAAAAAGCTTATACATAAATTGGTTCCGACCTTCAAAAAACACCAGACCCAGATCGATCTGATCAAGGATTTTATTGATAAGTCGCCGCATCCGATCATCGTTGGAGGTGATTTCAATGCGGTTCCAAACTCTTATGAATATTACAAAGTTTCCGAAGATCTGGACGACGATTTTCTGAAAGTTGGAAAAGGAAGTGGAACCAGTTTTCACGACTTCAAATTCCCAATGAAAATCGATCACATTTTCTCTTCAAAATCAATAAAGCCAATCAGTTACAAGGTGGACAGAAGCGTAGAGATCTCTGACCACTTCCCTGTTCTTGCCGAATTTTTAATTGAATAAAATTAAAATTGTTATGAAAAAATTGATACTTCCAAGTGTTTTGATTGTACTTTCTGCCTGCTCCAAGGAAACACCGGTTTTGAACAATTCCGACAATCTGGATGCAGCACCACAGATCACTTATGATACAACAGCTATCGACTCGTTCGGGCCTGGTGCAACTTCCGAAGCTGTGATGGCAAAAATAAATGCTGTTGCCATTAAAAAAGAACAAGACAGTTTGGCGAAAATCGCAAAAGCAGAGCAGGAAAAATTGGACAAGGAAAAAGCGAAATTGGATGCTGAGAAAGCGAAAGAAACGAAGCACGATTTTCCAAAACCTGTTGTCAAAGATATTATTGACAATTCCGTTTCCAAATAAAAGTCATCCATCAATCCATAAAAAAAACCCATCAGATAATTTCTGATGGGTTTCTCAATATAATTCTATGAAAAATTATTTATTGTAAAGTTCTTCTACTTTATCCCAATTTATCACATCAAAAAACGCAGTCACATAGTCTGGTCTTTTGTTTTGATAATTAAGGTAATAAGCGTGCTCCCAAACATCCAATCCAAGAATCGGAGTTCCTTTTACGTCAGCAACCGGCATTAGTGGATTGTCCTGATTTGGCGTAGAAGATACAACTACAGAACCATCAGAATTTTTCACCAACCAAGCCCAACCAGAACCGAATCTAGTTTTCGCAGCTGTAGAAAAATCTTCTTTGAATTTATCAAAACCACCGATTTTCTCGATTTCAGCTTTCACATTTCCAACTGGCTCTTTGCTGCCGCCTGGCGTCAGAAGTTCCCAGAAAAGTGAGTGGTTGAAGTGTCCACCTCCATTATTTCTTACTGCTGGTTTGTCAGTTCCCGTTTTTTGGATTTCTTCAATAGATTTCCCTTCAAGTTCTGTTCCTGCGATTGCGTTATTAAGATTGTCCACATACGCCTGGTGGTGTTTTGAGTGGTGGATTTCCATTGTTTTTGCATCGATGGTTGGCTCCAACGCATCGTACGCATAACTAAGTTTTGGTAATTCGAATGACATAGTTTGGTATTTATTTGTTAATAAATGAATTGTCCAAAAATAGTCAATTATTATTCCAAGAAGCAAGAATTAGACTTATTTTATAAATATTTAACATCGAAAAATATAATAAAATTTGCCGTAACTTTGACGCATTCTAAATAATCAAGTCATTTTATAAGCTAAATTATTTGGGCAGCTATTTCCGCCTTCCGCTCCCAATCTTTTTGCCAAGGCTTTTCCAGCCACAAAAAAGGATTTCCGCTCAAGTCGGGCTGCAAAGATTCAACGTCTAATCATATTTTTAAGAGTTTTCCCATTGGTCTAAATTCTAACATCTAACATCTAACATCTAATTTAAAATGTTCGACATCAATCATATAAGAGCCCAATTTCCAATCCTGAACCAAGAAGTCAACGGCAAACCATTAGTTTATCTGGACAACGCGGCAACTTCCCAAAAACCAATTTCAGTCATCAAAACTTGGGAACAATATTACGAAACCATCAACGCCAATGTGCATCGTGGCATCCACACATTGAGTCAATTAGCAACGGAAGAGATGGAACTTTCCAGACAGAAGATCCAACGTTTCATCAATACAAAACACGACTACGAAGTGATTTTCACCAAAGGAACGACGGAAGGAATCAATCTCGTAGCTTATGCTTTAACCAATCAAATCAAGCCAAACGACGAAATCATCATTTCTTATTTGGAGCATCATTCCAACATCGTTCCGTGGCAGATGCTTTGCGAAAGAACCGGCGCAAAACTCCGCGTCATCCCAATGGACGAAAACGGAATCCTTCAAATCGATGTTTTGGACGAATGGCTGAACGAAAAAACAAAAATAGTCTCTGTAAACCAGGTATCTAACGCTTTGGGAATCATCAATCCCATCGAAGAAATCATTGAAAAAACAAGAAGACTTTCCAACGCTTACGTTTTGATTGACGGTGCACAATCTGCACCACATTTCAAAATTGATGTTCAGAAACTGGATTGTGATTTCTTTGTCTTCTCAGGACACAAAATGTACGCGCCAATGGGAACAGGAATTCTTTACGGGAAAGAATCCGTGCTTGAAAACCTTCATCCTTTCCACGGCGGCGGCGAAATGATTGCAGTCTGCAGTTTCGAGAAAACCACTTACGCAGGTTTACCTTTCAAATTCGAAGCTGGAACGCCGAATGTTGGTGGTAACATCGCTCTCGGCGCAGCGGTAGATTTTATTGAAGAAATTGGTCATCAAAATCTTCAAAACCACGAAAATGACCTTCTGAATTACGCTCAGAAAAAACTTCTGGAATTAGAAGGCATTAAAATCTATGGTGAAAAAGCAAACAGAACGGGCGTAGTTTCCTTCAACTTGGAAGGCGCAGGAATTGCTTCTGATACTGGAATGATTCTCGACAAACTAGGAATCGCCGTGAGAACAGGACACCATTGCACCCAACCGATTATGGATTTCTTCAACATCGCCGGAACCGTCCGTGCAAGTTTTGCAGTTTACAATACTTTGGAAGAAATTGATATTCTGGTAGAAGGTGTGAAAAAAGCGCAGAGAATGTTGGTTTAAAGATTAACTAATCATCATTCTGACTGATTTTATCTTTCTCCATTTTTTATCTCGAAATTCATAAATAGCAGTTTCGGAAAATGCGCTGAGTGGACCAGAATAAGTTGAATAAGAAAAAATCACTAATTTTTTATCTTTGGTAAATAATGGCTTATCTATATGTAAAATTGGAGTGAATTTTTTAGTGAATTTTAAATATTCTAAGTCGCTTTGTTTAACATATTCTTTTGCAGCAGCCATATTTATTTTCTTTAGAGAATCTGTTATTTTAACTGTATTTTTCGTGTATTTTTCGTTTTCTATTTTTAATGAATCGAAATCAAGAACCTTTTGTTTGAAAAATTTTTTATCAATCAAATAATCCCTGTTGTCATTAATTTGCTTTCTAATAAACTTCCAATCTTCTTTTGAAATCAAAGAATCTAGTTCCTTCTGTGAAACCATTCGTAGATTTTTTTCATTTAAAATCAAAGAATCTTTTGTCAAATTATTCCCAATATATTTTGTAAAATTTATATCGCTTAGCAAATCTTCTTTTTGATTGGGTTCTTGATTTAATAAAAAACTTTGAATGAAGATGTTAATCTCTTCGTTATTAAAAACATCTAATTTCTCTAAATCGAAATTTTCTAATGTTTGTTTTTCAGTGCTTTTCCCACAGGAAATCAAGATGAACAAAATAATTGCAAAATACTTCATTAGCACTAATTTTAATTAATGAACGAACTATGACAAATTGTATTGCTTTTCCTAATGGCACATCTCTTGCGAAATTATAGATTCGTTTAAAACAGTATTGTTTCTCCGTTAAAATTGAGGAATGATTTTTATATCAATTAAGATTAATGACATTATGTCATTCAATATACTATGACAGAATTTGATAATATCAACTTTGAAGAGATTCTTGATGAAGGTTTCGGGATTGTAGCAGAAGAAATCAATCTGGATGAACTTGGCAATCACGAAGCCGACAAAACCCAAACTGTTTTCCCAATTCTTCCCGTAAGAAATATGGTGATGTTCCCGAAAGTGATCACCCCTATTACTGCTGGAAGAGAAAAATCAAAAAAGCTTTTGGAGGATGCCCAAAGAGAAAATAAACTTGTGGGAATCATCAGTCAAAAAAATCCCAACGAAGAAAATCCGTCAGAAAAAGACCTTTATACGGTTGGAACTTTGGCAAAAATCCTGAAGATCATTACACTTCCGGAAGGTAATATCACTGCGATCACGAGAGGTGTTCAGAGATTCAGAGTAAAGAAATTTGTTTCAAATGAACCGTATTTTCTTGCTGAGATCACAAAACAAAAAGATACGCAGCCAAAAGATAAAGAAGAATTCTCCGCCTTGATGGACAATATCAAAGACCTTGCGGAGAAAATCATCAATATTGACCCGAACATTCCTAACGCAGCTCAATTCGCCATCAAAAACATTGATGGACAAGAGGATTTGTTGAATTTTGTTTCGGCTAATGGTAATTTTTCATCAGACAAAAAACAGCGTTTACTCGACGAAAAAACACTGATTGGACGTGCAAAAAATCTGTACGAAATGATGCACGACGATTTCCGTCACTTGGAACTCAAAAACCAGATCCATCAGAAAACCAGTAAAGACCTGGATAAGCAACAGCGCGAATATTTCCTAAATCAGCAGATCCGCACCATCCAAGACGAATTGGGCGGCGGCGCAGAATCTGACGCAGACGAATTCCGTAAAAAAGCTTCAAAGCTGAAATGGAGTGACGATGTAGAAAAACATTTTGAAAAAGAATTACAACGTCTTTCCAGACAACATTCCAGCTCGCCGGATTACAACGTGCAGCGTAATTATCTGGACTTTTTCACCGATCTTCCTTGGGAACATTATTCCAAAGATGCCTTCGATTTGAATAAAGCGGAAAAGCTTTTGGATAAAGAACATTTTGGGCTGGAAGATATCAAGAAAAGAATTTTGGAACACATTGCTGTTCTAAAACTTAAGAACGATATGAAGTCGCCAATCCTTTGTTTGGTAGGTCCTCCAGGTGTTGGGAAAACCTCACTTGGGAAATCTGTGGCCGACGCACTCGGTAGAAAATATGTGCGTGTTTCTCTTGGTGGTTTACACGACGAAAGCGAGATCCGCGGACACAGAAAAACCTACATCGGTGCGATGGCGGGAAGAATTCTCCAGTCTATCAAAAAATCCGGAACATCCAATCCTGTAATTGTGCTTGATGAAATTGATAAACTCGGCCAAGGTGCTCACGGCGACCCAAGTTCAGCTTTGTTGGAAGTTCTTGACCCAGAACAGAATAACAATTTCTACGATAATTTCCTAGAATTAGGTTATGACCTTTCAAAAGTGATGTTCATTGCAACGGCCAATTCATTTTCTACCGTGCAACGTCCGCTTTTGGACAGAATGGAGATCATCAGCATTGCTGGTTACACTTTGGAAGAAAAAGTGGAAATCGCTAAACGACATTTGATCAAAAAACAATTGCGAGAAAATGGTTTGGACGCGAAATATCTGAAACTCGGAAACCCGGAACTGAAACATATCATTGATGCACACACTTCTGAAAGTGGCGTGAGAACTTTGGAGAAAAAAATTGCAGGAATCGCCCGTTGGGTGGCACTTCAGATTGCGATGGAAAAAGACTTCGACCCGAAAATCTCTATTGATAAAGTCGATGAAATACTTGGTGTTCCAAGACCGAAAACTTTGGCCGAAATCACTGATGTTCCCGGCGTGGTAACAGGTTTAGCGTGGACAAGTGTTGGTGGTGATATTCTCTTTATTGAAAGTATTCTATCCAAAGGAAAAGGCGCTTTGACAATGACCGGAAATCTCGGAAATGTAATGAAAGAATCTGCAACAATCGCGTTGGAATTCATCAAAGCACATTACGAAGAATTAGGCATTTCTGAAGACGACATCGAAAAGAAAAACATCCACGTTCACGTTCCAGAAGGCGCAACACCAAAAGATGGTCCATCTGCCGGAATTGCAATGTTGACCTCGATGGTTTCAAGTTACAAGAACATCAAAGTGAAACCTCATCTTGCAATGACTGGCGAAATTACACTTCGTGGAAAAGTTCTTCCAGTTGGTGGAATCAAAGAAAAATTACTCGCTGCAACCAGAGCAGGAATCAAAGAAGTCATCCTTTGCGAGGCGAATAGAAAAGATGTGGAGGAAATCAAAAAAGACTACCTTAAACATTTGAAAGTCAACTATGTAACCAATATGAGCGAAGTGGTAGAAATCGCTTTGAAGTAAAATATAAATTAGCTTCATCTTCTAATTATCAATCCGTCCGGGAAATTTTCTCCGACGGATTTTTATTTTAACATTCAATTCATATTTTTATTAAATTCGTTAAATAATTTCAAATAACAAATAAATATCAAAATAATATATGGGAATTACCGCACTATTTGTAATTTTATTGGTCATCCTAATATTTTTGGTGTCATACATTCCCAAGCTTACTTTGCGCAAAAAGATCTTCATCGTAATAGCCGCTTTGCTGGTTTGTCTGGCTGTTTTGGCTTTTCTTTTTGCAACGCAGTTTGGTAGTAAAAGACCGCTTCAGGAAAATGAATCTGTAGAAATAAAAAAATAACTATAAAATTTACAAACTATGAAATACGTCAAATTTATCCTATGCCTCCTTTTCGGTTTAATGTTCATCAACGCCGGACTGGACAAGTTCTTCCACTATATGCCAATGCCGGAAGATATGCCTGACGATGCAAAACAGGCTTTTGAAGCTATTATGAAACTTCCTTGGCTATTACCATTGGTCGGAATTGTAGAAATAGTTGGAGGTCTGCTTTTCATCCTTCCAAAAACAAGAGCGCTGGGTGCCATTATTATTCTCCCTGTAATGATTGGAATTTTGTTGCACAATTGTACGGTTGCGCCGGCTCCTCCAGGAATAGGAATTGCAGCCGTTCTATTTTTTATCAATCTATGGATTTTGATTGACAACCGAAAAAAATACGAAGCTTTAATCAGCTAAAATATTTAACCATTTAAAAAATAAAATTTGCCAATTCAAAAAAAATAATATCTTTGCACCTGAAAATCAAGTTCAACCAACAAAAATAACAACGAAGCAATGTTCAAATACAATCAACATACATCAGTAGGATTGCCTTTTGCAAAGGCGAGGCTTCGTGATTTGGTACCTTCTTAGAACAACAGTATAATGAAATATCAAAACCCGAAGTCGTAAGATTTCGGGTTTTTTATTGCGCCATATTTCAAACTCAACATTTCCCCGAAATCAATTTTTTAGGAGCTATTTCCCGCTTTCCGTTGCAATCTTTTTTTGCCCTCGCTTTTATCAAGCCAACGCAAAAAAAAAGGATTTCCACTGCAATCGGGGCTAGGTATTTCAGCTCCAAATCAACATTTGTCAGAAAATAGAAAATTCCGACAAAAATCAAATCAACTAAAATATTAGTTGAAAAAAAATCGATGTGAGAATATCATTTATCTCTCATCATTCATCAATTATATAAAAAAATGGGAAATTTAAAACTAAAAGGAAAAGATATATTAAAATTAGGCTATCCAAACAACCAGAGCATCAACATCGCTTTGGAAGTGATGAAAAGAAATTTTGCAACCAAAAATATACATTATGTGAAATCTCTTCTCAAGGAAATTCAGCAAAATCCGGAGAACTTCGAAAAAGATTTAACCTTCGGACAAATCGCGGAAGCTTTGCTTTCATCAAAGAAAACCGAAAAAAGAATGCTCAATACCAACCGGGCTTCATTTCAGATTTTCGGAAACAATATTTCAGATGAAGCAAAAAACCAATTGTACACCGCACTGAAACTGCCAATTGCAACGCAAGGCGCTTTGATGCCCGATGCACACAGTGGTTACGGACTTCCAATCGGTGGAGTTTTGGCCGTAGAAAATGCAGTGATTCCTTATGGAGTAGGGATGGATATTGGTTGCAGAATGAGCCTAAGTATTTTGGATACACCAATTTCATATCTCGACGGTGCAAGAAACAAATATGAAAAAGCGCTTGCCGAACACACGAAATTCGGGATGTACGAAACGCACAAATCTCACGTCGACCACGAAATTTTCGACAGAGATACGTTCGGTTTAATTCCGATTTTGAGAAGGTTAAAAGGAAAAGCCATCAAACAAATGGGAAGTTCCGGCGGTGGAAATCACTTTGTGGAATTCGGGGAAGTGGAAATTACGGAAGAGGACAAACAAATCAATCTTCCAAAAGGAAAATACCTCGGAATACTTTCACACAGCGGTTCGCGTGGATTGGGAGCAGAAATCGCTCAGTATTATTCGAGAGTGGCGACCGAACAATGTCCGCTACCAAAAGAAGCGCAAAATTTCGCCTGGCTGGATTTGAATACGCATCTCGGTTTAGAATACTGGACGGCTATGAATCTCGCGGGAGATTATGCTTCGGCTTGTCACGACGACATTCACAGAAGATTGGTGAAAGCGGTCGGCGGAAGAGTGAAAGCCAGAATCGAAAACCATCACAACTTTGCGTGGAAAGAAATTCATAACGGAAAAGAAGTGATTGTTCACCGAAAAGGCGCAACTCCAGCCAATGAAAACGAATTGGGAATGATTCCCGGTTCTATGACGGCAAAAGGTTTCATTGTTCGTGGAAAAGGAAATCCGGATTCACTGAACTCGGCTTCACACGGAGCGGGAAGAGCTTTTTCGAGAGGAGAATGCAGAAACCGTTTCACTCAAAATGACATTAAAAAAGAATTGAAACTCAAAAATGTAACCTTGATGGGCGGAAATGCTGAGGAAGCACCGATGGCGTACAAAGACATCAATGAAGTGATGAATGGACAAAGCGAATTGGTCGATATTCTCGGAACTTTCCAACCTCGAATTGTGAAGATGGATAAATAATGATTGATGTTGGATACGGGATGTTGGGTGTTAAATACTAGCATTTTAATTCTTTAGAAAATCATTAAATAATTTATAACAAATAGTAATAAAAAGGAGAAAAACCATAGCCCCGATTGAAGCGGCATCCTTTTTTTTTGCGTGGGCTTGAAAAAAGCGTTGGCGAAAAAAGATACAGCGGAAAGCGGGATTAAGCTCCTAAAAAACAATGGACAAAATAATACAAATCACCTCGGGAAGAGGGCCTTTGGAATGTCAATGGGTCGTTGCCAAAGTTCTAAAGGTCTTCCTTGAGGAAGCAAAACAAAATAAAATCGGTTACGAAATCATCCACCGTGAAAATGGCGATGAAAATCTGACTTTGAAATCAGCAACCTTACTTTTAAAAGGAAAAGAAGTCAATGAATTTCTGAAAAACTGGCTTGGAAGCATTCTTTGGATTGGGAAAAGCACTTTCAGAAAATTTCATAAACGAAGCAATTGGTTTATCGGGATTTTTGAACTGGATGGATTGGAGAAAATTGAATTTAATGAAAAGAAAATTCAGTTTCAGACGGCGAGAAGTCAGGGAAGTGGCGGACAAAACGTGAATAAAGTAGAAACCGCAGTTCGTGCAACTTATCTGACAACGGGACAAAGTGTTTTCGTGCAGGATTCCCGTTCGCAACTGGAGAATAAGAAGATTTCCATCATCAGATTAAAAGAAAAAGTGATGGAATTTCACATTCAACAATTGGAAAAACAAATGCAGGAAACGTGGAACAATCATTTGAATGTTCAGATAGGAAATCCTATTCGGACATTCTCGGGAACCGATTTTAAAAAGAATCATCAGGAAAAATCTTTCAAAAAAGAAAGAAATCAACTGAAAAATGAATTAAAAAACTACAGAAATGACCTTAACTAAAAGTAAATATTATTTCGAAGCTTTAGATAATTACCCTTACAGCTTGCCAGATTGTTTGGAAGCGTTGAACTATGCGCTTTCATACGATCCTGAAGATGCAGATTCGCTTTGTCTGATGGGAAGAATCTACAGCGAAATGCTCAACGATTATGAAAAAGCAAAACTCTATTTCGAAGAAGCAATGCTATGTGATGTCACGAATCTGAATACACCAAAATATTATATCAAATGTCTTTTGGATAACGAAGATTTGCAGGAAGCGGAAAAACTAATCAATTATTCTTTAAAGATAAAAGGAATTGATAAATCGATTTTATGGTTTTACAGAGCGTTGCTTTCTGAGATTAGAGGAAGTTTTGCGAATGCTTTGAAGTTTTTGAAGGAAGCAAAACAATTCTCTTATAATAAGGAAATGCTTGAATTCATTAAGGATAGAGAGCAGTTTGTGAAATCTAAAATGCCTAAAAAGCTGACGAAAAAATCAGCTAAAAAGAAGAAGGAAACCCATTGAGGTTTCCTTTTTTTGTACTTTTAAACTATGAAAAATTATGTATTGCTTGTTCTACTTTTATTAGTTTCTTGTAAAAAGAATTCCCCGAAACCTGAAGCTACAATCAAAGATGAAACTATTGGCTTAAAATATGAAGTTTTGAATCAGTTGATTTCTGATGAACTCAAAGATGATAGCTTAATGGGCATTAATAAAGATTTTACTAATAACTACGTTTATAATATTTCTGCTAAAAATATTTATTTGGAGAACAAAAATAAAAATAGTGATGAACCGCCTCCACCTCCAAATTTTGGAATCAGTTTAGAATATGATTCTATCTTTTTACAAAAAGATTCTGCTTATTACTTACAGCAAGATAAAGCTCTATCTAATTTCACATTTAATAAAAACAGAATAAAGAAAAAACTACAATATACTAACGACGAAGAACTTTACAAAATACACCAAATTAAGACTGGGGATTTTTGGAATGAATTCCATAAACGTTATAACGACAAATGTATTAGAACTTTCTCTGTTCCCTTTTTTAATGAAAATAAAACGTTCTGTATAGTTCAGTATTCGATGTCTTGCGGTCCCTTGTATGGTGGTGGAAATACAGCAATTTATAAAAAAACAAATAGGAAGTGGACAAGAATAAAGTCATTTGATAATTGGGTAAGCTAATAATTTAAAGAAAAAAATCAGCTAAAAAGAAGAAGGAAACCCATTAAGGTTTCCTTTTTTATTATAACTTTTCGATAGCAGCTACGATTCTACTTTTGTCCACGACCATTGCCTGGATGTGTTCTCCGGAAAACTCGATGAACTGTTTTGGTTCGGGCGCGTTGGTGTAAATCAATTGTCCTTGCTCAAACGGAACTGTTGAATCGCCTTTGCTGTAGATGAAAAGTTTTGGAACATTACTCAAAGCTTTCACATCTTCCTTTGCTGAGTAAGGTGAAATCAAGGCTTTCTCAATCATTTCCTTGTATTGAGGCGCAAAATGGATCGCGATATCTGTGAAAGACGACATTCCGCCATCCACAATCAATCCAGAAATCTTTGTTGGATTTTCTTTTGCCAAGTGCGTTGCAATCTGAGAACCCAGAGAAGCGCCATACAGATAGATTTTTGTGCTTTGAACATCTTTTCTGGCCAACAGATAATCAAACATTTTTTGACCGTCTTCTGCCACATTCAGATGGGTTGGTTTTCCACTTGACTTTCCGTAACCTCTTACGTCGACCATTACAACTTGGAATCCATTTTCTACCAATGGCTTGGTGATATATTGGTAAGTTGAAATATTACCTGCTGCGCCGTGAAAAAATATAATTGTTTTCTTGATTGATTTTGATTCAGGCTTCAAAACGACTGCAGTGATGGTGTCTCTTTCAACAGGCAAACTGATGTTTTCGATGTTTTTGAATTCCAAAGGTTTCATTTCTTTTTTCGGCTGATAGAATTTATCATCCATCTGAGCTTTGGAAAAAATGGACAACAAGATAAGGAATAGTGAAAAGAATACTGATGTTTTCATTGTTTTGATTTTTAATTATGCCTCAAAATTATATTGATGAAATATTAATTAAAAAAATATGAGTCCGAATGGTGAAAAACTCTGACTAAACTGTCAATTTTCGGGATGAAACAAAAAAAGAGACTTAATAATTAAGCCTCTTTTAAATTTATATTGATAAGAAATTAATCTCTCATTCTTGCGATAACGTCTATTCCACCTTTCGTTTTGTCTCCGATTTTGCAAAGGATCACTGTATCCAATGGAAGGAAAACGTCCATTCTGGAACCGAACTTGATGAAACCAAATTCATGACCAGCTTTTGCCTCGTCCTGAACATTACAATAGAAAACAATCCTTCTTGCCACGTAACCTGCAATCTGACGAAAAACAACTTGATGATTGGTCAAACTTTTTACTGCAACTGTTGTTCTTTCGTTTTCAGTCGAGGATTTCTCGTGCCAAGCCACCAGATATTTTCCTGGATGGTATTTTTTATAGATAACATCTCCACTTACCGGATAACGGCAAATATGAACATTAAGCGGTGACATAAAAATCGAAACCTGAATGCATTTATCTTTGATGAATTCGTCTTCAATAACTTCTTTTATCATCACGACTTTCCCATCCACCGGTGCAACCACATTTTCTGTATGATCAAGAATGGCTCTTGTTGGAACTCTGAAAAACCAGAAAATCAATCCCAACATTACTAAAAGTGGAATTAGAATAACCAAAGACCATAATTCTAAATAATAAATGGATACGGCTGCTATAAATGCAATGAACAAAATTGCAACGACCAAGGTCCCTTTTGATTCTTTATGTAGTTTCATATAATTGATTCTAAACTAGTTTTTCTAAGATAAAATAGAGATAGACAACCGGAACGCAGATGATAAAGCTATCCAACCTGTCCAAGACGCCACCGTGACCCGGAATGATATTCCCACTGTCTTTGACTGCAAAACTACGTTTTAACTGACTTTCTACCAAATCTCCTAACGGCGCGAATACGGAAACCAGGAATCCAACCATCATCCAGTTTCCTCGAAGTTCAGGGAAATATTGTTCTACGAAGAATCCCAAAATCAATGTCAGAACCACGCCGCCAGCAAATCCTTCCCAGGTTTTCTTCGGGGAAATCTTTGGCGCCATCTTGTGTTTTCCGAAGAATTTTCCTGTGAGATACGCAAAAGTATCACTGCTCCAGATCAATACAAAAAGCATAAAGATTTCTAAAGTGAAAGTTTTGCTCGAATCAAACGTACTGAATTTGGGCAAGCCTAATGAAAATGCGAATGGTAAAGTCACGTAAACGACTGTGAAAATCAGTTTTCCGTTTTCGAAGTAAAGTTCTCGGGAATATTTGAAAAGTGTAACGACGGCTATTACTATTAATCCTAATGCAAGTATCTCGCTGAAATAGTTGTTGATGCTATAGCCGTTGAGAAAATCGTGGTTGAAAAATCGTTTGGTAAATCGGTAGTAAATAATCGCGGCAACAGGAAAAACGAGCCATTTGTAAATGCTGTTATCAAATTTCATCAGCCTAATGCATTCGTATAATCCAACAATAAGAAGGAATGTGATGAATCCGTAAAAAAGATATTGCTGTTTTACTTGTGGCAGGAAACTGCTAAAGAGATTTTCGCCTAGCGGCGTGGTGCAAATAGCAATAACCAAAACATAAATGATCCCGGAAATTGTCCGCTGAATGAAATTTTTATCCAAAGCTGAAATTTAATCTTCGAGCAAAAGTAAGAAAAGTTTGGTATTATCCTTATTAGGTGTGTCTAATTTGGACTGACTTCCGCTGATAGAGGTCAGATTTTTAAGATTTCCCGCACGTTTTACCTTCATCATCGCCTCATTCAGATTATTGGCAATCTGAGAAACATTGGCCATAATGATAATTTTGCTCGGCAATCTTGAAGAATGGTAATGTAAAATATTGTTGTGTGAAAGCATAATTCTGCCGTCAAAGGCAATTAGATATTCACAAGTGATGAAAGCGGCATCGTTTTGTTCTGTCAATTCTGGCGTGTAAGGTGTTTTTATCACATCCAAGAAGTTTCTCAGATCCTGATCCCAACAGAAGACATCCTTAACTTGTTCTATCTTGATAATTTGATTGAGCGTCTGCAATGCTTCAGATTCATCTGCGCAATAATTAAAAAATCCCCCTGAATGCGTAAATAGTTGCGCAAATTTATAATCTAGATCTGCATCACGAAGTTGGTCTGCCAGTTTTGTAACATCTGGCTGCTCCTCTTCGGGCTGATTCATTATTTTATTGACGAGTTTTTTAAACAGACTCAATTTTTCTATGCTTTAATTAGTACAAATGTAAAAAAATAATTATAATCGGCTAAAAACCAAAACTTTATTTTAAAAGAAAATCCTAAATAAATTAGGATTTTCTTTTTACAATGCAGTTAAATAAGATTTAACTCTCTGGATTTAAGACGTTTCCAGCATCTACTGGATTATCAATACTCGACACTGGTTTCTCTGTCAACTCAGGATCCCAGGCACGTTTTCCGAAAATTTCTTCAAGATCCTCACGGAAGATCACTTCTTTTTCCAAAAGTTTGTTTGCCAGAGCATCCAGTTTATCTCTATTTTCTGTCAAGATATTCACTGCTCTCTCATATTGCGTTTCCACCAATTTCGAAATTTCTTCATCAATCAGTTTCGCAGTTTGCTCAGAGTAAGGTTTTCCAAAACTGTATTCCGACTGTCCTGAACTGTCATAGTAAGAAATATTTCCTACTTTATCGTTCAAACCGTAGATCGTAACCATCGCCTGAGCTTGTTTCGTAACTCTTTCAAGATCTGACAATGCTCCAGTAGAAATGTTACCAAAAACAGCTTGTTCTGCAGCTCTACCGCCCAATGTTGCACAAATCTCATCCAACATTTGTTGCGTCGTGGTCAATTGTCTTTCTTCCGGAAGGTACCAAGCGGCTCCAAGTGAACGTCCTCTCGGGACGATTGTCACTTTTAGAAGTGGTGCTGCATGCTCAACCAACCAAGAGATTGTCGCGTGACCAGCTTCGTGGAAAGCAACTCTTCTTTTCTCAGAAGGTTTGATGGCTTTATTTTTCTTCTCAAGGCCGCCGATGATCCTGTCAACTGCGTCCAAGAAATCTTGTTTATTAACTGATTCATGAGAGTTTCTTGCAGCGATCAAAGCGGCTTCATTACAAACATTGGCGATATCAGCACCGCTGAAACCTGGTGTTTGTTTTGCCAAGAATTCTCTATCGATTGAGTCATCCATTTTGATCTTAGCCAAATGAACATCAAAGATCTGTTGTCTCTCGTGCAACTCCGGAAGATCCACATAGATTGAACGGTCAAAACGACCAGCTCTCATTAATGCTTTATCCAAAATATCGGCACGGTTTGTAGCAGCCATCACGATTACGTTCACATCTGTTCCAAAACCATCCATCTCTGTCAGTAATTGGTTCAATGTATTTTCACGCTCATCATTTCCACCTTGGAAACCACCTTTTCCTCTCGCTCTACCAATCGCATCGATCTCATCGATGAAAATAATGGCAGGAGATTTCGCTTTAGCCTGAGCAAAAAGATCTCTTACTCTGGAAGCTCCAACACCCACAAACATTTCAACAAAATCAGAACCTGAAAGGGAGAAGAACGGAACTTTAGCTTCACCTGCTACAGCTTTCGCCAACAAGGTTTTACCAGTTCCCGGAGGACCTACCAATAGAACACCTTTTGGGATTTTACCTCCAAGTTTTGTATATTTTTCAGAATTCTTCAAGAAATCTACAACTTCCTGAACTTCTTCTTTAGCACCTTCCAATCCTGCAACATCCTTGAAAGTGATCTGCATCTTGTCCTTCTCGTCGAACAATTTGGCTTTAGATTTCCCAATGCTGAAAATCTGTCCGCCAGGTCCGCCTGCGCCACCACCCATTTTTCTGAAAATGAAGAAGTACAACAAAGCGAAAAGTCCACCCCACAGTGCTAAAGTAAATAGCAACTCGGAGAAACCACTTTGGCTTTTACCAAATTCCATTCTTGCCTGAGTAGGCAGTTTGGTATTGATGCTTTCAAATCTTTCCTGGAAATATCTAAGATCACCATAAGTCAGGACAAAATCCGGACTTGGTTTGATATTGATCACAGAAAGTGGATCGCTCTCCTTATCCGTCTTTTTTAGTTCAGCTTTTGCTGCTTTTGTAAGGTAAACATCAGCTTTGAAGTTGTCTCTGTAGACCATTACTTCGCCAACTTTCCCTTTTTCTACAAGTGTGTAAAATTCTTTTTCATCAATGTTTTTTACCATAGAGTCTCCAAGAAGTCCTGGAAGAAATATGAGTAAAATGAGTCCCAATAAAACGGGTATGAACCAGTTGAATCCTTTGTTATTCATTTTTAATTTTTAAAGATTGATGATGCTAAAGTGCATCTTTTAACTTTCTATTTTTGTGATCTTTGCATCACCCCAAAGTTCTTCGATGTCGTAATATTCACGGATCTCTTTTTGGAAAATGTGCACGACCACGGAAACGTAATCTACCAAAACCCACATTGAGTTTTCAGTACCCTCTACATGCCAAGGTCTGTCATTGAGGTCGTTTCTTACGTTTTTTTGGATATTGCCGGCGATTGCCGAAACTTGTGTATTGGAATTTCCACTGCAGATGATAAAAGTTTCTGCTGCGGCGTTTTCTATTCCTGTTAAATCGAAGACCAAAATATCTTCACCTTTTGTATCTTGAATCGAATCTACGATCTTATCGATTAATAATTGTTTTTCTGTAATTTTACTCATTCAAAAAATTGTCTAATTTGCAAATTTATTGATTTTTATCTATTTATCTTTCCTTTCTCATGTTTATTATCTCTTAAAGTTTTCATAAATGACCCGTTTACACCACTTCGAAAATTGTTTTTCTACAAATGACGAAATACTCTCTGTTTTGAATGAAGACGAATCAACTGCTGTTTTTACTTTTAATCAAACTAAAGGTCGCGGTCAATACGGAAATATCTGGAAGGTCATTCCGAATCAAAACCTGGCTTACTCGCTTGCTTTGAAAACTTCAAAAATCAATATTTCCGATACATTCCTCAATTACTATACCGCGATCATTGTCCGGGATTTTCTTGCCAATCTGACAAACGCAAATGTTAAAATCAAATGGCCGAACGATATTATCTTAAATGGAAAAAAGGTTTGTGGAATCCTGATCGAGAAAAAGAAGATCGATCATGAGGAATATTACATCATTGGAATTGGGATCAATGTGCTTCAATACGATTTTTCAAACCTTCCGAAAGCCGGTTCCGTATTGTCTGTCACAGGTTTAAATTTCGATTTGAATCAATTCGTTAATGAATTTCATCAACACATAATTTCAAGACTGAAAGACATTAATCCGGAAGAAATCCTGAATATCTATAATAGTTCCCTTTTCCGAAAAGACGAGATCTCTGTTTTTCAGAAAAACGATTTGCGCCAAAATGGCATCATCAAAAATGCTGACAAAAATGGTTTTCTTTGGATCGAACTGGAAAATGAAGGTTTGCAGAAATTTTTCCACAAAGAGATTGAACTCCTATATTAACTTTGGACTTTTAAACAAACAGTTTTACGATTTTACCTCAAACAAATTACTGATTCGCTCTTTTAATGTAAAGATAAGCAGCGACAGGTGCAAAAATGATATTCGGAAGCCACATTGCCAATAGTGGTGGCAAAGTTTTGTTTTCGGAAACGACATTCAAAACCTGAAAAGAAAACACGAATAGGAACGCCAAAGCAATCCCCACAGCGAGATTAAGCCCAAGTCCACCACGCTTTTTCTGAGACGACAATGACAGTCCCAAAAACGTCAAGATAATGATCGAAACCGGCATGGATGTTCTTTGATAAAGCTCGTTATAGAAGGAAGTGACGTTGTTGTTTCCTTTCATTTTTTCCCGATTGATCAAGGTTATCAGCTCAGGTGTGGTTTTATTTTGCGCGACCAATTTATCTGGAAACAACTCGGAAGGTGGCAATTTGAAATCCTGAACCTTCGTCGTGCCTTGCCCTAATATTTCGGTGTCATTTTTCCCGGCAGTTCTTTCGGTATAATTATTAATAATGAAGTGCTTTTTCTTCGCATCCCATTGGATATCGAGTGCCGTGATCTGGTAAATCAGCTTTTTGTTCTTATCAAACTTCTGATACATGTAGCCATTCCCGCGGTTTTCTTTCTTGTTGTAGCTATTGACAAAAATATAATCGGTAGGACTGATATTCGACGCAATGCTCATATTTCCCAACAACTTCTCCTTGTTGACGCTGTTATAAGTGTAAGGTTCGAGAACATTTTTCTTGATATTGGCCCAAGGTAAAATGAAATGATTCACCGCCAAAGTTGCCATGAAAATCAACAAAGAAGTAATCAAATAAGGCCTAGCAAATCTGTGAAAACTGGCTCCACTACTGATAACCGCTACAATCTCGGTATTATTGGCCATCCTGGAGGTGAAGAAGATCACGGTAATGAAAACCAAGATCGACATAAAGGTCAGAATCAAATTCAGGATCCAGAACGGATAAAAATTGAGCAGGAAATAACCAACTGTAAATCCATTGCTCTCAATCCTGGGTGTTTTTGCCTGCACATCCACAACCATAATAATGATAGACAAAAGCGCCAACATAAAAATGAGGGTTCCCAAATATTTTTTGATGACGTAAAGATCTATGATTTTCATCGAGTTATAATTGATAAATGATGATTGATAAATGATTTTCTTTTGATTCTTTTAACTTTTTTTCTTGAATCTTCTAAAGCCTTTGTTTCAACTGAGGAACGATAGAATCTTTCCACTGGTAGAAATCGCCGGCAACAATGTGTTCTCTCGCAACTTTCACTAAATCAAGGTAAAACGCCAGGTTATGGATCGATGCAATTTGTTTTGCCAAATATTCCTTCGAAACGAAAAGGTGACGCACGTAAGCCTTGCTGTAGGCGCTGTCCACAAAACTCGTCCCAAACTCATCAAGCGGTGAAAAATCTTCTTTCCAACGTTCGTTTTTCATATTCATCACACCTTGCCAAGTGAAGAGCATGGCGTTTCTTGCATTTCTGGTCGGCATTACGCAATCCATCATATCCACGCCAAGACCAATGCTTTCGAGGATATTCCAAGGCGTTCCAACACCCATCAAATATCGCGGTTTATCTTTCGGGAGAACATCTGTCACTTCGTCTGTGATCCTGTACATTTCCGGTTCTGGTTCGCCAACTGACAATCCACCAATCGCATTACCTTCTGCGTCAGCTTCTGAAATGACCTCAGCCGAAATTTTTCTCAGATCAGAATAACAAGAACCCTGAACAATTGGGAATAATCTCTGTTTGTGACCGTACAACTCTTTGTTTTCCTCAGTCCAAGTGATGCATCTTTTCAACCAACGGTGCGTGAGCTCCATCGATGTCTTCACAGCATTATAGTCGCTTGGATAAGCAATACATTCATCAAAAGCCATAAAAATATCGGCGCCAATTTGTCTTTGGATCTGCATAGAGATCTCTGGTGACATAAACCGCAGACTACCGTCGATGTGCGATTTGAATTTCACCCCCTCTTCCGTGATCTTTCTGCTTTTCGCTAATGAGAAAACCTGGTAACCACCAGAATCTGTCAAGATCGGCAGGTCCCAATTCATAAATTGGTGAAGACCGCCTGCTTTCTCCATAATGTCCATCGTAGGACGAAGCATCAAATGATAGGTATTACCTAAAATGATCTGCGCTTTTATATCTTCTTTAAGTTCTCTCTGGTGAACGGTTTTCACAGATGCAACCGTTCCTACCGGCATAAAGATCGGTGTTTGGATCTGCCCGTGGTCGGTATTGATAACTCCAGCTCTTGCTTTGGACTCTGAAGTTTTTTCTATTTCAAAAAATTTTTGCATAATTTATCTCGCTTGCGGCGGTATTCCCGGATTTTCTTTTAATTTTTTATTGATGAATGCTTCTGCTTTTGGGTCTTTTGCTACGATGATTTTCTGAGCGTCATCCAAAATCTCTTGGATCACTTCAGGTTTGGTCATGTAATATTCATAGCTTTTGGTGAACAATTCACCTTTGATCTTGTATTTTTTCAGAATGAATCTTGTGGCATTTTCAGAATTGATATTATTTCCGATGGTATAATTCTGCTCATTGATGGCAAAATCCGCAATGATCTCGGACATCTTGTCTTCCGGCAAAATGTCTTTCGGTTTTTCTATCGCCTCTGTACAGGACAAAACGCATAAAATCATTGATATGTAAAAGAAATGCTTCATGATCTACAATTTTCCGATCAGGTTTTTCCATTTCAAATTCAAAACACCGAAAACTGCTTCCTGGATGATCCCGCCGTTCATCTTGCTCACACCTTCCGTCCTATCGGTAAAAATGATTGGAACTTCTACAATTTTCATATTCTTTTTGAAAACGCGGTATTTCATCTCAACCTGGAATCCGTATCCTTTCAGTTTGATCTTGTCAAGCCCGATCGAGATCAATGTTTCTTTCTTAAAACAAACAAATCCCGCCGTCGTATCATGAATGGGAAGTCCAAGAACAAATCGCACATACTTCGAAGCGAAATAAGACAACAAAACCCGGCCCATCGGCCAATTGACCACATTCACACCTTGAGAATATCTGGAACCAACGGCCATATCTGCAGCTTTACAAGCTTCATAAAGTTTAATCAGATCTTTCGGATTGTGGGAAAAATCGGCATCCATCTCGAAAATATAATTATAATCGTTGTGAATTGCCCATTGGAAACCATGGATGTAAGCCTTGCCAAGTCCATCTTTGATCTTTCGAACGGTCAAATGCAATTGAAGCGGAAACTTCTCTCTCAGACCTTTTACGATCTCAGCCGTTCCGTCGGGCGAAGAATCGTCCACCACCAAAACGTGGAAATCTTGCTGCAAAGCAAAAACAGCCGAAATGATCTTTTCGATGTTCTCTTTTTCGTTGTAGGTGGGAATAATAACCAATTTCTTCATCCGGCAAATAATCCGCAAAGATAATCTTTAATCGCTAATGTTTATTTGGCGTGTTGGAAATTAACTTTTTTTAATAGAAATGATAACATCTTAAAATCATTTACAATCTAAAAACTCAAATTATTCGTACATTATTTTATTAATGAATAAAATGTATAAATCAACAACACTCCTTTTATTTGCCTTAATGATAATCAGTTGCAAACCGACATTGGCTTACAAGGATATTTCCTATACCCAAAATAATAATGGTGAAGATGTAAAGCTCAATATTTTCACACCGAGAAACATTAAGAACGAAAACTATCCAGTCCTTATTTTCGTCTACGGCGGAAACTGGAACACAGGAAATAAGAATAAGTACAACCTTCTCGGGAGAAATTTTGCCCGCAAAAATATGGTGGTCGTGATTCCAGATTACACTTTGAGTCCAAATGCTGACGTGGATCAAATGACAAAGGAAATCGCTTCAGCCATTCAATTTACAAAAGCAAATGCTAAAAATTACCACGGAAATCCTGAACGAATTTTCATCTCTGGACATTCTGCTGGTGGACAATTGGCAACTTCCGCCGTGATGAATCCTAAATACGGAATCCTGGAAAAAAAAATTTCAGGAATTATCATGATTGATGCTGCGGGAATCGATATGAAAAATTATTTGGAAAAATATCCGCCAACTTCAGCAGATAATTACGATATCACCTGGAGCAAAGACCCTGAAAAATGGAAACAAGCGTCGTCTATTTATTTCATTAATGACAAAACACCGCCTTTTTTGATTTACGTGGGAGAGAAAACTTATCCTTCCATAAAAGTCGCCAATGATAATTTTTTGAAAGCCCTGAAACCTTTCCAGCCAAATGTGAAGCCAATTAACTTAAACAAAAAGCATGTTCCAATGGTCTTGCAATATTTTTTACCTTGGAGCAAAAGGTTTGATGAAGCGGTCAGTTTTACGGAAAGAGTGAAGTGAATTGCAACTTACAGCCCAAGCACCAAAAAGAACAAAGCCAAATAGACCATAAACGAAATCTCAAACAACTTCATTTTATATCTATAAATCGCAATTGTATTGATAATCAAAAGAAAAAGACAAAAAATGGCAAAGAAAAACTTTGTAAAAGATCTGATGTTGTAGTAAAACAGATCCGTCCATTTCGATTTTGAATTTAATGCAACGTAAAACTTATCGTCATCATTTTCTAAGTTTTCATTTTCATTAATGTAAAAAGTCAGTTTCTTATTAATGGAATTTTTCAAGATCGCCTCGTCATTTTTGAAATAAGAAAGCATCCCATTTCCTGAATTGTAAAAAACACCCGGATATTCTTTGGTCTTGAATTTATAATATGGCACCCGGTTTCCGCTTTTCCTAACTTCAGTTACTGTTGCCTTGACCTCTATTAAATCACTATTCGAAATGAGAATTTTCCCGGGAATGTAAAATATGCCGACGATAGACAGTAATATGACAAAGGTTTTGAAACTCATTTTAATTGTGAAAAGTTTTAATCGAATTAATAATAAGAATAATATCGATGAGAAGTAGATTCCTACAGAAAAATTATCTCAATTATTTAACTTACAAATAAACCTATAACAATTTCTAATTCTTATTTTTGCAAAAAATTTGGAGCTTGGTAAGAATAGCAGAACATAATGATTGGGTGGTATATTGTATTCTCGGGAGTATTTTCGCTTACATTATCGTGCTTTCTGTTTTCAACCGCGATGCTAACATCAAGGATTTTCTTACACAGAAGATCGAGGATTCTAATAATCTAACACCTTCCTGGACGATCATTTCCATTGTCAGAAGCGTGATGATCGCTGTACTTCTGTCACAGTTCGTACCTGTTGTCCCGAAGTTCATCTCCGATATTCAGTTGTTTGGCGTTCAGCTCAACAAATTTGGTTTTGCCTTCTTAGCAGTGATCTCTTTTGACATTATCAAAAATTTGCTCACTTTTTTCTTTTACAACAGCATTGGCGACGGAAAGAATCTGAAAGGTTTGGCCCTGATCTCCAGTAAGTTCTATTTCTTGGAATCTATTGGATTGATCATCGCTGGATTTGCACTTTATTTCTATCCTTTGGATCTGGTACAATATTTTTATACGATCATTATAGTATTAATATCCTTGTTCGTGTTGAAAAACCTCATCTATATTTTTCACAAGCAGGCTATTTTGCCCGAAAAATGGTATTATAAATTTTTGTATATTTGCACGCTTCAAATAGTACCCGTGTTGGTACTTTGGAAGTTCTTATTTTATTAAATGTAACACAGACATTTTAAGATGAAAATCAAATCTATTTTAGTTTCACAGCCCGCTCCTAACGAATCTTCGCCTTATTTGGAGATTGCAAAGAAAGAGAAGATCAAAATTGATTTTCGTCCTTTTATCCACGTTCAGGGGGTGGATGCGAAAGAACTCAGAACGCAGAAAATTGACCTTACACAGTACACCGGTATTATTTTCACAAGCAAAAACGCGATCGACCATTATTTTAGATTAGCGGAGGAAATGAGATTCACAGTGCCAGATGCAATGCGCTACATCTGCCAGTCAGAGGCTATTGCCAACTATTTGCAGAAGCACATCGTCTACAGAAAAAGAAAGATCAGCTTTGGCGAGAAAACTTTTTCCGATTTGGCACCACTGTTCAAAAAACACCCATCAGAAAAGTATCTTTTGCCATCATCAGATATCTTAACGCCAGAAGTTCCAAAGGTTTTGGACTCTTCGAACATCGATTGGACGAGAGCGATCATGTACAAAACAGTGGCGAGTGATTTGACAGATATCGACATTAATGATTACGAAATGTTGGTTTTCTTCAGCCCGCAAGGAATCAAATCTTTGAAGATCAATTTCCCAACTTTTGACCAAAAGGAAACCAAGATCGCTGTTTTTGGAACCACGACCCAAGCAGCTGCAGAAGAAGCTGGATTGACCGTCAACGTAATGGCTCCAACGAAAGAAACGCCGTCTATGACAATGGCGATAGAAAAATACATCAAAAGCATCAATAAGTAATTATTGTTTACATAAATCAAAACCGTCTTCTTTCTGAGAGGATGGTTTTTTGTTTAAATTTGAGCTAGAAAAAATATCGCAAAGGCGCAAAATTAATTTCTATAATAACGTTTAAAGTCGCAAAATAAATCGTTAACCGCTTTGAAAGTTGGCGACTTTCAACATTAATACTTTAACCTAATCTTGCGCCTTTGCGTTAAAAATCAAAACAAAATGAATGCTCCAAAAGCAAAAAAAATAGAAAAACTTCTAGAAATTCATAACGACCAAAGGAATGACCCTTATTTCTGGATGAATGAACGTGAAAATCCCGAAGTCATCAAATATCTGGAGGAAGAAAATGCCTACACAGATTTTGTGATGAAGGAAACAGAAGACCTTCAGAATGACCTTTATGAGGAAATGAAATCCCGCTACAAAAAGGATGACGAGTCTTTACCTTATTTTTTCAATCAATACTGGTACATCGTAAGATATGAAGATGGGAAAGAATATCCGATTTTCTCAAGAAAGTTTCAAACCTTGGAGAATCAAGAAGAGATTCTTTTGGATGCCAATGTTTTAGCGGAAGGCAACGAATATTTCGATATTGGAAGCATTTCTATCAGCGTTAATAATGACATTCTATCTTTTTCAACTGATATTGTCGGGAGAAGAATTTATAAGATTTTCTTCAAGAATCTGAAAACCGGCGAAATCTATGGAGACGAAATTAACAATACGACTGGAAAAGCAGTTTGGTCAAGTGATAACAATTATGTCTTTTACATTAGAAAAGATGAAAGCCTAAGAGCGTTTCAGATCCATCGTCACGAATTAGGAACTGAAACTGAAAAAGACGTTTTGATTTTCCACGAGGAAGATGAGACTTTTGACGTTAATGTTTACAAAACCAAGACTTTAGACTATATTTTCATCTCTTCATCGAGTACAAATGAAGACGAACACAGATTCATTCCGGCGAATGATGTTTTTGCAGATTGGAAAATTATCCAGCCAAGAACTGAGGATTTGGAATATTCTGTGGAGCATTATCAAGATGATTTTTACATCATTACGAATGCAGATGATTCTACCAATTTTAAAATTGTAAAAACAAAAGTCGAGAATGCATCGATTGAAAACTGGGAAGATTTTATTCCGCACAGAGAAAATGTGTTGTTGGAAGGTTTTGAAATTTTTAATGACTATTTCGTTTTGGAAGAAAGAGAAAGCGGACTTCTTCAAATCAAAATCATCGAGAGCAAAACCGGAGATTCTCATTATCTGCCGTTTTCCGACCCGACTTACACCGCGTACATCGGAACGAATATGGAATTTGATACCGAAAAATTACGTTTCGGCTACACATCTTTGACAAAACCCGCTTCGACTTTCGAATATGATATGAAAGAAAAAACCACCAAACTTCTCAAAGAACAGGAAGTTTTAGGCGGAAAATTCAACAAAGAAAATTATATCTCAGAAAGAATTTGGGCAACCGCAAGAGATGGAAAACAAGTTCCAATTTCCTTGGTTTATCACAAAGACACACCGAAATCCGAAAATACGCCACTACTACTCTACGGCTACGGAAGTTACGGTCATACGGTTGACGCAAGCTTTTCTAGTACAAGATTGTCACTATTAGACCGAGGCTATATTTTTGCCATCGCACACATAAGAGGCGGAGAATATCTTGGCAGAGAATGGTACGAAGACGGAAAAATGCTTCAGAAGAAAAACACGTTTTTTGATTTCATTGATGCTGCAAAGCACTTAATAACAGAAAATTACACCTCTCCAAAACACCTTTACGCCATGGGCGGAAGTGCCGGCGGACTTTTGGTGGGTGCAGTGATGAATTACAACCCTGAACTTTTCAACGGGATTGTGGCGCAAGTTCCTTTTGTGGACGTGGTTTCGACAATGTTGGATGATACGATTCCTTTGACCACAGGAGAATATGACGAATGGGGAAATCCGAATGAGAAAGAATATTATGATTATATGAAATCCTATTCGCCTTATGATAATATCGAAGCAAAAAATTATCCTAACATATTAATTACCACAGGTTTCCACGATTCTCAAGTTCAATATTGGGAGCCAGCAAAATGGACAGCAAAATTGAGAGAATTAAAAACGGATGACAATATTCTTATCTTCAAAACCGATATGAGTTCTGGTCACGGCGGCGCAAGTGGAAGATTTGAAAGTCTTAAAGAAATTGCTTTGGAATATGCATTCTTATTTAAAATAGAAGGTTTAAAAAATTAATTATGAGCGAAGCAGAACTTTGGAAAAAAGTAGAACACTTCTTTGAAGTCAATTTTCAAACTGAGAAAAACCCGCCAATTGACACGTTATTGTTCATCATTGGTGTTCAGGAATTGGGAAGCGGACAACAGAAATTCACGAAAGATGATAAGGTCAATCTGTTGCACATCGCGGTTTGCAGGTTGCTAGAACCGTTTGGTTATTATAAATTCACGCATTACGAAGGTGGCTGGCCTCATTATGACAAACTGGATGACCTGCCAGAATTGAAACCAAATGAACAATCGCTCTTGATGAAAAAAGCGATTATTCAGTATTTTGAAGATGAGGAGATTGATTTGGAGTAAATGATTTGTTGAATTGTTGAATCGTTAATTTGTAAAATCGTTAGGCCGATAATAATCTGCGATTCAACAAATTAACGATTTAGCAAATCTTCCAACTGATTCAATCCCATTTTGAAGCCTTCTTCAAAACCCATTTCCATAATTTGAGTCAGTTCTTCTTTGGATTTAAAATGAAGATTGAAGGTCATTCTCGTGCCTTCATCGATTCCTGTGAAGCCTATTAACCATGTGGTTTGCGGTAAATCTGTTTTAACTTTTCCTTTGTCATCAGCGAAAGCCTCTGTCCAGGAAATACTTCTGTGATGCATTATTTCGCCAAAGTTTGCGATTGCAAATTCTTTTTCACCTTTTGGACCAACCATTGCGTATAACCAATTTCCGCCTTCACGAAAATCCATTTTATCGGTTTCGCATTTCCACGGTTTGGGTGCCCACCATTGGTCTATCAATTCGGATTGGGTAAAATAATCCCAAAGCTCTGTTACGTCTGCATCATAGATCTTAGAAATATAAGCGCTTGCAGAATCTAAATCGGTGTTAAAAATAATTTCGGAATTCATAACGTTCTATGTTTTTACAAACTTAATTAGATAAAATCGCACCAAACTTTTCTTATGGCAACATATTTGATATTCACAATAAAATGTTAAATCTGTTGATTTTAAGAAAAATTTAATAATTTCAAACGTCTTTTTTTATTGAGACATTCTTAAAATCATTAATTTTAACTTTTCAAACTTAAAAATTGATATGAACAACAAATTCATTCCGATCATTTCTGTATTTATGACGATTTCATTGATTGTTTTCGTCTCTCTGCAGTTGTATTGGATCAAAGAATTATACACCTCACTTGAGCAGGATTTCTCCAATAAAGTCTATTCGGCCTTAGAAACTTCCACTCAAAAAATAAATCAAATTGAGGTTGATAAGATCTATAATAAAGAATATAATAATTTAGGCAAAGAGGTTTTAGCGTCTGCAAATCAACCCACTAAAACTTACATCCAGCAAAGTACCGATTCTGCAAATCGATCCAATATTCTTTTTCAGACAACGATTGTTGAGAAGCAAAACATTCCGGTTTCCGCAAAAGGTGACACTTTATACACAACCAAACTTTATAAAGATGAAGGCCAGCTGAAACTTAAAAAAAGCTCGCCAGAGCCTTTAACTACAGACATTAGTAGAGATCTTGACAATAACGCTTATCAAATGAAGCAATTTGCCAGATTGAGCGCAACAAATTTACCGATAGAAAAACGTGTAGACAGCAAAACAATTGATTCTCTAATAACTAAGGAGTTAAAACTTAAAGGAATTGATACAAAATTCGGTTACGGTATTATTAACAAAACTAATAAACTAACAACAATTACGAATAACATCTATCTTGATCAAAAAGATAAGACCAATTACACTTATCCGCTTTTCACAGACAGCAAAGACAGAACGCTTTACACGCTTGCTATTGTTTTCCCACGGAAAGATTATTCTTTGGTAAAGCACAATTTGCCGATGCTTTTGGGAACCTTCATCTCATTGTTGACGATTCTTGGGATCTATATTATTTCCATCAATTATATGATGCGTCAGAAGAAAATTGCAGAGATCAAGACGGACTTCATCAATAACATGTCGCACGAGTTCAAGACGCCTTTGGCAACCATTTCCGTAGCTGCAGATTCTTTGGCGAATGACAAAATAGCGACCAATCCTGATAAGGTCAAATATTATTCTGGCTTGATAAAGCAGGAAAACCTGAGAATGAAAAAGCAGGTAGAAACGGTTCTGAACATGTCAAAACTGGAACGAAACGAAATGCCGCTTCATCTCAAAGAAACCAACGTGAGACAACTGATAAAAGATGTGGCAGAATCTTTCCGATTAATTGTAGATCAGCGAAATGGGACTTTGATCACAGACTTCAACGCGACCAAATATAATTTTTTGGTTGATGAGTTTCATATTTCGAATGCCTTAATTAATCTTTTGGACAATGCCAACAAATATTCTCCGGAAACACCTGAAATAAAAGTGAGTACAAGAAACGAAGCCAACTTCTACGTCATCGAGATCTCTGACAAAGGCATGGGAATGGATGCAACGAACAAAACCAAAATTTTTGAAAAATTCTTCCGCGAGGAAACCGGAAATATCCACAATGTAAAAGGACAAGGACTTGGATTGTCTTATGTGAAAAAAATCATAGAAATCCATAAAGGTCAAATTTCCGTAGATTCTAACAAAGGAAAAGGAAGCACATTTACAATTAAGTTACCAATGGTTTAAAATATAAATGATAAATGATGGTTGATAAGCGATTATAAAAATCAATCATCCTTTATCTCCGATCAATTATTAATCAAAATAAAATTAAAAATATGAGCAATAGAATATTATTAGTAGAAGATGACCAGAGTTTTGGAGCAGTTCTGAAAGATTACCTTACGATCAACAATTTCGAGGTTACCTTGGCAACTGATGGAGAAATGGGACTGAAAGAGTTTACAGAAAAAGAATTTGACATCTGCATCTTTGATGTGATGATGCCGAAAAAAGACGGGTTCTCTTTGGCAGAAGATGTGAAGAAAATCGATAAAAATACACCGATCATTTTCTTGACCGCAAGAAACATGCGTGAAGATATCCTGAAGGGTTATCAACTTGGCGCGGATGATTATATCACAAAACCATTTGATACAGAGCTACTTCTTTACAAAATAAAAGCGATCTTACAAAGAAGTGCTGTTTTGGAGAATGAAGACCAGGAACAGTTCAAGATCAGCAATATCTTCTTCGATTCTATGTTGAGACAACTGCGTGTTGGGGAGAACGAATACAAATTGTCTCCAAAAGAAAACGAACTTCTGAAATTGCTTTGCATCCACAGAAACGACTTTATGCCGAGAGATCTGGCACTTAGAAAGATCTGGAAAAAAGAGAATTACTTCACCGCGAGAAGTATGGATGTTTATATCGCAAAACTGAGAAAACTTTTGAAGGAAGATGATGGATTGGAGATCATCAACGTTCACGGCGAAGGTTTCCGTTTGTTGGTAAAGAATCCTTAATATAAACAAAAATCCCTTCAGAGTTTTCTGAAGGGATTTTTCTTTCACTATACTTTTTTACTACTAATTCGTTGCCATTTTCTGCTCCGGAGAACCTAAGATCTGGTCTTTTCGTTCATTACCCTTCAACCATTGTGAGCTCGAAAGATAATTTTGATCAGGATAGTAGATGAACAGACAAGTCCTATTTTTGATCGTATTGATGATAGGTTGTGCCAATTCTCTGGGAACCGCCGGGCAACCCCAACTTCTTCCCAATCGCTTTTCAGCTTTGATAAAATCTTCGCTCACATACTTGGCGCCGTGCATCACGATGCATCTTTCCAGTGCCGCATCATTGTAACCTTTGTCCATCCCGAACAATCTCAAGGAATAGCCGTTATCCCCGTTGTAAGTCTGCTCTGTGATGTAAAATCCGAGACTTGACTGGTGAGAATCCTCCGTGTTGGAAAAATTCATTGCAAACTCTTCACCTGTTCCTTTTCCGTGTGCAACCAGGGAATTGAACAGTATTTTTTTCTCTCCAGTATCGATCACCCAAAGGCGCTTTCTATTGGAAGACAGACTGAAATCACAAACCGAAAGCAAATCCGATGTGGTTTCCAGTTTACCGGATCTCTTCAAATTTTGGAATCCTAAAAATGCTTTTTCAAAGACTTCAAAATTCAATTTTTCTCCTTCAAACTGTAGATTCTTGTACACTTCTTCCGCTTCATTCACTGGTGAGAAATTCTTTTTTGGACTTAATTTTATTTCTTTGATCGTCACTGGAGATTGAGAAAGATTCTCGGAACTCACTGGAAAAAAAGAGGTTGTGATCAAATAAAACAAGCCTAACAACAATGGGAATTTCTTCATAAATTAATTATATTTCTTTTATTTTTTAGTGGTGCAAAATTACAATTATATCATTTTCAACAAGTTAATAGGCGTGCTTTTAACAGTTCTTTAGGAAACTTTAACTCAAAATGACAATTTATAAAGGCTTTTTATTAAGATTTCTTTATGATAAATCATGTTGTGAAATGATAGGTTGAAATCTTGACTCAAATGATAGAAACGAATTTTAAATTAATAAATTGCATTATAAAATTTTCAGTTATGTCAACACTCAAAATCGCAGGATTAAATTTGGATATCGTTTGGAAGAATAAAGAACAGAATTTCATCAAGATAGAAAATGAATTCTCGTCAATAGAAGCTGATATTTTCCTACTTCCGGAAATGTTTTCTACCGGATTCTGTATGGAAGCTGAGGAAGTGGCGGACAGAGATCTGGAAACTTTGACCTGGATGAGATCGTTTGCAAAATCAAAAAATGCCTCCGTTGCAGGAAGTGCTTCTGTGGAAGAGAATGGGAAATTTTATAACAGATTTTATTTCGTTTTTCCGGACGGCAATTTTGAATATTACGACAAAAGGCATTTGTTTTCCTATTCTGGCGAAGATAAAGTTTATACGGCTGGAACCGAACGGAAAGTTGTTGAATACAAAGGTTTCAGGATTCTATTGCAAGTTTGTTTTGATTTGCGTTTTCCTGTGTTCTCAAGAAATCAAGGTGACTACGACGCGATTCTTTATGTTGCCAATTGGCCAAGTTCCAGAGTTGAAGCTTGGAGATCCTTACTGAAAGCACGTTCCATCGAGAATCAAGCTTTTCTTTTTGGATTGAATAGGATTGGAATTGATGGTTATAAAAATGATTATGAAGAAAGTTCTTTGGTTTACTTCCCCGATGGAAAAGAAATTTCTGAACGTGAAAATAATGTTGTTTTTTCTATATGGAATTTGGAAGAATTAAAGGAATTTAGGACTAAGTTTCCGTTTTTGGCTGAGAGAGATGGGTTTGAAATAAGCTTGTAGTTTCTACTCAATATTATCATTCCGAAGGAATCCAAACCACTGAATTGGTTTTGGTCGAGATTCTTTCAGAATGACAAACTTTATGATTTTAATACTTTAAAGAAATTCAATAAGAGTAATCCTTAATTCGCATACTGTTCCAACAACCCAACCAACGAATTCACATCGTGAACACCGCTTTCTTTCCAAAGCATCTCTCCATTTTTGAAAACAGCTAGAGTCGGAACACCACGCACATTGTATTGATTAGCAATGGACGGAAATTGGTCTATATCAATTTTCACGATTCTGGCTTTTTCGCCAACTTGTTCTTTTACAGAATTCAAAACAGAGGACTGCACTTTGCACGGCTGACACCAAGTTGCAAAAAAGTCAATGAGAACAGGCCGTTCGGATTGGATGAGTTCTTGAAATTTTTGTGACATATTGAAAGAAGTTAGAGATTAGAATTTAGAATTACAAAGTTTTGGTCTGACAAATAAAATTACTCGTCGGAACTTTTTCCAATTTTTTTATTTCATTAAAACCGCCTTGCACTTCTGTAAAATTACGATAACCTCTTGACTGCAAAATACTTGCCGCAATCATACTTCTGTAACCGCCAGCACAATGGATGTAAAAATGTTCAGAATGATCAATGGAATTGACCCAATCATTGATGTAAGCCAATGGTTTGCTATAAGCTTCATCAATGTGTTCGGCTTCGTATTCTGATTCTTTTCTGACATCAATAACTTTCTGACCTTCAGCGTATTCAGAAACAAATTGTTCTGCAGAGATCCTTGTGACCTCATCGATTTCTTTTCCGGAATTTTTCCAACTTTCGAATCCGCCTTCCAAAAATCCAATCACATTATCAAAACCAACTCTACTCAATCTCGTAATAACCTCTTCTTCCGAACCAAGATCTGAAACCAGAATAATAGGCTGCTGCACATCCACGATCATCGCACCCACCCAAGGTGCAAAATCACCTTTGATGCCGATATTGACAGAGTTTGGAACAAAACCAATATGAAAATCTGCTGCACTTCTGGTATCCAAGATCAAAGCTCCGGTTTCTTCTGCTGCCAGTTCAAAATCTTCAACTGAAATGGGATTATTTCCTTTTTTGAGGACTTTTTCGAAACTTTCGTAGCCGCCTTTGTTCAAAGCAACGTTCATCCCGAAATATTTTGGAGGGGCGGTCAAACCGTCGAGAACTTCATCAATAAAACTTTCTTTGGTTGGTTGATTCAGCGCATAATTGGTTTTTTTCTGATTACCTAAAGTATCGACCGTTTCCTTCTGCATATTCTTTCCACACGCAGAACCAGCACCGTGAGCCGGATAAACTGTGATAGAATCTTCCAATGGCAAGATCTTCGTGTGAAGACTTTCGTACAGCATACCAGCCAGATCTCTTTCTGTAATTTCGCCCGATTTCTGAGCGAGATCTGGTCTTCCGACATCGCCTAGAAACAAGGTATCACCTGAAAAAATAGCCGTTTCTTTTCCATCTTCATCAATTAAAAGATAGGTTGAACTTTCAAGGGTATGACCTGGCGTGTGAAGAACTTTTATTTTAATTTTTCCTACTTCAAAGATCTGCTCATCTACCGCAATGATTGCTTCGAATTCCGGTTTTGCGGTTGGTCCATAAACGATTGGCGCTCCTGTTTTTTTGGAGAGATCCAAATGGCCGGACACAAAGTCTGCATGGAAATGAGTTTCAAAAATATATTTGAGTGTCACCTCGTCTTTTTGCAGACGGTTGAGGTAAGGTTTGATCTCTCTAAGCGGATCAATGATGGCCGCTTCGTTTTCGGAAACGATGTAATACGCTCCCTGCGCAAGACATCCTGTATAGATTTGCTCGATTTTCATTGTAAATCAGTAGATTATATTCAAAAGCTTCATAGTAGATCTATTTTTGGCTTTTGTGATTACAAATATGAGACTATTTAAAATATTTATAAATAAATTCTGAAAGATATTATGGATGATATCGATTTAAAATTAAACAACCGATTGGCTTTTTTGAAAATACGGTCATCGTTTTAGTTTGAGTTTTATTATCAATTTTACTCAAATCCATTATTTCACCAATGCCCAAATCCCAACACCAATGGCTGCATAAGCCACAACAGTAATGATATCCGCAGTTGGTTGGGAGAAACGTCTTTCAGCAATAGTTGATTGATCGATCTGATTTTTATGAAATTTTAGGATCTTCTTTGGTTTGTGGATGACGTGGGCAACCAGCGAATCGCTTTCCCATTTGTCTACTTGAATTTTATAAGGTTTTCCTCCTACTTCTATTTTGAAGTATTTATTAGCTTCCAATTTTTCCTGGACATTCAGCGGTTGATTTGGTGTATTACCTTTGCTAGTCTTAGTTTTTTGTGACGTTTGTGATTCCATATTGGCTCGCGCTGCAGCCATTTTGCCTGCAGCCTCATCGGTTCTAACCTGTGGTTTTCGAGTCTCTTGTGGTTTTTCCTCGCCTTCTGCTTTCACTTTATAAGTGTAACAGCTTATCAGAGAAAAAGATATAAAAAGGAGATAAATATTTTTCATTAGCCAAATTTAAGAATTAAACGGATTATTTCTAATTTTCTTTTGAGACCTGCGATAAAAGTAAAAATACATCGAAAATACTTTCAAGTTTAATTGATTAACAAAAGCTTTTATTGAAATTAGCAAGTTTCTACCGGTAGTAATTTGATTTATAAAAATTATTATAACTTTATTTGGTTCAATAAACATCATCAATATGATTCTGGAAACCGTAGATACCTTGCAGGAAATAAGCAAAACCGATTTTCAAAATAAGTATTTCAAACCACAAAAACCATTGCTGATAAAGGGATTTGCCAAACAATGGACTGCTTATGACAAATGGAATCTGGACTATATCCGAGAAAAAGCCGGCGACCAGATCGTTCCCATCTACGACAACAGACCTGCAGATGCCGCCAAAAGTTCGGATGATCCAGTGATGAAAATGAAGATGAAAGATTATATAGATGTCATCAAAAGCAAACCTTCCGACCTTCGTATTTTTTTCTACATTATTACAGACCGGTTGCCAGAATTATTGAAGGATTTTACTTACCCAGACCTTGGGATCAAGTTTTTCAAGCGGCTGCCAACTCTTTTTTTTGGAGGGAGCGAAGCACATGTTTTGATGCACTATGATGTGGATCTTGGGGATTTTATGCACATCCATTTTGGTGGTAAAAAAAGGATCTTGTTGTTTGACCAAAAGCAAAATGAGTTCTTGTACAAAGTGCCATTATCCGTCCACACCATTGAGGAGATCGATTACGAAAATCCAGATTATGAAAAATATCCTGCCCTGAAATATGCGAAAGGCCACGAGATCTACATGGACCATGGCGATGCCCTTTTCATTCCCGGTGCGGTCTGGCATTTCAACCGTTATCTGGAACCTGGCTTCTCTCTTTCTTTAAGAGCCTTGCCCAATAGACCTTCCAAGTTCGTCAGTATGTTGTACCACGTCTTTGTAATGCGATTTACAGATAAGCTGATGCGGAAGATATTCAAAGCCAAGTGGATAAAATATAAGGAAGACCTGGCTTATAAAAACAGTCACAAAGCACTACAGAAAAAGCTTTGAAAATAAAATTCCTATTTCCAAATTCCCGTTTAGCTCTTAATTAATTTCGTATTTTAGCGCTTCTAAAATCAGAACTTTGGCTAAGAAAGAAACCCCGTTAATGACGCAGTACAACACCATCAAGGCAAGATATCCTGATGCACTTTTGCTGTTCCGCGTGGGAGATTTCTACGAAACCTTTGGGCAGGACGCCATCAGGACTTCTCAAATCCTAGGAATTGTTCTGACCAAAAGAGCCAATGGTGAAGGTCATATCGAGTTGGCCGGATTTCCCCATCATTCCGTAGATTCTTACTTACCAAAACTCGTAAGAGCCGGATTGCGTGTTGCAATTTGTGACCAATTGGAAGACCCAAAAACAGTCAAAGGCATCGTGAAACGCGGCGTGACAGAATTGGTGACGCCGGGTGTTACCTTCAACGACCAGGTTTTGAGTTCCAAGAAAAATAATTTCCTGCTTTCTCTTCACAAAGAAAAGGAGAAATACGGATTGGCTTTGGTAGATGTTTCTACAGGAGAATTTCTTGTGAGCGAAGGAAACTTGGAAAAATTGCTTCACATCGTTCATACGTTCGACCCGAGCGAAATTATCTATCAAAGAACCACAGAACTTCCGACTCAATTAAAAAATAAAAGTGCTTTCAAGCTCGAGGATTGGGCGTTCAGATATCCTTATGCTTACGAGAAACTGACTGCTCATTTCAAAACACAATCACTGAAAGGTTTTGGGATTGAGGAACATAAATTGGGTGTTACCGCTGCAGGAGCCATTTTCGCTTATTTAGTTGAAGATACGCATCACGCACTTTTACAGCATATTACAAGAATCAATCTGATTCCGCAAGACGATTATCTGATGATGGATGGTTTTACTTTGAGGAATCTGGAAATCGTTTATTCGGCGAGTCAGCAAGGGAAATCGCTTTTGGATATTATCGATAAAACTTCCACGCCAATGGGCGGAAGATTGTTGAGAAGACGGATCATTCTTCCTTTAAAAAATATCAGCGACATCAACAGAAGACTCAACCTCATCGAGTTTCTGAACAAAGAAGATGCTTTGAAATATGACATAAAGGATCTATTGAAAGGCATTTCCGATCTGGATAGATTAATAGGAAAATTGGCCGCCGAAAAGATCTCACCGAAAGAATTAGGTTACCTCCGTCAATCGGTTGTCAACATTCAGGAAATCAGGACAAAACTGTTGAAATTTCCGGACGTTTTAGCTTGGCTTGACCCCATTATCAACCTTGATGAGCTGATCGACTTTATTAAAAATCATTTGAATGATGAGCTTCCGGTCAATATCAACAAAGGCAATGTCATCCGGGAAGAAATTTCAGAAGAACTTGATCATCTGAGAAATATTCAAAGTAAAGGTCGCGGATTTCTGGACGAAATGTGCCAGCGCGAAATCGAAAGAACGGGGATCACAAGTCTGAAAATTGATTTCAACGGTGTTTTTGGTTATTACATCGAAGTTCGAAATACACATAAAGACAAAGTTCCTGCTGAGTGGATCCGTAAACAAACTCTCGTAAACGCTGAACGTTACATTACGGAAGAACTTAAAGAATACGAAACTCAAATCCTTGGCGCAACTGATAAAATCAGCGCATTAGAATTCAAACTCTACAGAAACGTTTGCGATAATGTGATGATATACATCGACCAATTGCAGGAAAATTCAAAATTGATTGCACAACTAGACTGCGCAGTTGGCTTGTCAGAATTGTCGGTTGAGGATAATTACACCAAACCGATTCTGAACGATTCATTCTCCATCAACATTCAGGAAGGACGTCATCCAATCATCGAAAAATCTTTACCTCTTGGTGAATCTTACATTCCGAATGATGTTTTCCTGGACAGAGATTCTCAGCAGATCATCATGGTAACCGGACCGAATATGGCGGGTAAATCTGCAATCTTAAGACAAACGGCGATTATTTCTTTGCTCGCTCAAATCGGAAGTTTTGTTCCCGCAAAACACGCTGAGATTGGAACTTTAGATAAAATATTTACGAGAGTTGGCGCTTCGGACAATCTTTCTGCCGGCGAATCTACTTTTATGGTAGAAATGAATGAAGCGGCGAATATCCTTAATAATATCTCGGACAGAAGTTTGATCTTGCTTGATGAGATCGGGCGTGGAACTTCCACTTACGACGGTGTTTCCATCGCTTGGGCGATCGCAGAATATCTTCATCAACATCCAACGCAACCGAAAACTTTATTTGCAACTCATTATCACGAGCTGAACGAAATGTCCATCAATTTCGAGCGAATTAAGAATTTCCACGTTTCCATTCAGGAAGCGAAAGGAACAATTATCTTCTTAAGAAAATTAATTTCTGGCGGAAGCGAACATAGTTTTGGGATTCACGTGGCGAAATTGGCTGGAATGCCTTCGAAAGTGGTAAACCGTGCGAATGAGATCTTGAAAACTTTGGAATCTAGCAGATCCACCCAAGAATCTGGCGACAAAATAAAACGCGTCACCGAAGAAAATCTTCAACTTTCATTTTTCCAATTGGATGATCCGGTTCTGGAAAATATCCGCGAAGAACTCACAAAAATTGACATCAATACTTTGACGCCAATTGAAGCTCTCATGAAGCTGAATTCGATTAAGAAAATGATTGGGAAATAATCCCTATTTAGCTGAATCTTTTTTAACCGCAACCGTATCCACTTTCTTAGAATCCGTAGAAAGTGCTGCAGAATCTACGCCTTCATTTCGCATATGTTCTGCGCTGTGGTCGTCTTTACGCTGTTCACGCTTGTCTTTGTCTGGGATACAGCTGGTAGCCAATAATGCGAACGAACTGAATATGAATAACTTTTTCATCGGAATAAATTTTGTGGTTATGTGATATAAAAATGGTCAAAAATCAAACCGAAAATTTATTATTCTGCATTGAACGCAGCAGGAAATCTAAATTGTGATCTAGCCGGCTTCCCATCAGACATTGCTGGAATCCATTTTGTTTTAATTTTTTTGACCGCAGCTACGCTTGCTGTGTTGAAATCTGCATTAGCTCCTTCCGCTTTGACATCAGAAATAGTTCCGTCTTTCTCTACCATAAAAGAAACAGTGGTACGAAAAACACCTTTTTGTTTTATGTCTTTTGTTTTGATATTGTTTACAAACTCTGTTCTAAAAGCTGCAATCCCACCGGGAAAAGACGCTTGCTGCTCTACAGGTCCAACAACCGTTTCCTTCGGCGCAACGCCAACTTCTTGAGAAAAAGTCAAAATGCTTGAGAAAATCCCAAAAATTAAAATCAATTTTTTCATAATCCTTTTTTACCCAAAGATATTGATTTGTTTAATTTGATGGTGATATCAAATACAATTTTTAAATTTGATCATATTAGAATCAATCGTCTGGGAAATTTTAAATTTTTGGAAACGCACAATTTCTTCTCAAAATATGAGACGGCGATAGCGTTTGGATTGCTTGCCTTGCAATATCTTTTCATCGCAATGTTTCCGAATACCCAAAATTCCGATATTGAGAAAAATTACATCTATCTCTGGTTCTTTGATATTTTCCTGGCCATTCCGATTATCATTCTGACTTATTTTCCAGATTTGGTCAGGCGGATCATCTTATTAGTTATTCTAGTAAGTGCTTTCGCATTTTTCTTTTTCAAATTTGGTTTCAATTCCGTTTATTTCAATACATTTATTGCGATATTTTTGGCAAATCGATTTTTACTCTTCAACCTGAGTCCGGAAGACCAAGAGAATTTAACAGGTGACAAGTTCAAACGGTTTTTGTTGGCATTTCCCGTCGGTTTTGTGGTGACAGTCGCAGAATCGATCTTAGGGAAAATCGGCATCATCCATCACGAGAGATTGGGTGAAAATAGCGTCGTGATGTCAACATTCGGCAAGGTTTTTCTCTTCGTGAGTTATTACGGCTTGATCTCTTATCTGGAATATCGAAAAGTCAAATATCCTAACCGTAAATTCTTTTTATGAAATTCAATCTAAAATATTTCCTGATCGCTGTTGCAATTTTCGTTGTCGAAGTTTTGATTGCTACAAAACTGAAAGATATTTTCTTCGTTAGAGCTTATCTGGGCGACGTTTTTGTGGTGATGCTGATGTACTATTTCATCAAAGCTTTTTTCGACCTCGATGCTACAAAACTGATCATTGGGATTTTTGTTTTCTCTTGTTTAATAGAATTTCTCCAGTATTTTCATTTTGGAGAATTACTAGGTTTCAAAGACAATAGGATTGTGATGATTGTGCTGGGAAATTCCTTTAGCTGGATCGATATTCTTTGCTATTTCGCAGGATGCGTGATTTTGTATTTGATTGAATTTAGGAATTTATCAAAAGTTTAATTCTAATATTTTATAAATGAAATTTAATGCCCTTCAACATAACTCATATATTCCTTCATATAATTCAAAGATCTGTCACTCATTGTAGAGAACTCGAAAATCTCATTTTTTCTGACAACATATCTTGTATTAAATGTTCGGTTGCAGTTGCCATCACCGGCGTGAGACACCTCATCTAATAATTCGTAATTCTTCGTAGCAATTTCTTCATTATCAAATTCATAGACGCAGATCTTAAATTCATAATAATAGCTTCTTAATTTCTTTTTTGAATAAGCTCGGCTATTGTATTTTATTTTTTTGGAATTACTTTTTACCGAGTAAGTTCGCATGCCAGTACTTTCGATATTATATTGTATATGCTTCACACAATCGAAGACAAAACGATATTCCGGTTCTTCATTTTCCACTGTATGTGCCGAAATGGAAAAGTCGTTCTTTTCTAATTCGTTTGTCAAATTGTTTATGATATCAGTATTATCAGGCTTATTAACTGTTCGGATGGTATCTTGGATATATTTTGCATTGAATAATTGATACATAATCGAATCTTCCACATTTTTATGACAAGAGTATGTTATCAAACAATTGAAGATCACTAAAATGCAGAAAAAGAAGCCTTTGTTTAATTGATGTTTACGCCTCATATTTCTGATGATTACCGCCCAAAAGTATCGTAATGGTCTTCCGCGTATTTGATAAAACGATTGAGAAGTGCCGCATTTTCCTTTTCTAAAGGTGAAAGTTCCGCGTCCACATTGTTAGAAACCGGAACATACCAATCCGACTGATTGAAGAATTGACGGAAAGTCTCTTTCTTGAACGAGTAGCCGTGTCTTGCAAAAATGGCGTTCTTGATGATCTCCATATCCAGTTTTGGCAGGTTTTTCAAATCCTTTTCCGTGAGTTTCTGCTTCGAAGCGTTGATGGCGAAGATCGCATTGGTCGCGTATCGCTGTTGGTCCGTCTCGTAGGTTCCTTGGTCATTACCATTTTCATCTTTTCCGAAGGACATTTTTTTCATTTTATGGCTTGTCCAGTCCACAACGTCTGTGTCTTTATCCAGCATGAAGTTTGGATTGTAAACAAATTCTTTCTTCACGAGTTTTAAGCCTTTCTTTTTTATCCTCACAGCAGTTTGATCAAATGCGGTCCAAATTCCAACCAAACTGTCGCCTTTTATTTTAACATCAAACCTCCCATCGGTTTTATCATCTCCTGGCTCATCCAAAATAAACGAATTGGTATTCTCATTCAGGATTCCGCGAAAAAGTCTTTGATTGCCATTCAGAACACTTTGTCCGTAAACGCTATCCTTGGTGATCTTATTAATTTTAAAGGAAATCTTTTTCACCATATCTTCTTCGTCATATTCACCATCATTGATACTATAATCTGGAGAAAAAAAACCGTAATAGACGCCGTACATTTCCTTATGAATTTCCGGAGTCTGATTTGCAATTAAGGAATCTTTCTCAGGTTTCGTTTCGCTGATCTCTGTCTTTTCTTTTTTGCAGGAAATCACAGTAAGAGATAAGATCAGGCTTGTTAAAATCAAGTTTAAGTGTTTCATCGTCTTTGTTTTTGATCAAATATTCTACTAACAATAAGTTCGGAACCCAACCAAGCCACGCAATGATCTGATAAACATCCATAGGATTGGGATGGAATAAATATACTAAAATTACTTTCCACATTCTCAATGTAATTGCAGAAAGTGCCAATGCATAACTTCGCCACATCCAAAATTGATGCTGCTGAATATTTCGTTTCCGAATTTCTGTGTAAGATCTGTAAGTCGTGTAGAACCAAAGAATTCCCAAAACAACAAATGAGACTTTCGCAATTGATCCGCCATTGGCAAAAATACCGATATAAATCCCTGATAATGATGATAAAAGCAACGTCACAAAAACATAGATCCGCCCTGAAAACCGATGCAGATATTTTAAATTTTTATCAAAAAAAACAGCAATAAATCCTGCCATCAAAGCGAAAATACTGCTGTAAACGTGTACGTAAAAAATCGGTAGATATTCCGGTCTGGAAGTGACTTCCGTTTGTTTGATCATTAGAAAACTGACATTGGAACTGGTTGGAATATAGTCCAACGTGATCTTCAGCATCAATCCAAAAAAGTAAATAAAAGTAATTGCGACAATGGCTTTTACAATGACAACTTTGGACTTGATAAAACGGAGCATTGCCCTATTTTTTTAAATCGGAATGAAAATAAGAGCAGCGATAGCAGCCAGCGCAATGGCAGCAGAAAGCAAAATGTCCGGTTTCTTGATCTCTCTCACCTCGCTCTTCTCGATCTCAACCATCTCTCCGGCTTTGTTTTTACCGTAGATCTTGGTAGCATCCACCTTCAGAACTTCGATTTTTTGAGATTTTGCATCCTTGGTCTGGATCGTATATTTTTTATAAAGTTCTATCGAGTTGTCGTACATCGGCTTGTTGGGAGAAACCACTCTTGTCTGGCAAGAAGCAAGGATGAAAAACACCGATAAAACTAGAATTCTAAGTATATTTTTTGAATATTTCATTTTAAATTAAATATGTTTTCAAAGTTAATAAAAGATTTGATTCAAATAGAATTAAGATGTTGCGAAATCAGCCAACCCTCACTCCAACAAGCTTGGAAATTAAACCCACCTGTAACCGCATCTATATCAAGAACTTCGCCAGAAATATAAAAATCAGGAAGAATTTTTGACGCCATATTTTTGAAGTTGATTTCTTTCAGATCAACACCTCCGGCTGTTACGAATTCGTCTTTAAAAGTCGATTTTCCCGTGACTTTCAATTTTTTAGCACAAAGGTTTTCCAGGATCAATGACATTTCTTTTCCGGAAAGATTAGCGATCTGTTTATCCGGATCAATGTGATTGACTTCCAAAATCTTGTTCCAAAAACGGTTGGTCACTTCAAATATTTTGGATTGCCCGATGGACCGTTTCGGATTGCTGTTTTTGAATTCTTTCAATTCGTCTTCAGCTTCTGAGATTGGTTTGGAGATGAAATTGACCTCGATATCAAAAGTATATTTCAACTTCGCCAGATTTCTAGCTTCCCATGCCGAAATCTTCAAAATCGCAGGACCAGAAAGTCCCCAATGTGTGATGAGAAGTGGACAGGACTCTTCCGTCTTCAAACTTGGAATGCTGACTTCTGCATTTTCGAAACTCGTTCCCGGAAGGTCTTTCAACAAATCATCTTTGATATTGAAAGTAAAAAGCGAAGGAACCGCCTCCACAATTTTGTGTCCAAGATTTTGGATTAATTTGACCGACTTCGGAGAACTTCCAGTCGTATAAATAACGATGTCTGCAGTGAAATCGCCTTGTTTCGTCCTGATCAGATAAGCTTCATCTTGTTTAATGATCTCAGAAACGGAAACCTGAGTTTTGACTTCGAAGTTTTTATTTTTAACTTCATTGACCATCGCATTGATGATACTTTGCGAAGAATCTGTGGTCGGGAAGACACGGTTATCCTTTTCGATCTTCAAAGGCACACCTCTGGTTTCAAACCAATCCATCGTGTCGCCAGGTTGAAACTTTGTGAAAACACTCAGCAATTCGCGGTTTCCCCTTGGGTAGAAATTCACCAATTCTCTTGGGTCGAAACAAGCGTGCGTCACGTTGCACCGGCCACCTCCGGAGATTTTCACTTTCTGTAAAACATCCGAATTTTGCTCGAGGATTGTCACATAATATTGGTTCTCATCAAGATTTGCAGCCGTAAAAAATCCAGCTGCGCCGCCTCCAATGATGATGATTCTTTTCTTTTTTGACATTAATCTAATTTTCTTCAGTAACAAATATGTCTCGCCTTCGTCACTTTGTATTCGATGCACAAAATTACATTTTTAAGATCCATCTCAAATGGTTAATTTTGAAGAATATTAAAATCGAAAACATGTCTGTTTATTACCATAAATTTGAAGTACGCTGGAGCGATATCGACGCGAACCGTCATCTTGGAAACTCCACTTATGTAGATTACTGTTCACAAACCCGAATGGCCTTTCTCAACAAAAACAAGATCGGCTTGACACAACTCAACCGTTGGGGCGTGGGTCCGGTGATGATGCATGAGAAATATTCTTTCTTCAGAGAGATCTATGCTGACCAGACAGTTTATGTAGGCTTGGAGGTTGCTGCAATCTCAGAAGATGGTTCTATCTATCAGTTTGTTCACAAATTTTATTTGCCTGATGGAACACATTGTGCAACAGCTGAAGCAACAGGTGTTTGGATCGATATCATGTTGAGAAAAATCACAACACCGCCGGAAGACATCACCTTGGTCATGAACGAATTCAAATCTGAGAATGTGAATGTGATCACAAGAGAATTCCTGAAAACATTGCCTTTCCGACCGGAGAACATTGGTCCTGAAATATTCAAATAAATGATCATTGATAATCGATTAAAAATTTTTTTTCGTTTGTCATTGATCAATCATCATTAATCAATTATAAAAAAATGCTCGAAGATAAATCACAAGAACTGACGCCCATTTCCAAACTTGGAGAATTTGGTTTGATCAAACATTTGACGGAAAGTTTCCCGATTGTTCAGAATTCCACAAAACTTTCTATCGGCGATGACGCGGCGATCATTGATTCGGAAGGTCAAAAAGTGGTCGTCTCTACCGATATGTTGGCAGAAGGAATCCATTTTAATTTAGGATATGTTCCATTGAAACATTTGGGTTATAAAGCCGTTGTTGTCAACCTCAGCGATATTGCTGCGATGAATGCAACACCAACTCAAATCTTGGTTTCTGTTGCCGTTTCCAGTCGTTTTCCTGTGGAAGCTTTGGAAGAAATTTACGACGGTATCGCCCTAGCTTGCAACAGATACAAAGTTGACCTAGTTGGCGGAGATACAACAAGTTCCAACACTGGTTTGGTGATAAGCATCACAGCCATCGGACTTGAAAAAGAAGAAAATATAGTCAAAAGAAGTGGTGCAAAACCAAATGACCTTTTGGTAGTTACAGGAGATCTGGGAGGCGCTTATTTAGGTCTACAGATTTTGGAAAGAGAACATTCTGTTTATTTGGCAAATCCGAATATGCAACCCGAAATGGAAGGCTACGATTACATCCTCGAAAGACAATTGAAACCAGAAGCAAGAACGGATGTTAAAACGAAATTAGCAGAATTGGATGTTCTTCCAACCTCGATGATCGACGTTTCTGATGGCTTAGCTTCTGAGATCCTACATCTTTCTGACCAGTCGAAAGTTGGATTCAATCTTTACGAAGAAAAGATCCCGATGGACGAAACAACTATTCACACAGCAGATGAATTAAACCTGAATCCAGCAATGGCAGCGTTAAATGGTGGTGAAGATTATGAATTACTTTTCACAATCTCTCCAAATGATTTTGATAAGATCAAAAATCATCCTGACTTTACGATCATTGGTCACGCCACAGAAAACAATGAAGGTAATTTCTTGATCGCAAGAGGTTCCAACCAATTGATTCCATTGACAGCCCAAGGCTGGGATGCATTCCTTAATAGAGAATAATTTTTTGGAACAGAACTTGTAAAGCACAAATAATATTTAAAATATCAAAAACGATGAAAATTGTAAAAATTTCGACTTTAATATTGGCTGGTCTTGGCATTACTGCTTGTGTTACCAATCCTGTGACCGGAAGATCATCTATCCAGATCGCCAATAACAGTGAGATCGCCACTGCTGCAGCCACAGAATATAGAACGACGCTTTCCAGTGCGAAAGTGGTCAATGGAACGGCAGATGCCAATAGAGTGAAAAACGTGGGCGCAAAGATCAAGAATGCAGCTTACGCTTATTATAAAAGTATCGGAAGAGAGTCTGCATTGTCCGGCTATAATTGGGAATTCAATCTTATCCAAGACAAACAATTGAATGCTTGGTGTATGCCTGGTGGAAAGGTTGCTTTCTACACTGGAATCATGCCAATCTGTAAAGATGATAATGGCGTTGCTGTCGTAATGGGACACGAGATTTCTCACGCCTTGGCAGGACATGGTAACGAAAGGATTTCTCAAGCAATGCTTGCACAGTACGGCGGAAGTTTAATTGGTGGATCGATGTCCAATAGCCAATGGGCAGGAATCTTCGAAAAACTATACCCAGTCGGTGCGCAAGTTGGATTGTTAGCTTACGGAAGAAAACAAGAATCTGAGGCAGACGAAATGGGACTTCAGCTAATGGCAATGGCTGGTTATGACCCAAGAAGCGCTACTTCATTTTGGCAAAGAATGGAAGCATCTTCCACAGGAAACAGACCTCCGGAATTCTTATCCACTCACCCGAACCCTGCTAACAGAATTGCTGACCTGAATGCAGATATGCCAAAAGCTTTACAATATTACAAAGCCGCTGGAGGTAAACTTTAATTCATTATCTTAGTAAAAACATTTAGAAGATGAAAAGTTTAGTTGTAATCGGTATTATTTTATTAGGACTTGGGGCATTGTTGTTTTATCTGAATGATATGGCCATAGACCTCAGAGTGATCTATGGCGCACTTTCTGGAATCGGAATTGGATTGATCATAGGCGGATTGGTAGGCTATGTCAGCAAAGGCAATGCTGTGAAGGAGGCACAACTGAGAAACGAATTCAAGCAGCTTCAAAAAGAAAAAGCGGAGTTGGAAAAACAGCGCGTTGAAAATAATCTAAATAGCGGAAGTCTTTAATAACTAAAGACTTCTTATAAATTGCCCAGGCGTTGTCTTGGTATATTTCTTAAAAATCTTATTGAAATATGTAATATTATTAAAACCTGTAGCATAGCAGCTTTCTGCTATGCTTTTTTCTTGTGAAAGCAGAACGCAAGCTTTATCGATCCTGTATCGGTTTACAAATTCTACAAAAGTGATGGAAGTTGCCTTTTTGAAAAAATTACAGAAAGCCGGCTTTGTCAGGTTGGCCAAGTCTGCAGCCTGTTGAATATCAACCTCATTCTGATAACCATTTTCCACATAAGTGAAAACCGCCTCCAATCTAACCCTATTTCTGGAAACGATGGTGTAAGGCATTATTTCGGTATTCAATAGTTCGTAATCCTCTGTTTTTGAAAGTTCAAAGAGAAGGTCCAAAAGTAGCAGATATCTGGTATAACCTTCTGCTTTTGTAATAAGCTCCAATTTGGGAATGATCTGTTTCTTGACCTCTGAAGAAAAAAGAACGCCGTAGCGTGACATCTCCAGAAGTTTCTTGATCGAGTTGCTGTCTGTTTCACCTTCTGGCAACGAAAGAATTTCTTCTTTGAACAAAATTACGATTTCCTCGTGCGGATCGGTAGCGTTGAGACCAAGTCCGGAATGTGGGATATTAGAACCAATCAGCGCTAGAGCACCGTCTTCAAAATGACTTTTGTGGTAGCCAACGTGTCTGGTCCCTTTTCCCTTCAATACGCAAACAATCTCTATTTCAGGATGATAGTGGTATTTCCAATTAAGTTCCGAGATCGGAATGTCCTTAATATGCAATACTTTGAAGGAGCTGTTGTCGTCTGGCGAAATATGTTCTAGAATTACTTTCATTCCAGTTAATGCTAATTTTCTGTAAAAATAAACAAAACATATTAATATTGTTATGTTTTTTATTATTTGAGTTAAACGAATATTTAATTCCAGCCTTTACTTTTGTAAAACAAAATCAAGTTTCTCACAAAGTATTGATTTTGTGAATTTTTAAGGTCTATATATGAAGAAGGCTGGAAATTAATTTTTCCAGCCTTCTCATATTTTATTAAGGTAGATTTTAGTTAAAGTTGTAACCGATACCCAAGATGAACATACTTGGACGGTTGTCATAACGGATCTCCTGACCAGCTACAGATTTAAAAATTCTTGTATCCTTGGAGAATGCGCCTTCATATCTTGCATTAACAACAAATTTTGAAAGAGTTGCCTGAGCACCAAATTGATAACCTACTGTAAATTCGTTTCTAGCATCTTCTTTGAAACTTGCATAAGTTTTATCTGTACTTAGATTATAGGATGCTACAGGCCCTACGAATGCAGCTAACTTCCCTAACAAAAAGTTGTGCCCCAATAGAACTGGAACATCTATTCTATCACTCTTTGCTTCTAACTCAACACCGTCTACAGTATTTTTGTTTTTAAAAGAAGTGTAATAGATCTCTGGCATCACGAACCATCCACCAACTGGCGAACCAATTTTTGCAGCTAGTCCCACATTAAAGCCTGAAGTATTATCACCTTTGCTATCAACCGCATCATTGAAGGTCCCTCTCAGATTATCCCAGCTCGCAGATGATGTACTGAACAAAGCATTTGCTCTCAATCCAAATGTTACTTGCGAATAAGCAAATACACTTGCCAATACTCCAATAGTACTAATTAGTTTTTTCATTGTTGTCTTCTGGTTTATCATTAATTAAACTTGTTTGACCATTTTCTAACATAAATTCTCTCAGCTGCTTGAACAGTTCTGAGGAATAAACGAAATCTATAAGGTTTTTATTCTTTGCTGTCGTGAGCATATTCTTATCACCTTCCCATTCTTTGATCCCTAATCTCAGATAAAGGATCTTTTCACCAATGGTCATCACAGAGTTCATATCGTGCGTATTGATGATGGTTGTGGTGTTGTATTCTCGTGTTATTTCTAATAATAGGTCATCAATTACATTAGAAGTATAAGGATCCAATCCCGAATTCGGTTCGTCACAGAACAGATATTTCGGATTGTTTACGATGGCTCTTGCAATGGCTACCCTTTTCTGCATTCCGCCGGAGATCTCTGACGGATATTTTTTGTTGGCCTTGTCCAAGTTGACTCTACCAATTACCTCAAGAACTTTTCTTTTCTTTTCACGATAAGTAAGGTTGGTAAACATATCCAGAGGAAAACTGATATTCTCCTCCACGGTCATCGAGTCGAAAAGTGCACTTCCCTGGAAAACCGTTCCGATCTCTGACCTCAGGACCTGTTTATCTTCTCTTGACATCGTCATGATATCTCGGCCATCAAACAAGATACTACCGCTGGATGGTTCATAAACATTGAGAAGGGATTTTAGAAAAACCGTTTTTCCGGATCCACTTTGTCCGATGATCAGGTTGACCTTGCCTGTTTCGAAAGATGTTGTGATGCCTTTCAAGACCTCTACCTCATTATTGAAGCTCTTCCTTAGTTCTTTTACTTCTATCATTAGCTTAATAACATCTGGGTTAATAATAAATTCATGATGATCACGGCAATCATTGTCCAAACTACAGCCTGTGTACTAGCACGTCCCACTTCCAAAGAACCACCTTTTACATTATATCCAAAATAAGCCGGAATAGTTGCAATCAAAAAAGCAAAGGCAGCCGTTTTAAGAAAAGCATACCATATGAAATACGTTGGCATATACATTTGAATCCCAGTGATATAGTCAGCCTTTGTCCAGCTTCCTGTAGCAGCTCCTGCAAAATATCCTCCCAATATTCCCACCACGATGCTGATTGCAATAAGAATAGGATTGAAAACAACGCTGGCAACGATCTTTGGCAAGATCAAGAAATTAGCAGAGTTGACACCCATAATATCCAAAGCATCTATCTGTTCTGTAACCCGCATGGTTCCGATGCTGGACGCAATATACGACCCAACCTTACCTGCAAGGATCACAGAAATGATAGTTGGAGAAAACTCCAAGATCAAAACTACTTTGGTCGCGTAGCCAACAAAACTATTTGGAATAGGAAATGATGATGCACTGAAGTTGTTGAACATCTGAATAGCTACCACCGCGCCTACAAAAAAAGATGTAAACAGTACCAAACCAAACGAGTTGACCCCAAGGTCATAAAACTCTCTTGCCAGGAGTTTGAGATATACGTTCCTCTTTTGCGGTTTGCTGAGTGCTTTTCCCAGCAATATAAAGTATTCTCCAATAGATTCGAATAGTCTTTTTAACATAAAACAAAATTAGTTTTTTTCTTATAAATATCAGCGTGCATTTTTATCACCTACAATGATCAAAAATATAGTTTTCAGGATAATCACAATATCCATGCTAAAACTCCAATTTCGCACATAAAAAGAATCTGCAAGGATCCTTTTCTTCATCCCAATATTCATATCGCCCTCATCTCCTCGCAATCCGCTTACCTGTGCTAATCCTGTAATTCCTGGTTTTACCATGCTTCTAAGGCTGTATCTGCTGATCTTTGGTTTGTAAAAATCATCCACCAAAAGCATATGCGGTCTTGGCCCTACAATGGTCATGTCGCCTAACAATACATTGATGAATTGTGGTAACTCATCCATACTGGTTTTTCTTAGGAATTTGCCAATTTTAGTAATTCTTTCATCATCAACATCCGTGGTCCTTTCTGAACTTCCACTATTGGTCTTCATGGTTCTAAATTTCAAACAGTTGAAAACCTCATCGTGATAGCCATATCTTTTTTGAATGAAAAATACAGAACCTTTTGGGTCATTCATTTTGATCAATAAGATGATGATAGGAAACAACCAAGAGCAAATCCCAATTAAAACAATCAATGAAAACACAATATCGAATAATCTCTTGATTGTCAGATTCGTGAAAAAGTCGAGTGGATATTTTGCCTGAGAAAGGATTGGAACGGTCTCGATGTAACTGAATTCATACTCGAAGAAATCATTCTGAATAATGTTGGGAACCAGTGATATCCGAACTTTATTAATTTCTGCCTGACGGAAAAGTGCATTTTCAAAGTCTTTTTCCAATAGATGACCAGACGGAAGAAATATTGTGTGGATTCCATTGTCTTTCCAAAATTTGACAATATTTGGAATATTGAGATCTTCGGAAAAATTGTAGATCTTGTAACCGTAATCTTTTCTTTGATTGATGATATCTATAAGAATGTCCGAGGATGCACTTTCTCCAATGAACATTACATTTCTGTGATTGATCCCGATACTTCTTAAATATTTCAAAATGAAATAGATAAAACTTTTGATCGGTATTACGACCAATAAAAGGATGCCCGCCAGATAGAAACGTTCCGTCTTCAAAAAATCATTATTACTGACTTTTCCCAACATGACCACACCAATAAAGAAGAAAAAAACATGAATAAAGATCCTTTCCAAAAAAATGGTATAGGTAACGTTCCTCGGGATATGATACAATCTGGTTCTACCACTCAACAAAAGCCAGAAAAAACAAAGAAGTAAAATCGATAATAGATTTTGTTCCAAAGTCTCCGAATCATACTTGACCTCAAAATTCCTGAAATAATAAAAACAAAATACAGCCGCTACCAGAATCATATCCAGTAGGATGACAAATGTTTTGAAATATCTAGAATATCGAAGTCTTTGCATAAACCAGATTTAAGGAATATTCAAGTATTTATGCGTTTGGATAGACGATCTCCATTTTGGATTTTCCAAGATGAAGTCTGTGATCTTCGGGTACATGGCGTCACGCTTGCTCCATTCACTTTGAAGGTAAAGTTCGCAGTTATCATTCACCTTGTTGCCTTGTTCTTCAGCAAATTTGAAATCATTTTGATTAAAAATGATCATCTTCAGTTCGCTTGCAACATTATAAATATCCGCTAACGGAAGTCCAGTTTTCTTTGGTGAAAGTGTGATCCAGTCCAGATGTCCACTCATAGGATAGGCCCCGGAAGTTTCAATATGGATCGTGCAACCCAATTCTTTCAACTTCGAAGTTAAAATATCCAGATTCCACATCAACGGCTCGCCGCCTGTCAAAACAATGGTCTTGCAAAGTTTTGCAGCAGTTTCTGCAATCTCTTCCGTATTCATCAATGGATGAATTGTCGGGTCCCAGCTTTCCTTGACATCACACCAATGACAGCCAACATCGCATCCGCCCAAACGAATGAAATACGCCGCTTTCCCAGCATGAAATCCCTCTCCCTGAATAGTGTAAAAATGCTCCATCACTGGGAGCATTCTACCTTCTTTTAATAATATGTCTTCTTGTTCTTTAGTCATTATAAACCGAAGTTTTATAGGCAATGATGGTATTTTTCATCAGCATTGCGCGCGTCATTGGTCCTACTCCACCGGGAACTGGCGTTATCCAATCGGCTTTTTCTGCACAGCTGTCAAAATCGACATCACCCGCAAGATGATAACCTTTTTCGGACTCGTCTTCTACACGGGTAATCCCAACATCTACGATCACGGCGCCTTTCTTGATCATATCTCCTTTCAGGAAATTAGGATCGCCCAAAGCTGTGATCACAATATCTGCCTTCTTTGTATATTCTTCTATGTGTTCTGTGTAAGAGTGTGTTAGTGTTACAGTAGAATTTCCTGGGAAATCTTTTCTTCCCATCAGGATGCTCATTGGTTTCCCAACGATACGGCTTCTTCCGATGATCACACAGTCTTTACCTTTTGTTTCAATGTTATATCTTTCCAATAATGTCAAAATCCCAAATGGCGTTGCTGGTAGGAAAGTATCCATTTCCAAAGCCATTTTTCCAAAATTTTCCGGATGAAAACCATCCACATCTTTTCTTGGATCGATCGCCATGATGATCTTTTCTTGATCGATTTGCTTAGGTAGGGGCAACTGAACGATAAAACCATCCACAGCTTTTGACTTGTTTAGCTCATCGATTTTCTCCAACAATTCCGATTCTGAAACGGTACTTGGAAATTTGATCAAACTTGATTGGAAACCAACTTCCTCACAATCCTTCACTTTGCTGTTCACGTAAGCTTTGCTTGCGCCATTGTTACCAACCAGAATCGCCACCAAATGTGGTGCTCTTTTCTTATTGCCAAGGATTTTTTCAACCTCTTCTTTGATTTCAGCTTTTACCTCTTTTGAGACCTTGAGTCCATCTAGAATTTGTGCCATTTTACTTTTCTTTTTATTTTTTAATTAGATTTTTATTAATAAAAGAAACTTCATCAAAGGTTTCTGAAATTCCAAAAATAATGAAACCTTTCTCTTTCAATATTTTTAGAACCCTCAATGTTCTTTCTTTACCATTTTCAAAAAAACGATCATGAAATTCTATCAAAATCTGACCGATAAATAGATCCGATTTTACAATGTTTTCCAAAACATTATATTCCGAACCTTCGATGTCAATTTTCAGAATATCAATTTTTTGATGTCCCAGAAAATGAGCCGTATCATCCAGTGTTTTTAACTGAACATCGATTCCGTTTTCAAGATCGATATTACTCTGTTCTACTACACTTCCAGAAACAAAATCCGGATTCTTCGGAAAGTAGAATGTCGCCGGTCCGCTTTTATCACTGATTCCAAAATCATAAAATCTGAACTTTTCTGGCAGAATCTGATCAGAAATCCATTTCACTGATTTGGGTGTCGGATCAAATCCGTAGACGTTTGCATTATATTTTTTGATGACCTCCAGATCAAAAGAAATATCTTCTCCAATTCCAAATGAATAAACCACAGAATTTTCATCGATAAAATCAGTCGCTACGAAAAAACCGCCGTAGTCGTTACCCAACCATTTTTTTGGAATATTGATTTCCCTTTTCAAATGTTTGGTTTCCCCGCTTAAAATCAACTTGAAATAGTTGATCTTTCGCTTGATTTTATCTTTCAATTCCCGGCTGAGCATCAATTACTTATTTCCTTTATAATAATTGATCAGTCCGTTTGTAGAGCTGTCGTGTGTTTCCACTTTGCCTTCGTTCTCAAGTTCTGGAAGGATCTTTCCTGCCAATACTTTTCCAAGTTCAACGCCGAATTGGTCAAAACTGAAGATATTCCAGATCGCACCTTGAACGAAGATCTTGTGCTCGTACAAAGCAATCAATTGTCCTAATGTGAACGGCGTCAATTCCTTGAACAAGAATGAATTGGTGGGTGTATTTCCTGCAAAAACTTTATATGGTAAAAGGAATTCTGTTTCCTCTTCTGATTTTCCTGATGATTTCAGTTCTGTGAAAACCTCATCCTCCGTTTTTCCGAAAGCCAAAGCTTCTGTCTGTGCGAAATAGTTTGCCAACAAAATATCCTGATGCTCGCCTACTTCATTGACTGATTTTGCATAAGCGATAAAATCTGCCGGAATCAATTCTGTTCCTTGGTGGATCAGTTGATAAAACGCGTGCTGACCGTTGGTTCCAGGTTCTCCCCAGATGATCGGTCCAGTTTCGTACTCTACAAATTCGCCATTTCTGTCCACCGATTTTCCGTTGCTTTCCATATCACCTTGTTGAAGGTAGGCTGCGAAACGGTCAAGATATTGAGAGTACGGCAAAATCGCATAAGTTCCCGCTGCAAAGAAGTTACGGTACCAAATTCCTAAAAGTCCCATCAAAACGGGAACATTATTTTCTAATTCCGCAGTTTGAAAATGAACGTCTGTATCGTGTGCACCTCTCAACAATTGTTCGAAGTTTTCATAGCCAACAGAAAGGACGATGCTCAATCCAATCGCACTCCAAAGTGAGTAACGACCGCCAACCCAATCCCAGAATTCGAAGATGTTCTCTTCCGCAATTCCAAACGCTTTAACCGACTGAATATTAGTTGATAAAGCTACAAAATGTTTTGCTACATCAACCTCAGTTGCACCAGATTTCAAGAACCAATCTTTTGCAGATTTGGCATTGGTCATTGTTTCCTGAGTTGTAAACGTTTTGGAAGCAATGATGAAAAGTGTCGTTTCTGGGTTAAGGTCTTTAACCACCTCAGCCATATGATTCCCGTCCACATTGGAAACAAAATGCACGTTCAATCTGGTTTTGAAATGCTTCAACGCCGAACAAACCATCACAGGTCCAAGGTCTGAACCTCCAATTCCTACATTCACAACATCTGTGATCTCTTTTCCTGTAAAACCTTTGTGTGAACCAGAAATGATGCTTTCGGAAAAAGCTTTCATATGATCCAACACTTTTTTGATGGCAGGTTTGATATTTTCTCCGTCTACCAAAATCTCCTTATCCGAAAAATCTCTCAAAGCCGTGTGAAGCACTGCTCTGCCTTCAGTTTCGTTGATCTTTTCTCCTGCGAACATACTTTTGATTGCCGATTGCAGTTCCGTTTCTTTTGCTAGATCAAGCAACAATTCGATTGTTTTGGAATCAGCTAAGTTTTTGGAATAATCAAAAAGGAAATTTTCTGTTTCTAATGAAAATTCCTTAAAACGATTTTCGTTGTACTGGAAAAGCGTTCTCAATTCGAAATCGTTGTTTGCAAAGTGATCGTTTAGTGCTTTCCAAGCGGAGGTGTTGAGTGGATTTATTTTTGGTAACATATTTTAATTGTAAAGATTTATGATTGTCTGAACGACCTGCAAATTTAAGAAAAATTAGCCATTTGGTTTGTTTTTACAAGGGATGATTATCGGTCTTGTTAATTCTTTTAAATATATTTTATTCTGCAAACCATTTCATAAAAGCATCCAAAATTAAATTTGAATATAGTATTAATTGTAATAACTTTATACTTTATGATAAGAATCTATATTCTTACCAATTTCATTAGGGGTTCAAAAGAATACATTGCTGGCCTACTTCCGGAGGCTTCTTCTACTAACACCAAAAGACCCTCTTCTACTAATTTTTTACTAAATTTTGCTGCGGTATTTGTTGGAACAGCAGACTTATTAGTAAATTTATTATTTCTGAAAACAGGGTTTGTAAATACAAAATCTAAAGCATTAATACTATATTTTGAAGATAATGCTTCAGCGAAAACGGTTTTCATTTCTTCATAGAGTTTTTGTATTTTTTCAGTAATTTCCAAATTTTTTACTGCTTGCTTTTCTACAGCAATGAAGAAAAACTTCAACCATAGTTCCCAATTATTATGCTCAGAAACATTCCGCATTGCAAATATGTAGTCATCTTTAAACTCTTCAAAATAGCCACTAATGTAGAAATGAGGTTGAGATATAACTTTTTCTTTCCATAAAATAAGCGGAATCAACATTCTTCCAATTCTTCCATTTCCATCTTTAAAAGGATGTAATGCTTCAAATTCCAAATGCGCTATCGCTGTTTTAATAAGTACTAATTCGTCAGCATTTTTTATATATGATAATAATTCATCCATTCCTTGCTGTAAATGATCGGGACTGATCGGAACAAACCTAATATATCTTCTGTCTCTATCTGCAAGATAATTTTGTTCAGTTTTATAAAGCCCAGGTGCTTTTTCTGAACCCCTTCCAAAATATAATAATTGTTGATGCATCTGCTTTATAAATGCATCAGAAATATCATACCCATCTTCTAAAGCCAGTTGAGCATTTTTCAATGCTCTCTGGTATAATACAGTTTCTAAGACGTCCGCACGTACTAATTTATTATCCGTATCTGAGTCTTCATTAGCTTCATATTGTAGAATTTCGTCCATTGTACTTATTGTTCCTTCTATTCTAGAAGACAATAATGCTTCTTGATTTCTCAGCGGAGCAAGTAAAATTTCATTATTATGCATTTTTTTTAGTTCCTGATCATATCGGCTTAATGCGTCTGTTGCAGAAGTAAGCTCCTTATAAAACTTACCATAATCAAGAGATTTTGGAGGGAATTTGTTATAGTGATAATGTACAGCATTTTCTAACATTTTATCCATAGGTTGAAATTTGATTATAAAAATAATCATAATATTACAGACTACCAATTTTGTCAGTATTTTTTTTAATTTTTTTATAAACAAATCATTTTGTTTATACTATCATACAAACAAATATGATTGTTTGTAAAAAAAAACCTCTTTTTATAGACAAAGACATTTCTTTATATTTCTTTATAGACAAAAGCGTTTGTTTGTAAAACATTAGTTTTTTTTACAGACAAATACTTTTACTCGTTAAGGGATTGATGATCATTGTTGATAATTATGATGTGTTAGAAATGAATGTTTTCAGATATCAGTAAAGTGAAAAAATATGACAATTGTCTTGACAAATCACAATTGAAACTTTGAAATTAAAACTAACTTTACCATCAAAATAAAGCTTATGGATGATTTTATGGCTGCCCGATCGCAGATGGCGATGTCACTTGGTTTCCACATTATATTCTCCTGCGTTGGGATGGTAATGCCTTTCCTGATGGCTTTTTCCCATTACAAATACCTCACGACAAAAGATGAAGTTTACAAAGGCCTTACCAAAGCCTGGAGCAAAGGTGTTGCAATTCTTTTCGCAACCGGCGCCGTTTCCGGGACGATGTTATCTTTCGAACTCGGTTTGCTTTGGCCAAAATTTATGGAGCACGCAGGCCCTATTTTCGGAATGCCGTTTTCTCTGGAAGGCACAGCATTTTTTATTGAAGCGATCGCGATTGGTTTCTTTCTTTATGGATGGGAAAAATTCAACAAGTGGTTCCATTGGTTTTGTGGCGTTGTGGTTGGTGTGAGCGGTTTAGCTTCCGGAATTCTGGTTGTTGCGGCTAATGCGTGGATGAACAGTCCAGCCGGTTTCGATTATATTAATGGACAATATCTGAACATCGACCCGATAAAAGCGATGTTCAACGAAGCTTGGTTTCCACAAGCTTTTCATATGACTGTGGCGGCGTTTGCAGCGACTGGATTTGCCGTTGCCGGAATTCACGCTTTAATGATATTAAAAAAACGAAATATCAGTTTCCATACAAAAGCGTTCAGGATCTCTGCAGGATTTGCCATTTTCGGAGCTTTGCTGGCACCCATCAGTGGTGATGTTGCAGCGAAATCTGTTGCTAAAAGACAACCGATAAAACTGGCAGCGATGGAAGCGCACTTCGAAACCGAAAAAGGTGCAAGCTTTGTAATTGGCGGAATTCCGGATGAAGAAAACGAACAGATAAAATACGCGATCAAAGTTCCAAAGGTTTTGAGTTTTCTGGCTTGGGGCGATTTTGATGCAGAAGTGAAGGGACTGAAAGATTTTCCGAAAGACGAATGGCCGCCTGTCGCTGTGGTTCATTATGCTTTTCAGATCATGATTTTCTTTGGAAGTGTGATGATGGCAATTGGCGTCATGTATTTGATCGCCAGTTTTTGGAAAAAGCATTGGTTGACAAAATCCTGGTTTTTAAAGACCTTTGTAGTAGCAATTCCTTTTGGCTATATCGCTCTGGAAGCAGGTTGGACGGTGACCGAAGTTGGAAGACAACCTTGGATCATCTACGGGATCATGAGAACGATTGATGCTGTGACACCAATGCCTGGAATCCAGTATTCGTTTTATTTTTTCACGTTGGTTTTCGTGTCATTATCATTGATCATTGTATTTTTGTTGTTAAGACAGATCAAAATGGTGCCGAAACTGTACGATCCGACCGACCCTAATTATAACCCTAAAACCAAATAAAATGATCTACGTTGTAATTGCTTTTCTTTGGGTTTCAATCTGTTTATACTTAATAACTGGCGGTGCGGATTTTGGCGCTGGGATCATCGAATTATTTTCGAGAAAATCTTATCGTGACAAGACAAAATCAATCATGTTGAAATCGATTGCACCGATTTGGGAAGCGAATCACATGTGGCTGATCATCGCTATTGTAATACTCTTTGTCGGATTTCCTACAATTTATACCACGGTTTCTACTTACCTCCATATTCCTTTGGTCTTGATGCTTGTCGGAATCATTGCCAGAGGAACAGCTTTCACTTTTAGAAACTATGATGCAGTGCACGACAGCTGGCAGAAACTTTATACACAGATCTTTTACTATTCCAGTCTATTAACGCCATTCTTTCTAGGAATGATAGCAGCAGCCACCATTTCTGGGTCTATCGATACCGATGCAAAAGATTTCTTGGGCCTTTATATTTTCAGCTGGATGAACTGGTTTGGCGTTTGCGTGGGATTTTTCACGGTGGCACTTTGCGCTTATCTGGCGTCATTGTTTTCTCTTCATCAGGCGAGATTCAATGATGATGTATTACCCATTATGATCCGCAAAACACGACAAACTACAGTTTATGTTGTGATTACGGGCATTTTGGTTTTCGTAAGTGCCTATTTTTCTGATATTCCTTTATTAAAATGGATTTTCTCAAAAGCGTTGGGAATCATTGCTATTACACTGGCAACCATCAGTTTGCTTTTTACAAATGATGCTATTAAAAAGAATAATTTTCTGCTGGCTAGGGTTCTTGGTGGATTTCAGATCATCATGATTTTGGTCGCGGCAACCTATCAGCACAATCCAGATATTATCCTGTTTGCAAATGGCGGTTCTCTATCTCTTTTTGATGAGAGTGCTGCACCTAAAACCATTGCTGCATTGGGTTGGGCATTATTATTGGGAAGTATTTTTATCTTGCCCTTTTTATTCTATCTGTTATTTTCATTTGGCGAGAAGGGGAAATAAAATCAGGAAAACAACGTTTCACTAACTATATTTTGAATTGAATATTTATGAAAAAGATCTTTGCAGTTGTGGCAATTAATTTAGGTGTTTTTGGCTTCTCGCAGGCCTGGACAGGTTCAGGCGATCAGAAAGCACAGGGCGGAATCAACGCTTGGGGATTCGGGACCGGGATCGCAGCGAGTTATGATTATGGACTTAACAGTCTGATCTCCGTTGGAGGTGGCGCAAATGTTTATTTTAATGAAGATGATGACAATCCGTTTGTCTTTGGACGTATTGGTTTCCACTTGCAGGAGACTTTGGCTCTGCCTCCGGAACTTGACATCTACCCAAGCGCCAATGTTGGTGTTGCTGGTCGAAACTTTGGTTTGGGCGTTTACCTTGGAGCCCGCTACTTCTTCACAGAAAATTGGGGCGCTTTTGTCGAAGCTGGGAACAATGGTAGTTTCGGTGTTTCATATTCTTTTTAAAAAAACCAAAATACTTATCATAGAACAAAAGCATCTAAAATTAGATGCTTTTGTTGTTTTTTCAGGTTATAATCACGGGCTCGGATAACTATTTTTAAACACATTTCATAAATAATGGAAGTTTGAATCTGAACGGAGCATTTTAAATGTGATTTTACTAGTTCAATTTTCAATGATTTTTATCACTTTTTTTTTGAATTTTCTTTTTTTGGCATTTTAGGGCATGTTTTCCGTTGATTCTTTTGATTAAATTTCTCACGAAAAACAATTTTTTTTTTCATTTTAAAGCATAAAATTAGTTAACATTTAAAATTAATCAAATTGATTATCAATAGATTATATAAAATTTTATATTTTTTATTAACACAAATATAACACCGTATTAAAAAAATGTTAATATAGGAAAAAATTTTTTTGAGTGTTGTGCAATCGATTGCATCAAATAATTAATAATCTAAAAAAGTCAAAGTTATGCCACATGAAAAATTCTTGAGATCGCATCTAGATTTTCGGAAAACAATTGCCGTCCTTTTTTTGTTCTCATCTGCTGTCGCATTTGCTCAGGAAACTGGGACAAGTGACACCATAAAGGGTGCTGAAAAAAAAATTGAGGAGGTTGTACTGGTAGGATACGGTAGTGTTAAGAAAACCGACCTAACGGGATCCGTAAGCACCATCAGTGCTGATAAAATTACAGAAAGAAATAACACAAGTCCACTGGATGCAATCCAAGGAAGTACGCCCGGAGTAAACATTACATCTAGTACAGGAAGATCCGGAGATGGCTTCCGAGTAAGTATTCGTGGAAATAACTCATTGACTGGAAATGGAAATCCTTTGTTTGTGGTTGATGGTGTTCCTTTGGATAATATCGATTTCCTCAATCCTCAAGATATAGCAAGAATGGACGTCTTGAAAGACGCCGCTTCGGCCGCAATCTATGGTTCCAAAGGTGCAAGTGGTGTTGTCATCGTAACGACTAAAAGTGGATCTACTGCTAAAAGAGGAATTTCTGTACAACTTGAAACGTCTTATGGTGTAAAAAATGCCGCAAGACTACCTCAAATGATGACCGGTGAAGAATGGTGGAAATTCCATCAAGTTGCCTATTTCAATGCGAATCCCCTTATTCAAACCCCTGAAGCATTGGCAACTCTTGCTGGCAACGAAAGCCCACTTTTGGTTCAGAGAGCAAAAAGCGGTTACACTTTTGACTGGTATGATGCAGTTTTGAGACCAGGCGCAACTCAAAATCATTATGTTAACTTATCTGGTAGATCTGATAATGGACTGGCTTACAATATGTCATTTGGTGTTCAGAAAGATGAAGGTCTGATCGATAAAGATTCTAATGAGAAATATAACTTCAAACTAGGCGTTACCCATAAGATCAACGACAAATTTTCTACCGGTGCCAATGTTACAATAGCTAAAATAACTACAGAACTAGGAAGTTGCAATGCAAGAGGCTTTCAGACTGAGTCCATTGATGTCGCCATGGGCTGTTGATGCCAATGGTAACGAATTGGTAGGAACAAAATTCTTCTTACCAGGAAAACTGAAATATCCAAATGGTGCTTGGGCAATCAATAAAACAAGTACCCCGAATCCACTAAGTGAGATTGCCAATTCTTATCAGACAGAGAAGATTTGGCAAGCTTTAGGAAACATCTTTTTCCAATACCAACCTGCAAAGTGGATTTCATTGAAGACAACTTTCTCTACAGGTTTTTCAACCAATCAATTGGGGATTTCCAACAGTGCTGAAACCAATGCCGGCGTTCTAGTTAACAATAAGAATTCTGCCTCTATCACTAAGTCTGATAATTTCAATTACACTTGGGATAACCAGATTGATATGAAGCACACTTTCGGTGAGTCTCACGACTTCAGTCTATTATTGTTACAAAGTATGTTCTAACTCGTAGTGCATTATTA
>NZ_LSHB01000041.1 GCF_001643375.1 Chryseobacterium sp. FP211-J200
ACTTTCATTCAGTTTGTAAATGTTTTTGTTTTCAGTAGAAAAATGAATAGACTTAAAATTGAATTAATGTAATAATGCACTACGAGTTAAAACAATAATTGAATACGATACCAATTATAATAAAAGCCCGCATTTTTGCTGGTTTTTTTGTTTCAGAATTAATTTTAATTAAGTTCAACTACAATTTCCGATGCAATTTTTAAGTTGTTTTTTACCTTCTAGTTATTTTCTTAAAGTATCACAAAGTTTAACACTTTAAATCCAATAATATCATTTTGTCGTATCTTTGAAGACAGAAAATAATAAAAGTTAATGCACGAAAAAGAGTTACAAATAGAAGTAATGAGGTCGATGGAAGGCAATATGGACGAGTTTATCGCATCATACCTTACACCAATCGAAAAAATATGGCAACCTTCGGATTTCCTTCCGGACAGTTCTAGCGAAAATTTCAAATATGAGATCGAGGAGCTGCAGACATTTGCCCGAGAAATGCCTTATGACCTTTTTGTAACATTGATAGGCGATTGCATCACAGAAGAAGCATTGCCAACATACGAATCTTGGTTAATGAACTTGGACGGCGTCAGTCAAGAAAAAAATACGGGCTGGACCAAATGGATCAGAGCCTGGACCGCAGAAGAAAACCGACATGGCGACCTTCTCGGAAAATACCTATATCTCTGTGGCCGCGTGAACATGCGCGAGATGGAGGTCACAACACAACATTTGATCAGCGACGGTTTCGACATTGGAACCAGTTCTGATCCATACAAAAATTTCGTTTATACTAGTTTTCAGGAAACCGCAACCAATATTTCTCACAGAAGAGTGGGGACTTTGGCAAAACAATCTGGAAACAAAAAGTTAGCTCAAATGTGTGGCGTTATCGCAGCAGACGAAGCAAGACACGCCAAAGCTTACAAAGATTTTTCCTCCAGGATTTTCGAAATGGATGCCAGCGGAATGATGCTCGCCTTCGAAGATATGATGAAAAGGAAAATCGTAATGCCAGCCCATTTACTCAGAGAATCTGGACAGAAAGCCGGGGAACTTTGGGAACATTTTTCCGATGCAGCACAAAGAGCAATGGTTTACACGGCACAAGATTATATCAACATTCTTTCTGATCTTTTGGACGAATGGAAAATCGATCAAATGAAAAATTTGAATGACCAAGCTGAACGCGCAAGGGATTACCTGATGAAGTTGCCAAACAGATTGCAGAGGATATCAGACAGGATCAAAACGCCCGAACTGCCTTACAGTTTCAAATGGGTGAAAAGTTAAAATAAAAAATGCGCTTATAAGGCGCATTTTTTATTGGTATTAAAATTTAAGATTCATTGTGAGTCTTTTAGCGTTTCACTATTTTCTTTCCTCTACATAATTCGTATATTTGCCAACTTATTTTTCAACAAAATACATAATGATAAAAAGTAACAAAAAGCTGGCGATCGATTTTGATGGGACTATTGTTGATGATGCTTATCCGGGAATTGGGAAAGCTAAAACATTTGCTTTTGAAACACTGAAAAAACTTCAGGGCGAAGGTTACCGTCTAATTCTTTGGACTTACCGTCATGGCAAAGCTTTGGAAGAAGCTGTGGAATTCTGCAGAAAGAATGGATTGGAATTCTACGCTGTGAACTCCAGTTTCGAAGGCGAAGTTTTCGACCACGAAACACAATCCAGAAAATTGGACGCCGACCTGTTCATAGATGACAGAAATCTAGGTGGATTCCCAGGCTGGGGAGAGATCTATCAGATCATCAACGAAAGAATAGAATTCCAGGTGGCTGGCGGCGAAGTTCACGCTTACTCCAAAATGAAAAAAGAAAAGAAGAGAGGCCTTTTTTGGTAAGTCTTCTAGTACAAAGTAAAATGTATCAAGTACAAAGTAGTATATTAAAAATACATTGTACATTTTACATCATACATTAATACAATTTTAAATGATTCAACTCAAAACAATAGACGAGCTTCGATTGATGAAGCAAAGTGCACGATTGGTTTCCCAGACTTTGGGAATGTTGGCAAAGGAGATCAAACCTGGGATCAACACTTTATCTTTGGACAAATTAGCGCACGAATTTATAAAAGACCATGGCGCAGAACCTGCATTTTTAGGTTACGGTGGTTTTCCTGCGTCACTTTGTATCTCTCCGAATGACCAAGTAGTTCACGGTTTCCCAAACACAGATGTTCTGAAGGAAGGTGATGTTCTGTCTGTAGATTGTGGCGTTTTTTGGAACGGATTTGTAGGCGATCACGCTTATACATTTGAAGTGGGAGAAGTTTCTGCTGAGAACAAAAAGTTGCTGAGAGTCGCAAAAGAATCTTTATACAAAGGCATCGAACAATGTGTGAGAGGAAAACGTGTTGGTGATATTTCCAATGCGATCCAAAAACATTGTGAAAAAGAAGGTTATGGCGTTGTTCGCGAATTGGTGGGACACGGCGTTGGCAGAAAAATGCACGAAGATCCACAAGTTCCAAACTACGGAAAACCTGGAAGTGGTAAAGTCCTCAAAGACGGAATCTGCCTCGCAATCGAACCGATGATCAATCTTGGAACCGAAAAAGTAAAGTTCCATAATGATGGCTGGACAGTGACGACTTTGGACAACAAAACATCGGCACACTTCGAACACGATGTCTGTATCATCAATGGAAAACCAGTTTTGCTTTCCACTTACGATTACATTTACGAAGCTTTAGGAATCAAATCCGACGAGGAAAAAGCCTTTCAGCTGGATTTTTAAATTAATGAAAAAATTCACCAAGTTTCTACTGAACAAGATCCCAAGACCAATGCTTATTAATTTGAGCATTTTTTTGCGTCCACTGATCGTTCTGTTTTTCAAAGGCGACAATTTCACCGATCCTATCGATGGAAAATCTTACCGTCAATTCTTGCCTTACGGCTATGGAAAACAACGTTCGAATGCACTTTCACCAGGAACTTTGTCATTGGAAAGACACCGCCAAATGTGGCTTTATCTTCAAAATGAAACTAATTTTTTCACGGTCAAATTAAAAGTCCTTCACATCGCTCCAGAGCAGGAATTTTTAAGGAAATTCAAGAAGATGAAAAATCTGGATTATACTTCTGCCGATCTTTTTTCGCCGATTGTGGATGTGAAAGCGGATATTCTGGATCTGCCTTTCGAAGATAATACTTACGATGTCATCATCTGCAACCACGTTTTGGAACACATCATTGATGACAGAAAAGCAATGTCAGAAATGTATCGCGTGATGAAACCACGTGGCTGGGGAATCGTGCAGGTTCCGATGAAAAACGCTCTCGAAAAAACTTACGAAGATTTCACGATCACAGATCCGAAAGAACGTCAAAAACATTTTGGCCAGTACGACCACGTTCGTTGGTACGGGATGGATTATTTTGACCGTTTGAAAAGCGTCGGTTTTGAGGCTGATGCTAATTTCTATTCTCAAAAATTCTCTGATGCAGAGATTAAGAGGTTTGGTCTTAATAAAAATGAGATCCTTCCTGTTGTCAGAAAATCATAACAATTTTTACGAATTATTTCTCTGTTAAAAAAGTCGAACGGTTGACCCAGTAATCGAAGATCCCGACGCATAGATAATAGATGCCGCCAAACATCATATTCATCAAAATATCTTTATCGGAGTTGATGAGGTATAGCATTGATAAAAGGAGGATGAAAAACCACAGCAACAATTTTCCCGCATAAACGCCAGCCACTCGGGCGACCATTTCCTCATCCTTTACGGTTTGCGATTGTATCAGACATTGTATCAGCATCACGAGATAGCCACAGGTCAATTCTTCTTGCTGGAAGAGATCAAATGTGTAGAAGTAGGCAATCGCACCCAGCGAAACCAAGCCGAAGATCAAAAATTTCAGAAACATTCCGCCTTTGAAGCTTTTAGAGAAAATTAAAATCGAAAATATAAAAAGAGGATAAACCAAAAATACAGAGTACAGCATATACTTGTATATCAATAGTTCCGGCGTTTCCTCTCCATCAGAGATCCAGAATAACCTGAAGTAGAGGAAGGAAAGGTAGAAGGAATTGAGCGTGTAGAAAATTGGTAAATACAATGTTGAACTAAACCTTCGGTAGCTTTCCCCAATCGCATAAATCAGTTACTTTGTAAAGTTAATTAAAAAATCACTAGGATGGCTACAAAAAAAAGAGTTTAGACGAGCTCAGAGAAAACAAAATCATCAATCAGGCAAAGCGCGAAGTGCCTGGTTTTACAGAACTTTTAAGCCGTTTTGAACGTACGGTTTCGGTGTTGGGACGCATTCAGAGCACGATCAATAATTACTCCAGACACGTCGCGGCGGTGTCGCTGC
>NZ_LSHB01000042.1 GCF_001643375.1 Chryseobacterium sp. FP211-J200
TAACCTGAGTTCGGTTTAAGCGAAGTTTAAAAATAATTGACCGTCATTTACTTTTTTCAAGTTGAGTGACGGTTTTTTTGGAAAGAAGCAATAAGCGGTTAGCCCTCCCAAAATGTTCATCATAAAATTGTTCACGCTTCTATGTCTGGTGTGTTCTACCTGACAATGGTTCTTCAATTCATCATTTATTGTCTCAATGATGGCTCTTTTTCTCAGCAAAATCTTGTCTTCCATTTTCATAATATGATTTTTCATATTCTTTCTAAGTTTTGTGAAAAGCTGTATTCCATCTGCAAAAAGCATCTCCCAAAGTGCTTTGGAAAGGTATCCTTTGTCGGCAAAGAGTTTTCCAAAGAGTTGATCTGTCATATTTTTAATATGTTTCGGATTTCGGTCATCCACATTCCCTTTCGTTATATAAAAGGATAATAGCTCTCCTTTTTCATTGCAAATCAGATGAAGCTTGAACCCATAAAACCAACCCATTGAAGACTTTCCGCGCTCTGCTAAACCTTTGAAAACTTTGTGATTATGGATTCTTTGATTTCTGCAAACTTTCAAAGTTGTACTGTCCATAAAACTTATTCCTGTGCATTTTCCCAAACATTTTTCTTTCAGAAACAAGGCAAAAACCACAAAGCTTCTTTGCTGAAGTTCAATAAATCTATTGTAAGACAGGCTTTTAGGAAATAAGTCTTTCCAGTAGCCACAAACAATTTCTTTATAATAATGCTTAAACGTTTTGTGAGCGCCCAGATGAAAGCCAATCATAATGGTGATCATTTCAGAATCTGACATTAGTGAGGCTCTGTTTCTTCTTTTCTTGCTATCGCCGAGTGCTTCAAGTTTCATTTTCTTGATTTGAGCATTAAACTCTTTACAAAAATCATCAATTTGTACAAAAATATTCGTAATTTGGTCTTTCAAATCCATAGCAGTAATTCGTTTAAATATTTGAATGTTAGATACTTAAATATACGAATTATTGCTATTTTACACAAATCTTATTTCTATTCTTATCCCGAACTCAGGTTAA
>NZ_LSHB01000043.1 GCF_001643375.1 Chryseobacterium sp. FP211-J200
TAATGCACTACGAGTTAATTTTAAATAAAAATAAATACTTACAATTATGAAATTAACTTCTATTCTGTTCATTTTTTTTCTAACATTTTTTTCTACAAATTTATTCGCTGAACATCCAAAAGCAAATTTTGGAAAATATGGAATTCAGAAATACTCTACTTTAGCAGAATATCAAAAATATGTGGGGGAGATTGTTACTTATTTACCAACTGAACCTCTATCATATGAGGATAAGAAAGATTTTAAAGGAAAATTCAATCAAGAATATGTGATTACTAAAATTACAGGTAATGACAAACAGATGACTTTTATCCTTCAAGAAAACGGTGGGAAATCTAATTTTAAAATGATAATCGCTAATGGCGATTACGACTATTTTATAACTTTCTGCATTACTGATTATTACACAGTACCGCTTTTATTAATTGATAAATTAAATAAGGATAAAGTAAATTTAATAGGTCTAAAATTTATAAATGATAAAGTAAAATCAGTTTATGAAGTAGTTGATGTTTTGGTTTTAACTGTTAAAAGTGATCGTATCTTTGACAAGCCATATCCAACAGTGAATTATGTTTTAAAAAATTTGATGACAGAGGAAAAACAAACACTTCCTGCAGAAGGTGCTGAAAAAAATGTTTTTAAAAAGGATTTAAAAGGAAAATATGTTTCCACTTTAGTGAAAATAGAAAAACCAGTAGATTCAAAAATAAGATATGGAAAAACTAAACTTGTTGAAAGTGAAGGTGTAAAGAAATATAGTTATGTAGATGATTACATTGATATCTTAATATTTGGTACACAAGACGATTTCAGTTTTATGTTGAAAAATATTTCTCAAAATAGTATCAAATTGATTTGGAATGAATCAGTTTTTGTAGATTTTGATGGAAAGTCATCAAAGGTAATGCATGAAGGGGTTAAATATTCCCAGAAAAATGAAAATCAACCGAGCTCGATTATCATTAAAGATGCTATATTAAGCGAAGTAGTAGTACCTACGTCTAATGTTAGATATAGTGATGTTTTAAAAAAATGGGTTACTGATTCAATGTATCCAAGAGAAAATGGATTAAATCCGGGTGAATTAAAATTAATGTTACCAATTCAAGTAAAGGATGTGGTTAATGAATATTTATTTGTTTTTAAGGTTGAATGGTTGTACGATCATCCTGAAATTATAAAATAATTTAGAATATTAAACTATTATCATTTTTTGCATTGTTATAGAAAGTGTAACCTTCATTTCCATTATATTCTAATACATTAGTTATAAGCTTGCACTCATAAATTCAACTCACTTAAAAAAAATCTCAAAAATTATTAGAACGCATTTTCATTTCGTAAATTTGTCTAAACAAAATAAGAAATCAAAATGTCAAAAAAAGCAATCCTTGCAATATTAGACGGCTGGGGAATCGGTCTTAATGACGAAGTTTCCGCTCTCAAACAAGCCAAAACACCTTTTATAGATTACGCCCTTCAAACTTTTCCAAGCACAACCCTCGAAGCAAGTGGTTTGGCCGTTGGTCTTCCCGCCGGACAAATGGGAAATTCCGAAGTTGGACATATGAATCTTGGCGCTGGTAGAGTCGTTTACCAAAATCTGGTAAGACTGAATATGGCGGTAGAAACTGGAAGTCTCGGCAGAGAAAAAGTCATCCAGGACGCTTTCGAATATGCAAAAGCAAACAACAAAAAAGTACATTTCATCGGTTTGGTTTCCAACGGTGGCGTGCATTCTCACATCAATCACCTGAAAGGATTATTGACCGCAGCGCACGAGTTTGGACTGAATGACAATGTCTTCGTTCACGCTTTCACAGACGGCAGAGATTGTGACCCGAAATCCGGAAAAGGCTTCATCGAGGAACTTTTGGTGCATATGAAATCCACAACGGGAAAACTGGCTTCTTTGATTGGTCGTTATTACGCGATGGATAGAGACAGACGTTGGGAGCGTGTGAAGTTGGCTTATGACCTGATGGTGAACGGCGTTGGAAAGGAATCTAAAGATTTTGTACAATCGATTCAGGAGTCTTATAATGAGGATGTGACGGATGAGTTTATCCAACCGATTGTTGCGATTCAAAACCATTTTCCAATTGGCAAGATCGAAGATCATGATGTCGTAATTTCTTTCAATTTCAGAACTGACAGAGGTCGTGAGATCACAGAGGTTTTGACGCAGCACGATTTCCCGGAATACGGAATGAAAAAGCTGGATCTGTATTATGTGACTTTGACCAATTACGATAAATCTTTCCAAAATGTAAAAGTTGTTTTTGATGAGAATGTCCTTCAAAAAACAATGGGAGAAGTGCTGGAATCTGCAGGCAAATCTCAAATTAGAATTGCTGAAACAGAAAAGTATCCACACGTGACATTCTTCTTCTCAGGCGGTCGCGAGGCAGAATTCGTACAGGAAAGAAGATTGCTTTGCCCAAGTCCGAAAGACGTGGCGACCTACGATTTAAAACCTGAAATGTCCGCTTACGATATCACAAACGCTATCGTTCCAGAATTGGAAAAAGAAAGTGCAGATTTCATCGTTCTAAACTTTGCAAATACAGATATGGTGGGACACACAGGTGTTTTCTCAGCAGCAGTGAAAGCGGCAGAAGTCGTAGATTCCTGTATCAAGAAAGTGGCAGAAACAGCTTACGAGCACGGATACGCTGTTTTCATCCTGGCAGACCACGGAAACTCGGATGTGATGATCAATCCAGATGGTTCTCCGAACACGCAACATTCCACGAATTTGGTTCCGTTCATCGTGATGGACAAAGACCACACTTGGAATTTGACTCCAGGAAAATTGGGCGACGTTGCACCAACAATCCTGAAAGTAATGGGCGTAGATATTCCGGAAGAAATGACTGGGAATATTCTTGCAAATTAAAATTAGAACATAAAATTAAAATAGAAAGTCGGTTTTTAAAGCCGGCTTTTTTGATGTAAATTAGTTTCGTCAATTCATAAAATGAAGATGTTCAACAAATTTTTTTTCTTTTTCTTTTTGATGGTAAATCTAGTGTCCGGGCAAAATATCTTGTCCAATGATGATGCTTACAATAAAAAGAAAAGTGAGGAATTGGCTTCTTCGGCAGTTTCCCACTTCAAAAATAATGACCTCAAGAAATCCACCGAGTTGCTATTCAAAGCCAAAGAATATGCAGAAAAAACCGATGATTATGCGCTGATTGCTAGGATGAATGGTTCCATCGCTCACCAATATGTGCAATTGAATCTGAATGATAAAGCGAAATTCTATCTTTCCAACGCGATCCAGCAGGTTAACAAATTGCCGGAAGGTGACAAAAAGAAACTTCTGAAAACCTTGTCCTTTTTAGAAATTGGAAATATCGATTTTGATGAAGGGAATTACCAGAAAGCCAACGATTATTACAAAAAATCCCTCCGAGAGATCGAATTGGTGAAAAAGCGAGATGAGCAGTCTCTCTATCATCATAGAAGATCACTTTACAATATTGGGAACTCCTATTATTTCCTTACAAATGATTCTGCTGAGATCTATCTGAACAAGGCTTTGGCCATAAAAAATAATTACAACAAGGAACTGGATCATTTTATTTATAATTCGTTGTCTCAGGTTTATTCTGAAAGAAAAGAATATCAAAGGGCAATTGATACTTTGAAGGTTGTCCTGAAACACAAAAATGAATTGGACAAGCGTCTTCTTTCTGATGTTTACTACAATCTTTCGCAGAATTACAAATATTTGGGCGATCAATCTCAATATTCTTTCTACAATGAGGAATACATCAAACTGAACAAATGGACCAAGGAAAAGGAAATGCAGGCCATCTCTTCTGCCATCAATGCGGAGCAGAAAGATTACAAAGAGGCAATCTCGGACGCGGATAGTTCTAAAAAAAAGCGTTGTTGTGATAGCGGTCATTTTTGTTTTGTTTCTAGCCGGAGCGATCATCTATTTGCTCTACCGCAGGAAAAAAGAAAGGAAGGTTTTTGAAAATATCATTGGCAAACTAGAGTCTGATAACGAAACTAAAAATACTTTGCCGGAATCTTTGGAGAAAACGCCCAAAGATATACCGTTACAAATTCCAAATTCTGTTGAGCAGTATCTATTGATAAAACTTCAGAAATTTGAGAACTCGGAGAAATTTACCAATCCAAAACTTACGATCTCAAGTCTTGCCTTGCAACTGAAAACCAATACAAGTTATCTTTCCGAGGTCATCAATAAGTACAAGGGGAAGAATTTCAATACTTACATTAATGAGTTGAGAATCGCTTACATCTGTCACAAAATTTATAATCATAAAGAGTATCAGAATTATAAAATAAGTTATTTGGCAGAAGAATGTGGCTTTGCTTCACACAGTTCTTTTGCGACCGTTTTCCGAAATATCACCGGAATTTCGCCTTCCGTTTTTATCCGTGAGGCTTCGAAATCTCAATCTTGATCAAATTGGATTTTTAATTTTAAAGATTAATAAATCAGTCATTTAATATTTATTTTCACTTTAAAAATCAGGGATTTCGAAAGCGTTGTTGTAGGATTTGATGATAATGTAAACTAGATTAGCATCTTATAATTATAATATCTGTTTTATGAAGAAAAATTTGATTTTTTTGATGATGCTGTCCGGTGTGATGTCATTTTCTCAAAACTGCGGTTATGGTGTTTCAACAGACACTAGTGCAAACGGCGAAAATATTACAACAGGAGGAACCTACGAATATACATCTGCATCTGACTTTGATGTGGAGTTTGGAAAGGTACTCACTGTAAACAATGTAAAATTCAATGCGGTGAAAGGTTCGGCCGACCTAGGTTATGTCAATCTTTATTTTTACAAAGATGATGCAGGTAAGCCGGGAGATCTGGTCAAGTCATTTGAAAATGTGGTTCCTGTTTCTCAAACTTTCAAATATACATTGGAGGGTAATTCGGCGTACGAGATCAATGTGGATCTACCTTCAACTTTTGATCTGCCGAAAGGAAAATATTATCTGTCCATAAAAGCGAAACCTGGAGATTCTACACCAGCAAGTTGGGAAATCAATAATCAGGAAACAACAAAGTTAGGCAGGTTTGACTATTCCAAATTTGATTCCGAAGATTGGTTTTGCGGTTTTTCTTATTATGATCATGTTTTCCAGGTTTCAGGTATTTGTATGTCTACTGGCGAATCTCAGCCTGATTATGGAACAGCAGCTAGCCAGGGAAATGTTTCCGATGTACATGAGGGTGGAGTTAGTATGCCTGGAAGGGCGTTGGCTGATGATATCATTGTCAAGGAAAATACGAAATTCACGCTTACAAACTTCAAAATTTCAACATTACAACTCGGAAATGTCAAGAATGCGACGATCAATATCCGTTCTTCTGTAGATGATTCGCCAGGAGAGGTCTTGTTTTCTTTTGAGAATATTGGTCCAAAAACAGAAAATTATTTTGGATATTGGCCAATTCCAGGATATCCGCTGGATGTAGTGGCAGTAGATCTGGATTTTGAATTGCCTCAGGCTGTGGAATTGTCATCGGGCAGATATTTTGTCGAGGTTAAGGCAACTCAGGTCCCGTTCACAGATTATCTGCGTTGGGAGACCACTACTCAGGAAGGAATCGGCGGATATTCTTACACTTCTTATGATGGGGGAGAAACTTGGGAGATCAATGATGGATTTAATTATGTTTTCCAAGCGATCGGATATTCTAAATCTAGCTTAGCTGTAAATGATGTCGATAAAAATAGTTTCGCTATTTATCCAAATCCTGTGAAGAACGAAATGACAATCGTCTCAAAAGACGAAGCTGACCGAATTTTAATCTACAATGTCTCAGGACAGCTTGTGAAAGATTCTAAGATCAATAGTAATAAAGTAAATGTTTCAAACCTTACTTCAGGTAATTACATTGGAAAAGTGACGTTGAAAAATGGTAAGACGGAAACGGTTAAGATTATAAAACAACCCGTAGTGCATTATAAAAAAGGTTACTCATAATACGAAAATTTCGTATATTGTATTGACTATCAATCTAATACGTTATGAATAACCTAGATGCAATTTACGATTTTATTTTAAAGGAATTAAGAAAATTAACCATCAAAGAAAATTTTTATTTCAAACCAATTAAACCAAAATTATCTGATTTAGAGCTCATTGCAATAAATATTTCTGCGGAATATTTATCGATAGATTCAGAATATCAGTTGTTTAGATACCTCTCTAATTCAAAACTAAAGGGAATGATTGAGAGAAGTGTGTTTAATCGCAGAAAAAGAAAGCTTTTCTTACACTTGGAAAATATTAGAAAACTTATGGTTGCTAAATTTAATGAGATGGAAACCACTTTTATTGTAGATTCGATGCCTTTAGAAATCTGTAAAAACGCAAGAGCGAACCGCTCTAAAATTTGTAAGGAAAATGAATTTTCGTTTCCCAGCAAAGGTTATTGCGCTTCTCAATCGAGTTATTATTATGGTTACAAATTACATGCTGTTTGTTCTGTTTCCGGAGTTTTCCAAAGTTTTGATATTTCTACAGCAAGCATTCATGATATTCATTTTTTGCAAGATATCAAGCATCAAATGAACAATTGTACGTTGATTGGAGACAGGGGTTATTTATCCACCCAAGTGCAAACAGATTTGTTCAATTATGCGAATATAAAGCTGGATACACCCATGAGAAACAACCAAAAAAATTATCAAAAACAAAAATATATTTTCAGAAAATCCAGAAAAAGAATTGAGACTTTATTCTCTCAACTTTGCGACCAATTTAAAATCAGAAACAATTACGCAAAATCTTTTAACGGTTTTAAAACAAGGGTATTGAGCAAAATAACAGCATTAACTTTCATTCAGTTTGTAAATGTTTTTGTTTTCAGTAGAAAAATGAATAGACTTAAAATTGAATTAATTTAATAATGCACTACGAGTTCTTTTATAAATTTCTTATTGATTGTTTCTCCGGTTTTCGCAGTTGCAGAAAGAATGTAGGTTCCCTTTGCAAGTTTTGAAAGATTTACAGATTTTTCAGAATTAGAAAATTGTTTTATAATTTTCCCAGATATATCTGATATTCTAATATTTGAAACTTCTTCTGAGAAATTGATAATGTCTTTTACTGGATTAGGTGCAACCGTAATTGGTTTCGAAGAAATATCCTTAATATCCAAAGCAGGACCATTTATTGTATATGAAACTGCTTCTGATTCTATATTTCCTTCGTAAACTGCTTTTACGTAAACAGTAAATGCTTGAGTGAGAAAATCACAACCAGAAGTTACTCCCCAGTCAGGATTGCAACCTACTGAAGTTGTTGTTTGGAATTTATACAATTCATTTCCACGATAAATATTATATCCAATCAATTCATTATGAGGTGTTTCAGGTTCATTCCAATAGAGTGAGAAGATATTGCGATAATTGGAATAATCATAGTAATGACTCCACGTTAAATTTTGAACAGGATTGGTTTGTCCAAATCCTAAGTAATAAGTAAGTACTGAAAAGATAAAAAGGAAAGGTTTTTTCATAGGTTATAGTTTTAATTGATTCAAATATAGTGAATTATGCAAATGAAAATGTTGTGTAGAAATAGGATTTTATTGTCTTTTTGAAACTGACAATTTTTTTTAAAGGAATTAAAAGAAACTAACTAACATTTGTTAGTTAAATAAAAATGCGTAAGTTTGTTTAAATCACATTCATAATTCGATATTAGGGTTAATTAACTGGATGTCAAATGTTTAAATATGGAAATGACCAAAAGACATTTTTTAAACAAAGAAATTTCTATGACTGATTTACTCAAATCAGCCTATCGTTTGATGTTTACGGCAAAAACGATGACCGATTTGTTTGAGCAGGAAAAAAAAATCACTTCGAAGTACGTTCACGCCACTTCCCGCGGACACGAGGCGATTCAGCTCGCTTTGGGAATGCAATTGTTGCCACAGGATTTCGTGAGTCCTTATTATAGAGATGATTCAATTTTGCTGGGAATCGGAATCACACCTTACGAATTGATGCTTCAGCTTTTAGCAAAACGCGACGACCCATTTTCCGGCGGAAGAACTTACTACGCACATCCAAGTCTGAGACGATACGATTTCCCAAAAATCATCCACCAAAGTTCCGGAACAGGAATGCAAGCCATCCCAACCACCGGAATTGCAATGGGAATGAAATATAAAGAAGAAACCGGAATCGCTGAAAACGTTGATGAAAAACCAATCGCAGTCTGCTCACTCGGCGACGCAAGTTGTACAGAAGGTGAAGTTTCCGAAGCGTTTCAAATGGCAGCGTTGAAACAACTGCCAATTCTTTATCTGGTTCAGGACAACGAATGGGATATTTCAGCCAACGCAAAAGAAATAAGAGCGCAGGATATCACACAATATATGCAAGGTTTCAACGGCATCGAAACCAGAACCATCGACGGAACAGATTTTATCAAATCTTACGAAACCGTCAAAGAGTGCATCAAAATCATCCGTGAAGAACGCCGTCCAATGCTGATTCACGCAAAAGTTCCTTTATTAAATCATCATACTTCCGGCGTACGAAAAGAGTGGTACCGAGATGATTTGGAAGAATGTGCGAAAAATGACCCATTAATCAAATTAAGAAATCAACTGTCAGAATTCAGTGTAGAAGATTCTGAAGTTGAAACCATAGAAAAAGAAGTTGCGGAACTCGTAAGAACCGATTTTGAAAATGCTGTTTTAGCAGAAGACCCAAAACCAGAAGACGCTTACGAACACGATTTTGCACCAACGCCAATCACCGAAGAAAAAGGAGAACGTTCCCCAAGCGGAAAAATCCCAACGGTAATGGTAGATTGTGCACTTTTCGCCATCAGAGAATTGATGACCAAACATCCGGAAGCCTTATTATATGGACAAGATGTTGGTCTTAGATTAGGTGGTGTTTTCCGTGAAGCGATTACGCTGGCAGCACAATTCGGAGAAAAGAGGGTTTTCAATACCCCAATTCAGGAAGCGTTTATCGTTGGTTCAACGGTCGGAATGAGCGCAGTTGGTTTGAAACCAATTGTCGAAGTTCAATTCGCAGATTATATTTGGCCAGGACTGAATCAATTATTCACCGAAGTTTCCAGAAGTTATTATTTGTCCAATGGAAAATGGCCAGTGTCAATGATTCTCCGCGTTCCGATTGGCGCCTACGGAAGTGGCGGACCTTATCACTCGAGTTCCGTGGAAAGTGTTTTGACGAATATCAAAGGTATTAAAATCGCGTATCCATCAACAGGCGCAGATTTGAAAGGTTTGATGAAAGCGGCTTTCTACGACCCAAATCCGGTTGTAATGCTCGAACACAAAGGATTGTATTGGTCAAAAATCGAAGGAACAGAAAATGCAAAAACCATAGAACCAGACGAAGATTACATCATTCCATTTGGTAAAGCGAGAGAAGTTTTGCTTTGCGAAAATCGCCAAGACAAACCTACTTTGACCATCATCACTTACGGAATGGGCGTTTATTGGGCTTCAAATGCAGCGAAAGAATTTGACAATCAAATTGAAATCATTGATTTGAGAACACTCGCCCCTTTAGATGAAAACCGGGTTTTCGAAAGTGTGAAAAAACACAACCGTTGCATCGTGTTGACAGAAGAACCTGTGAATAATAGTTTTGCTCAAAGTCTGGCAGCAAGAATCAGTGACCATTGTTTCAGACATCTGGACGCTCCGGTAAAAGTAGTTGGCGCCAAAGATTTACCGGCAATTCCTATCAATTCCGAATTGGAAAAGGAAATGTTGCCGAACACACAGAAATTAATTAAAGAAATAAAACAATTGTTGAAATATTAAGGAATGATGGAAGAAAATGTTCTGACTCCGAAAATAAAAATCAATAAAAAAGAATTGATTTTATCCGAAGCCGCAATGCTTTTCAAAGAGAAAGGTTTCGGCGGAACCAGTATGCGCGACCTCGCCGAAAAAGTAGGAATGGAAGCCGCAAGTATGTACAACCACATCAAATCTAAGGACGAAATCCTAGAATTGATTTGTTTTAAAATTGCCAACCAATATATTTCCCAACTTCAGGAAATCGAAAACACCAACCAGACTTTTCAAGAAAAACTGAACGCCATCATCGGACTTCACGTTCAGTTGATTATCGAAGATTCTGCCTCAGTTTCTGTAGCAAATAATGATTGGAAATATTTGTCTAATGACAAGAAAGAACAGTATAAAGAAACCAGAAAGTCCTACGAAAAAAGCTTTGCCAACATCATAGAACAAGGAATGCAAAACGGCGAATTCAAAAAAATGAATGTTTCCGTCGCACTTTTCACAATGTTATCTTCATTAAGATGGATTGAACTCTGGTATAAACCAAGCCGCGACATCACACCACAGGAATTGGAAGATGATTTGAAAACATTATTAATGAAAGGCCTTAACTCATAAATGATAATCGATGAATGATAATTTGTACAATTTGAATTAATCATTTATCACCTATCGCTCATCAATTAAAAAAAAACGTGTCAACAACATTTCACCCTTTAACCGTCAAAAAAGTCAAGAAAGAAACGCAGGATTGTGTTTCCGTGAGTTTTGATGTGCCTGCAGAATTATCGGAACAGTTCAAATTCACGCAAGGACAATATTTGACATTCCGACAAATGAATGGCGAGCAGGAACTTCGTCGGTCTTATTCAATCTGTGCAAGTCCGTGCGAAGGCGAATTGAAAGTCGCAGTGAAGAAAGTTCCCGAAGGTTTGTTCTCTTCTTTTATGAATGAAAACCTGAAAGAAGGTGACGTTCTGGAAGTGATGCCTCCGATGGGGAAATTCTACACAGAACTGAATCCTGAAAACAAGAAAACTTACGTTGCTTTTGCAGCAGGAAGTGGAATCACACCAATTATTTCCATCATCAAATCAGTTTTGAAAAACGAGCCTCAAAGCCAGTTCATTCTGATTTACGGAAACAAAAACAAAGCGACCATCATCTTCAAAGAAGAAATCGAAGCTTTGAAAAACCGTTTTATGGAACGCCTCAGCATTTATCACATTCTCAGCCGCGAGGTTGCCGACGCCGATTTGTTGAGTGGAAGAATCAATTCCGAGAAAGCAAAATCATTCCTCAATAATATCATTCCGCCAGAGAAAATCGATGAGGTTTTCCTTTGCGGACCGGAAGAAATGATTCTCGGCGTGAGAGATGCTTTGGTCAGTTCCGGCGTGGATGCTAAGAAGATTCACTTCGAATTATTCTTCAGCGCAGCCTCTGCCGAAAAGAAAAAAGAGCACGAGTCCGCAATCAACAAATCGGATGACGTATTTAGCAAAGTCACCGTCAAGTTGGATGCGACCGCTTTGAAATTAGATTTGGCTTACCACGGCCCAACCATTCTGGACGCCGCTTTGCAAAACGGAGCCGACTTGCCGTACGCCTGCAAAGGCGGTGTTTGCGCCACTTGCAAGTGCAAACTGGAAAAAGGCGAAGTCGTGATGGACATCAATTATTCCCTGGAACCGGACGAGATTGCCGCAGGATTTATCTTGTCTTGCCAAGCGCATCCGAGGTCGGAGGAAGTGGTTGTGAATTTTGATATTAAATAAAATAATAATTATGGCAGCTTAATCCGCCTTCCGCTCCCAATCTTTTTTGCAGACGATTTCAGTTCAATAGAGAATGAAGTCCACGCAAAAAAGGATTTCCGCTCAAGTCGGGCTGCGGATTCGGTATAAAACGAGATTAAGTCATAACCATCAAGTTTGTCATTCCGTAGGAAACCTAACGAAGTGGTTCGACGAAGTCAATCTAAACTGTCGAGATTCCTACGGAATGACAAAAAAACTTTGAAGTTTAATTCTTTGATGAGTTTTACGTCTTTGCGAAATTAAAACCAGTAGAATAAATAAAAAACTTTGCGCGCTTTGCGTTTAAATAAATTCCATTAAAACAAAACATTATGGAAACAACAGAAATCAATTTAGAAGAACATTTTCAGAATAAAATAGACAGCGAAATCCGCATCGAACCAAAAGACTGGATGCCGGACGCGTACAGAAAAACCCTGATTCGTCAGATTTCTCAGCACGCCCATTCCGAGATTGTAGGAATGCTGCCGGAAGCCAACTGGATTACGCGCGCCCCAACTTTGAACCGAAAGAAAATCCTTCTGGCAAAAGTTCAGGACGAGGCTGGTCACGGTTTGTATCTTTATTGTGCTGCTGAAACTTTGGGCGTAACAAGGGACGAAACCATCAATGATTTACATTCTGGAAAAGCCAAATATTCCAGTATTTTCAACTATCCTACGTTGACTTGGGCAGATATGGGCGCAATCGGCTGGCTGGTAGATGGTGCTGCGATTCTGAATCAAGTACCACTTTGCCGCGCTTCGTACGGACCTTACGCCAGAGCGATGGTTCGGATTTGCAAGGAAGAAAGTTTCCACCAAAGACAAGGTTACGAGCTGATGATGAAGCTCGCACAAGGTTCGCCGGAGCAGAAAGCAATGGCTCAGGATGCGTTCAACCGTTGGTGGTGGCCGACTTTGATGATGTTCGGACCCAAAGATGCAGAATCCGGAAACACAGAAATGTCTATGAAATGGCGAATCAAACGCTTCACCAATGACGAGCTGAGACAGCGTTTCGTAGACGTTTCCATTCCTCAGGCAGAATATTTGGGCTTGACGATTCCCGACCCAGACTTGAAGTTCAATGAAGAAACGGGACATTACGAATTCGGAGAAATCGATTGGGATGAGTTTTGGAAAGTCGTAAAAGGCAACGGTGCTTGCAACAAAGAACGTGTCGAGACCCGCAAAAAAGCCTTCGACGACGGCGCTTGGGTACGAGAAGCCGCAACCGCTTACCACGAGAAAAGAAAATTAAGAGAAGAACAAAACAGAAAAACAGTTTAATTTTTTTATAACGCAAAGACGCAAGTATTTTGAAAAAGCAATGTTATAAGTCGCAAAAATTTAATTCGATTTTTAAAATTTGCGACTTACAACATAATAAGAAAAGAAAAATCTTGCGCCTTTGCGATAAAATCCACAATCATAAACAGATAGATTAAAGTCTATTATCTCTAATCTATCCGTCTCTAATCTGAAATATTATGCAAAATACAGAATGGCCACTTTGGGAGGTTTTCATCAGAAGCAGACAAGGCCTCGACCACAAGCACGTCGGCAGTCTCCACGCGGCAGATGCTGAGATGGCAATCCAAAACGCACGCGATGTTTACACCAGAAGGATGGAAGGCGTCAGCATTTGGGTCGTAGAATCCAAGCATATTCACGCCACAAATCCCGACGATTCCGAAGCATTTTACGAACCTTCGGAAGACAAAGTGTATCGCCACCCGACGTTTTACCACGTTCCGGAGGAGGTGAAGAATATGTAATTTAATTATTGTGGCAGCTATTTCCGCCTTCCGTTCCCAATCTTTTTTGCCGACGATTTCAGTCTAACTAGAACGTGAGTATAAGCAAAAAAGGATTTCCACTCAAGTCGGGCTGCGGTTTTCAGTATAAAACAACTGTAATCATAAAAACACAATATTGTCATTCCGTAGGAAACCTAACGAAGTGGTTCGACGAAGTCAATCTCAACAATCTAGATTCCTACGGAATGACAAAAAGAAATTAATAAAGTTAAAAACCTTTGTATTCAAACAAATGGAAAACAAGAAAAACAACTGGCTCAATTATCTCCTGCATCTCGCAGACACAAGCCTCATTCTCGGACAGCGTCTTTGCGAATGGTGCGGAAAAGGTCCCGTCTTGGAACAGGATATTGCCTTGTCAAATATCGCTTTGGATTTGCTGGGAGAATCTTCCAACTATTATCAATATGCAACAGAAATTCAGAATGAAGGAAAAACGGAAGATGATTTAGCGTTCCTAAGAAACGAACGTGAGTTTAAGAATCTATTGTTGGTAGAAAAAGAAAACGGCCATTTCGGAGACACGATTGCAAGACAGTTTTTCTTTGATGCTTACCATCATTTATTATTGACAGAACTGAAACACCATTCAGATTTGAAACTCGCTTCCATCGCAGAAAAGTCTTTGAAAGAAGTAACCTATCACTTAAAATGGAGTAGCGAATGGATGATTAGATTGGGTGATGGCACAGAAGAAAGTCATATTAAAATTCAGAAGTCAATCAATGATTTGGTAGATTTTACAGACGAAATGTTTATTCCAACAAACTGGGAATTAGAATTAATCGAACAAAACATAATCCCCGACATCAGAACCTTCAGACCAAAATGGGAAACCAAAGTTCTGGAAATCCTGAACGAAGCCACTTTGACAATCGACTTCGAGAAATCGAGAAAACTCACAGGCGGAAAAGACGGAAAACATACTGAGAAAATGGGTTACATCTTAGCAGAAATGCAAATCATGCAGCGCACATATCCAAATATGGAATGGTAATTTGTAACGCAAAGGCGCAAGAGCTGTGAATAAAAAACTGCTTTAAGTCGCAAAACATTGCGCAAAAACATTGCGACTTAAAACATTAAATTAATAAAAATAATTGCGCCTTTGCGTTAAAAATAAAATGACAATCACGGAAAATGACATCTGGCAAATATTAAAGGAAGTTTCCGACCCGGAAGTTCCTGTTCTCAACCTTTTGGATTTGGGAATTATCCGCGATGTGAATCTCAATGAAGATGAAATCGAAATTGTAGTAACACCCACTTATTCTGGTTGTCCCGCAACATCGATGATTAATATGGCTATCAGAATGAAACTGGTTGAAAAAGGTTTCAATAATATTAAAATCACCAATCGACTGAGTCCGGCTTGGACAACCGATTGGATGACGGAAGAAGGAAAACAAAAACTGAAAGCGTACGGCATCGCACCGCCTGTCTATTCAAAAAACAGTAATGAATTATTCTCAAAAACAGATGAGGTCGAGTGTCCGCTTTGCAGTTCGAAACACACTCATTTGGTAAGTCAGTTTGGTTCCACAGCCTGCAAAGCACTATACCAATGCGATGATTGCAAAGAGCCTTTTGATTATTTTAAATGTCATTAATTAAACAAATGAATGAAACTTTTGAATTAAAACTGCTGAGTTTATATTGGCTTGAAAATATGAACGAAGAAGTTGATTTGTGCGCGCACGGAAAATTATATGTAAAAATTGGAGATGAGATAATTTGTGATGAGGATACTTTAGAAGTTACCGTTAGTTCAACTGCATTATATCTAATGAGAACTTTAGAAGAAGATTATAGAAGTGGAGATTATGCAGGTCAACTTCTTCCCTGTTGTGGATTTAATTTCTTAGCAGAAAATAAGGAAGATGATTTTGTCAATGTTCTAGGTTGTCCAAGTGGTATAGATTGGACAATTATTCATACAAATGACAATGTAAAATTAATAACTGAAAAAGGAACCGAGGCAGAAATAAATTTTAAATCCTATAAAGAGATTGTTTTAGGCTTTGCAGATAAAATTGAAAGTTTTTACAATGAAAGTAAACCCAAGATAGTTGAGGAAGAAAATGAAATGAATGTAATTGGATATCCAGCGTTTTGGAATGAGTGGAATAAGTTAAGAAGCAAATGGAAGTAAATATTAATTTCCGCTAAAAATTATATCAATAAAAAAGTCATTATACTTTTTACATTATACTTTTTACATCATACATTTTACAATAAAGAATGAAAATAGGAATAGTCGGTAGCGGAGCAATGGGAAGCGGAATAGCACAGGTTTTGGCAACAGCCGAAAACGAGGTCCTGTTGTACGACAGCAATCCACTTGCCGTAGAAAAAGCCGGAAAAGACCTTGAAGCACAGTTTCAGAAATTGGCGGAGAAAGGAAAAATGACCTTTCAAGAATCGGAAACTTATTTTGATAAGATTCGATTGAGTGATAAAATGTCCGAATTAAAAGATTCAGAATTAATCATCGAAGCGATTGTTGAAGATTTGGAAATCAAGAAAGACTTATTCCAAAAATTAGAAATTCTGGTTTCCAAAGATTGTATTTTGGCGACCAATACTTCATCATTATCCATTGCATCCATTGCATCGGCTTGTCAGAAACCTGAGCGTGTAATCGGAATTCATTTCTTCAATCCGGCGCCTTTGATGGCTTTGGTTGAGGTAATTCCAGCTGTTCAGACGGATAAAGAATTAATTTTTAAAGTGAAAAACTTAGTAGAAAGTTGGAAAAAACTTCCGGTAATTGCAAAAGATACACCTGGATTTATTGTGAATCGCGTTGCAAGACCATTTTACGGAGAAGCGATTCGGATTTTGGAAGAAGGCATTGCAGATTGTGCAACCATTGATTTTGCAATGACAAGTTTGGGCGGATTCAAAATGGGACCATTTCAATTAATGGATTTCATTGGTCACGATGTGAATTATCGAGTGACAGAAAGCGTTTTCAAAGAATTTTTCTATGACCCGAAATTCAAACCGTCATTTACTCAAAAGAGATTATTCGAAGCTGGTTATTACGGAAGAAAATCTGGAAAAGGATTCTATGATTATTCTCAAAATGCTGAACAACCAAAACCAAATGATAATCCGGAATTGTTAGAATTAATATTCAAAAGAATCTTGGTTATGCTGATGAACGAAGCTTCAGACGCTTATTTCTTAAACATTGCTTCAGCAGAAGACATCGATTTGGCAATGACAAAAGGTGTGAATTATCCAAAAGGTTTATTGAAATGGGCAGATGAATTTGGTTTGGAAAAACTTCAAAACGAACTCGATGAACTTTATCAATTCTACCACGAAGACCGCTACAGATGCAGTCCGATTATCAGAAACTTAGTAAAACAAAATAAAAACTTTTATTAAAATCATTCATCGATTATCATTAATCAATCATAAAAAATGAACAACGTATATATAATAGATGGCATCCGAACGCCGATTGGAAAACTGAAAGGAAGTTTATCTTCCGTCCGTCCAGATGATATGGCGGCATTTGTTATCAAAAAATTACTGGAAAGAAATCCGGACATCGACCAGCGTCAAATCTACGATGTCGTTTTAGGTTGCGCCAATCAGGCTGGCGAGGACAACCGAAATATCGCAAGAATGTCGGCGTTGCTTTCCGGTTTGGATTATCACGTTCCCGGCGAAACGGTCAACAGACTTTGCGCTTCTGGTTTATCGGCGGCGATTAATGCAGCAAGAGCGATTCAGGTTGGCGATGCTGATTTGATGATTTCCGGCGGTGTGGAAAATATGACGCGCGGACCATTGGTGATTTCAAAATCTGAAAGTCAGTTTGGTGGCGATGTAAAAATCTATGACACCACTTTCGGCTGGCGGTTCATCAATCCAAAAATGAAAGAAATGTATGGCGTAGATGCAATGGGTGAAACAGCGGAAAATCTGGCTGAGCGTGATGCGATTTCCCGTAAAGACCAGGATTTGTTTGCCTATAATTCTCAACAGAAAGCGAAGGTTGCTCAGGAAAACGGAAGATTGTCACAGGAAATTGTTCCTGTCAATATTCCGCAAAGAAAAGGCGAAGATTTGATTTTCGACAAAGATGAATTCCCGAAAAACGATACAACAATTGAGGGCTTATCAAAATTAAGAACGGCTTTCAAAAAAGACGGAACAGTCACGGCAGGAAATGCTTCCGGATTGAATGATGGCGCTGCAGTTAATTTATTAGCCTCTGAAAATGCGATTAAAGAATTTGGATTAACACCAAAAGCAAGAATAGTTTCAAGCGCAGTTGTAGGTGTTGAACCAAGATTGATGGGAATCGGTCCTGTGAAAGCGGCAGAATTGGCATTGCAAAAAGCAGGATTGACATTTAATGATATTGATATTATTGAGTTAAATGAAGCATTCGCTGCACAAAGTTTAGCCTGCATCAGAGCTTGGGGATTGGATGACAACGATTCCAGAATCAATCCAAATGGTGGTGCCATTGCACTTGGACATCCACTCGGAATGAGTGGCGCAAGAATCCTGAATTCAGCAATGTATGAACTTCAAAACCAAAATAAAAAATATGCCTTGGCAACAATGTGTGTCGGTTTGGGACAAGGTTTTGCGGTGATTATTGAGAAAGTTTAGTGAATTGTAAAATGTATCAATGTAAAAAGTATTTACGATTTACATTGAACTTATTTTTGGTCATTAATACATTTTACATCATACATAAATACAAAAAATATTATGCAACTAGAAAATTACGCGCTCGGCAGATGGACAAAAGGAGAGGGAGAAGGGCAGGCTTTGTATAACTCCATCAACGGTGATTTGGTGGCAACAGCGACGTCCAAAGGTTTGGATTTTGCAGAAATGATGGATTATGCCAGAAAAGTTGGCGGTCCGGCTCTTCGAAGATTAACTTTCCAGGAAAGAGGATTGATGTTGAAGAAACTCGCTTTTCATCTTTTGGAAAAGAAAGAAACGTTCTACAAAGTGAGTTGGGCAACTGGCGCAACCAAAGCTGACAGCTGGGTGGACATCGAAGGTGGGATTGGAAATCTTTTTGCAAATGCATCACTTCGAAGACAATTTCCCGATTTACCTTATTATATAGATGGCGAATCGGTAAAACTTTCCAAAGAAGGAACATTCATCGGTCATCACATTTGCACGCCGAAACGTGGGGTTGCGATTCATATCAATGCGTTTAATTTTCCGGTTTGGGGAATGTTGGAGAAAATTGCAGTCAACCTTTTGGCTGGCGTTCCTGCAATCGTGAAACCTGCGACAGCAACAAGTTTCTTGACGGAAGTTGTCGTTAAAGAAATCATCGCTTCCCAAATTTTACCTGAAGGAAGTCTGCAATTAATTTGTGGTTCAGCCAACGGAATTCTGGAAAGTGTGACGAGCGAAGATGTCGTGACCTTTACAGGTTCGGCTTCCACTGGGAAAATGCTGAAGTCTCATCCAAGAATTCTTGAAGAATCTGTGCCATTCAATTTGGAAGCAGATTCTTTGAATGCAATGGTTTTGGGTGAAGATGCAAAGCCTGAAACAGCGGAATTTGATTTGTTCATCAAAGAAGCCGCTCGTGAAATGACGACCAAAGCCGGACAAAAATGTACGGCCGTGAGAAGGATTTTAGTGCCTGTTAATTTGGTCGAAGACGTTCAGATTGCTCTTGGACAGAGGCTTTCAACCGTCATCATCGGCGACCCGACTGTCGAAGGTGTGAGAATGGGCGCTTTGGCGAATAAAGACCAGGTGAAAGAAGTTTCCGAGAAAGTTCAGGAATTATCCAAAACTCAGGAAATCGTTTTCGGAGATTTGGACGATTTCGATGTGAAAGGTGCGGACAAAAACAAAGGCGCTTTCATCTCCCCGATTTTATTCCTTAATTCAGACCCTTTTAAATATACAGATTGTCATAACATTGAGGCTTTCGGACCAGTCAGTACGATTATTCCTTATCATAATATCGATGAAGCAATTGAGTTGGCGAGAATGGGAAAAGGTTCGCTTTGCTGTTCTGTTGTGACGGCTGATGACGATTTTGCAAGAGAGTTTGTCATCGGAGCGGCATCGATGCACGGACGGATTTTAATCCTCAATTCCGATTGCGCCAAAGAAAGTACAGGTCACGGTTCGCCTTTGCCAATGCTGGTTCACGGCGGTCCCGGAAGAGCTGGTGGTGGCGAGGAAATGGGCGGAAAACGTGGCGTTCTTCATTATATGCAACGTACGGCAATCCAAGGTTCACCAACCACTTTGACCAACATCACACAGCAATATCAATATGGCGGAAAACAGTTTGAGGACAATATTCATCCATTCAGAAAGTATTTTGAAGAACTGAAAGTCAGCGAAACTTACGTCACGGCAAAACATACGGTGACGGAAGCTGACATTACCAATTTTGCCAATGTTTCCGGCGACAATTTCTATGCGCATATGGACGCAACCTCTTTGGAAGGAACGATTTTCGAAAGCAGAGTAGCGCACGGTTATTTCATTTTGAGCAAAGCCGCAGGCTTATTTGTTGACCCGAGAAAAGGTCCGGTTTTGCTTAATTATGGTCTGGACGAATGCCGTTTCGTGAAACCCGTTTATCCGGGAATGACGATTGGCGTGAAGTTTACTTGCAAAGAAAAAATAAGTCAAGAAAAACGTGACGAAGACGATATTGCCAAAGGAATCGTCCGCTGGCTAGTGGATGTTTACGACGAAACCGGAGAAACTGTCGCGATTGCTACGATTTTGACGATGGTAAAGAAACTGAATCAAGAATAAATCAAGAAACAAGATAAAAGTAAAAAGAATCAAATATTTTCGGATTTTTGTAATTATGGCAGCTATTTCCGCCTTCCGCTCCCAATCTTTTTTGCAGACGATTCCGGTTTAAATAGAACTTTTTGTCCACGCAAAAAAGGATTTCCGCTCAAGTCGGGCTGCAGATTCAGCACAAAAATCATATTTTGAATAAATTAAGAACAAAGTAATTTTTTAATGTCTTAATTTTTTAATCATTTAATTTAATAAAATGAACGCTTACGTAATATCAACCATAGAAAACGGAATTGGAACTATCGAGTTTTTCCATCCACAAAGCAACTCGATGCCGAGTTCGCAACTTAAAAATCTTGTAGAAGAAATCAATAACCTTGGACAAAATGACGACGCAAAAGTCATCATCCTCAAAAGCGGTGGCGAAAAAGCATTTTGTGCGGGCGCATCTTTTGACGAATTGATTTCTATTCAAGACTTCGAAACTGGGAAAATATTTTTCTCAGGCTTTGCAAACGTCATCAACGCAATGCGAAAATCTCCAAAATTGATTATTGCAAGAATCCACGGAAAAGCTGTTGGCGGCGGTGTTGGAATTGCGTGTGCGGCAGATTATACTTTTGCAACGGAAAATGCTTCTGTAAAGCTTAGTGAATTGGCTGTAGGAATTGGACCTTTCGTTATCAGTCCTGTTGTTGAAAAGAAAATCGGAACTTCGGCTTTTGCACAATTGGCCATCAACGCGACAGAATTCTATTCAGCAGAATGGGCGAGAGAGAAAAATATGTTTCAGGATATGTATGAAACGACGGAGGAAATGGATGCGGAAATCCAAATTCTGGCAGAAAAGTTAGCAAGTTCGAATCCAGAAGCGATGTTTGAACTGAAAAATATTCTTTGGAAAGGAACAGACCACTGGGACCACCTTTTGACAGAACGTGCTGCAGTGAGTGGACAATTGGTACTATCAGAGTTTACCACTAATGCGATTAATCAATTTAAAAATAAATAATTTCCAACAAAAAAGCCTTTCAAATTTGAAAGGCTTTCGTTTTATTCCTTGATGATTTTCTGAGTAATTGTTTCTTTGTCCGTTTTGATTTTGACAACATAATTTCCTTTTGGAAAATTAGAAATATTGACTTCTTTTGATTTTGAAGTTTTCAAAAGCTGACCGGTTTGGGAATAGATTTCTACGATTTCTATTTTATTACTGGTGTTGATGATGAACTTTTCTTTTACAGGATTTGGATAGATTTGAAATATATTTTTCTTTGCATCATTTGTAGATAAATAATCACAATCTGTACTGAAAGTGGTCTGGCCATCTCGGTCCGTCCAATTAATAGTAGAGTATTCTGGATTGTCAACTTCTATACACTTGAGATTGAAATTATTTGTTGAGTCGAAGGTTCCTATTAAAGAATTATACCCGTTCTTAAAATTTACTCTGTTGAAATTATTACCGTCAATATCAAAAAACAATAGATTTAAATTTTTAGAACGATTATAAGTTTGGCTGCGAAAATAAGATTTTAATTCAAAAGTCATCAAAATAAAAAAACCACCTTCTCAATCTGGAAGGCGGTTTAGTTTTCATTTGAAAGTGATGATTCTCACAGGTTCCAAATGGGTTTTCATCGTTTTTGGTTTTATCGTAAAATAAACATTTGTGTCTTTATTGATGAGTCAAAAGTAGAGAACTTTCATATTTCTTTTTACCGTGGAAATGACCAATTTTCAAATTACGTATTTATACGGATAGTTTTGCATAAATGACCCAGACAAAATAATTAAACAAGCTACTTGTATCTCAAAGAAATGAAAAATGTGCCAGCCGATGTAGCGTAGAAATACGGAATTAAAAAAAAACTAAAGCTGTTTATGAATAGAATGAATGCCGTTGATAATGGCATAGATGACAATGCCGACTGTGTTTTTTGCGCCGATTCTGTCCAAAATGCGTTGTCTGTGGCTTTCGACTGTCCGAGGACTCAAAAATAGAATGTCCGCAATCTCCTGATTGGTCTTTTCTTGGCAGATCAGTTTCACAACATCTGTTTCTCTGTTAGAAAGTGTCTCCTCATTTTCGAAAAGTGATACTTTACGGGCTGGTGTGTTCATATACGATAGGAGTATCTCATGATCTTCCTTGGTAAAGTATACGCCGTTTCGGTACACGGTCTCTATCGCTTCTATGAAGGTTTTTTTATCTGAATTTTTTGGCAGAAAGGCAGAAACACCCAATTTTACCATATAACCTAGGACGCTGCTTTTGTAATGGGAAGACAGTATGATGATCTTGAGTTCTGGATAGTTCTTCTTCAGGATCTCCACGAGTTGGAATCCGTCCATTGGCTGCATTTGGACGTCTATCATGGCGATGTCTGGGAAGTTTTTTGTTCCAAGCATTTCCAAATGTGCCAGCAGCTGACTTCCTGCAGTGGCCATGTAGTCGACGGCTATGTTTTTTTGAAGAGACAACAGCATTTTGACACCTTCCAGGATCAGTTGCTCGTCAACCAAAACAAGTTTTATATTTTTGTCCAACAGCTAATTGGAATATTGATGATTATTCTACTTCCTTTTCCGATCTTGTTTTTCCATTTGTAGAAACCTTTTACAGAGCTGATCCTAGATTCTATATTTTTAAGTCCCATACCTTTATTTGCCATTTTGTAATCAAAACCTTGTCCATTATCGGTAAGGATCATTGTGGTGTATCTTGAGCTTTTTCTGATATAGACAGAAACTTCATCCGCAGTAGAGTGTTTGATGACGTTGCTGGTGAATTCCTGAATGACGCGATAGATCTGCACTTCTGTGAAAATGTCTTTCCGTTTATATCTGCTATCTATATGTAAGGACAGATTGATTCGATAAGATAGGTTGGTGACCAGCTCCTGAAGGTATAAGACAAGTCCAAGTTTTTCCAAATTCACCGGATATAAAGAATGTGAGATGTTCCTTGTAGAATCTATCAATTCCGTGATCTGTGAAGTGATGATCTTTTTGGACGATTCCTTATTGTCTGCATCCAGATTATTAAGCCAAAGCGAAAGGATATTTAACCTGTTTCCAATGTCATCATGTACAGTAATGGCAATTCTTTTTCTCTCATCCTCTTGACCTTTTATATTTTCGGAGGTAAGTTCCTTTTGATGTTCGATCTCTGCCTGGTATTGTGAATCCTTTTCCTGAATTATTCTTTTGATGAAATTTCGGTAGGCTAATAATATAAAAGATATAATGACGATCAAAACGATCACCACTATAAACAAGAGGACGATATTGAGCCTTATTTCTTTAATGTCAAAAATGTTTTGATAAATAGAACATATAATAAGCAGCACAACAGATTATTGACTGTCCAGAATGCTATGAAATATGCTATGGGAAACTCCATCAATTGATTTTGGAAGATAAATATAAAGATGCTTACCGTAAAGTAGAGGAAGATCATTTTATCAACGTCTGAAAAACGGTCTTTGCCATTTCCTTTTTTAATTTCCTGCAGCAGCGTATAGCCAGCAAGACAGATGATGATAAGATTGGTAATTCCTTTTGAGTAGTCGTTTTTGTACAGATCGGCAGGAAGTAATTGGTCTGCCAGCAAAAAGAACAAGCTCAACAGTCCGGTTGCAATGAAGCAATATCTACCGAGATTCAGTTTTTTGATAAAGACTGCAGTAATGGTGAAGAACTCTCCTGCGATATATATTGGATATAAAACCTATTGTTCCCGTCCGATGTAAACCAGGATAGTCCGTAAGAGATGTACTCGATACAAAAAACGACAAATAGATAAAAGACATACCATTTCTCAGTTCCAGTAAGACGGCTGTATCTTATGATGCCTAAAATAAAAGCGATCGCCCCCAAGATCCTCGCTAAGTTCACCGTGATGTCAAAAAAATCCTGCATTTAAAAATGATGAGATGATTAAAATATAAAATGATAAACTGATTTTCTGTACTGAGACGTTTTCGCAAATTTAAAATTCCAAAAGAGCCAATGTTTCGAAATGCTTTTTATCCGATAAAAGTAATCAAAGAAATTTATAAAATCGCAATAGTAAAGCTTTATTAATGAATATATAGTAAAAAAATCTATAAAATAAACCTTTGTTAATTTTGTTTTATTAAGAGTTGGATTATTTCTTGTAGCATATTTTTTAATTAATAGGAAATAAAAATTTGCAGAATAAAAAATAATTCCTATTTTTGCATCCTCAAAACCAGAGTTGTCGGATCCATTAGTCCACTGCTCATATTATATTAAATTTTAAAACTTCTGAAAATGAAACAAGGCATACACCCAGAAAATTATAGATTAGTAGTTTTCAAAGATATGAGCAACGACGAGATGTTCCTTTGCAAATCTACTGCTGACACAAAAGACACTATCGAATTCGAAGGATCCGAATATCCTTTGATCAAAATGGAGATCTCTTCTACTTCTCACCCTTTCTACACTGGTAAAACCAAATTGGTTGACACTGCAGGTAGAGTTGACAAGTTCATGAACAAATACAAAAAATTCGCGAAATAATTTCTGCCAATTTTTACAAATATCAAAACCTTTCGGATTTCCGAGAGGTTTTTTTGTTATTTTTGTGGAAGATAGAAATTAGACTTCAAACACTTTTGTCTAACATCTAAAGTCTAACATCTAACATCTAAAAAATGCAACTCGTTTTTTCAGACGCACAATATTGGGAAGACTTCCTTCCACTCACTTTTACAAGACCCGTTGCAGAAATGCGAATGGGAATCCTGACTTTCTCAGAAAGATGGAAAAAACTTCTCGAGATCGATGAGGTTTTCTACATCACAGAAAGTTACCTTCAGGAAAAATTCATAAAACCGGAACCAAAACAAAGTCTTTTCATTGTCCCGAATTTCTTCCCATCAGAAGAGGTTTTGAAGCAAATAAAGGAACTCCAACCTGGCGAAGCTTTGGTTTATGATAATGAAGTTCTGGTCGCTAACATCAATATGGACAATTTTTCTCTTAATCAGATCAATAAAATGACTGATATTACAGAGAAATTAATCTTCATAGAAAAACCAACCGACATCTTTTCCCACAACGATTTTGCGATCAATTTCGATTTTGAATTGGTTACCAAAGGAAAAATCTCTGAGGAATTATCATCTACGAACGGATTCATCGGCGAAAAACAAAACTTATTCATAGAAGAAGGTGCAGTTGTAGAATTTTCCACGCTGAATTGCAAAACCGGAAAGATCTACATCGGAAAAAATGCCGAGATCATGGAAGGTTCAAACATTCGCGGTTCATTGGCACTTTGTGAAGGGTCAAAGATCAATCTTGGAGCCAAACTTTATGGTGGAACTACGATCGGCCCGCATTCCAAAGTTGGTGGCGAAGTCAACAATATTGTGATTTTCGGTTATTCTAATAAAGGTCACGACGGATTCTTGGGCAATTCGGTAGTAGGCGAGTGGTGCAATTTGGGTGCAGATACCAATTCATCAAACCTGAAAAATAATTACGCTTCCGTCAAACTTTGGAATTATCGAAAGGAGAGTTTCCTCGACACAGGATTACAATTTTGTGGGTTGATCATGGGCGATCATTCCAAAACCGCGATCAATACACAACTTAACACGGGAACCGTTGTTGGCGTTGCATCCAATATTTTCAAATCCGGTTTCCCACCGAATCTTGTAGATAATTTTTCGTGGGGCGGAATGAAAGACGATGAAAAATTCCGACTAGACAAATCGTACGAAGTCGCAGAAAAAGTAATGGAACGTAGAAAAATTCCGTTGACAGAAGCCGACAAAGACATTTTGAAATATATTTATAATGAGTTTTAGTTTTAAAACTCATTTTTTGTTTCTAAAAATGATTCGCTTTTCATGTTGAGGATCAAAGTTTGCTTATTTTTGCAGTCAAAGATTTTGGTGTGATTTCTAAAATCTAAAATATAATCTCTATTTTTTATAATGAAGCAGTTTCTTCTTTGGCTTTTTGCATCGTTGATTTTGGTAAGTTGTGCCAGAGTTGGCTCCCCAGTTGGCGGAGACAAAGATTCTATAGCTCCAAAAATGATAGGTTCTAATATTGATTCATCCAGGGTCAATGTTCCCAGAACTACCAAAGAGCTCAGGATCGATTTTGATGAATACATCCAGTTGAAAGACATTAGCAAAAATCTCATTATTTCTCCTCCGATCAAATATTCAAAGATCATCCCGTCATCTACGGGGAACAAATATCTGGAGATCCAATGGAAAGATACACTTCAGGCAAGTACGACCTATAATTTCAACTTCGGGAATTCTGTTGTTGACCTCAATGAGAGCAATGTCTTGCCTTATTTCAATTTTGCATTTTCCACAGGCGAGAAGTTGGATGATCTGTACATCAGCGGAACTATTGTGGATGCATTGGGAAGTGAAAAAAGTGCGGAAGGAAAAGAGAACAATCTTGTGGTCGGCCTTTATCAGGTCAAAGACACGATGAATTATCGTCAAAAACCTTATTACATTTCAAAAGCTGATACCGATGGTTACTTTGAATTAAATTATTTGACTCCAGGAAAATATAAAATCGTGGGTTTTAATGACGAGAATTCTAATTCCATCTACGACATCGGAAAAGAAAATGTGGCCTTCCAAAAGGACGAGATCGATTTGAAGGCCAGCATTTCTGGTTTGAAGCTAAAATCATATCCATCAAAAAAAGCCGTTAGATACAAAGAAATGGCGATTTCTACTGGTGGCGTCACAATGCTATTTGAAGGAAACCCCGATAAGGTTGTGGTGAAAACTGTCGGCGAAAAACCTACAGATTATCAGGTCACACACAGATCAAGATCAGATTCGGTCAAGATCTGGTTCGATGCGGCCAAGGAAAACATTGGAGCAACAGTTAGCGAAAATTTGAAATTCTCTTACGACACAGGTCTCAAGCAAGACACGGTTTCGATATTTTACAAGAAACCAGCGAAGGAGGAGATGACCATCGCTAATCCTTTTTCAAACAAGCTGGCACCGGAAACTGATTTTAGGTTCTCATCCAATTATATCATTGATAAAATCCAGCCTGAAAACTGGAAACTGGAGTCGGACAGCATCTCTCAAAGTTTTACGGCGAAGATCTCTGAGTTGGATTCTACACAGGTCATTGTCAACTCTGATTTTGTAACTGGAAAAAAATATAAGTTGACAGTTCCGAAAAATACGGTAGGCTCTTTTTATAACAGGTCCAGCGAAAGTGTCCGTTTCGATTTCGAAGTGGCAAAACCACAAGATTTTGGTAGTTTTACTGCTCATCTTCAGAATTTGCCTTCTCAAAAATTCTGGATCCAATTGCTCAATGAAAAAAATGAACCTGCTTATCAGCAATACACAAATGCTGCGGACGTCAAGTTCGTGAATCTGAAACCGGGTTCTTACAAACTTAGGATCTTGGTTGATAATAATGAGAACGGAGTTTGGGATAGCTCAGATTTTGAAAATGAAGTCTCAGCAGAAGATGCATATCTTTTCAAAAAGGTTGGGGAAAAAGAGGTCATGAGCAAGATCAACATCCGTCCAATGTGGGAGATCAATGAAAATTGGGATTTAACCAAAGAAGAACAATCAATCAATTGAAAAGGATAATTTTTTGGATCGCTGCAGTATTCTTAGGCATTCAGCTGATTCCTGTTGATAGAGAAAATAAACCAGTAGATCGATCGCAGAATTTTGTTGATATCAATAAGACGCCGGAAGATATCAAGGTGATTTTAAAAAATACCTGCTACGATTGCCACTCCAATGAGACCGAATATCCCACGTATTCCTATATTGCTCCAATTTCCTGGACGATAAAAGATCATATCAACGAGGGTCGGAAGCATCTTAACTTTTCCGAATGGGGTTCTTATAATAAAGATCTGAAAGAAAATGCCATAGAAAAAACCATTTCTACCGTGGAAAGCCAAGAGATGCCTTTGCCATCTTACATAGGATACCATCCAAAAGCTAATTTGACAACTATTCAAAGAAAAGCACTAGAAAAGTACTTTAAAAATCAAGATATTAAGTGATTTTAAAATGTTATTCTTATCCATAGGTCAATTATTTTATATATTTGAAAGAAATTGGAAGTTATGAATAAGATATTAATTACCATATCGCTACTTTGTTCATTTGTTGCTAATGCTCAACAGCAAGAGGAGCAAGAAAAGATGAATCTCGTGAAGATGAATCTAACGTCTGTTATATTTAGAAACTACCAATTTGCTTACGAGCGATTATTTACAAAGAGATTTTCTGTTCAGGTGTCTTATGGTTTTATTCCCGCTGGAGAGATTCCGTTTGTGGATGAGGTCATCAAAGACGAAAACGTAGAAAACATCAAATTAGGTGGAAACAATATTACGATAGAGCCAAGATTTTATTTGGGGAAAGGTTATGGTCACGGATTTTATATTGCACCATATTACCGATATTCGCATTTCAATGTAGATAATCTTACTTATAGGTACACTTCAGAAGATCCTGTATTTGACGGCGAGAAAATCCCGGTCGCATTTTCCGGTAAGACCAATTCCAATAATGTAGGATTGATGATAGGAGCACAATGGCTGTTGGGCAGAAAAGACAATTGGGTCTTGGATGTTTGGTTCATTGGCGGTCATTATGGTGGGGCCGCCGGAACTATTACTGGGAAATCCACAAGACCATTGACTGCCTACGAGCAGGAGCAGTTAAGGACTGATATTGAAGACTTGGACATTTCGTTGTTCAAGTATGATGTTACAACGAGTTCGTCTGGCGCTGTGATCAAGCTCGATTCTGGTTGGTTGGGTGTTAGGTCGGGTATCTCATTCGGTTACAGGTTTTAAATTCGATATAATATTTGGGCAATTCCGCAAAATTGCCCTTTTCTATACCCTCCCATTTTGCAGACCGGGCTATCCGCTGCAATCTTTTTTAGAAAATCCTTGCTTTATCCCACATCTGATTTTTCCAAAAAAGGATTTCCACTGCTATCCCTATTGCGGATCTTGTCATAATAATGACATGTTCCAGCCTTACTGTATGAGTCTGTAAAATTAATATCATTGAA
>NZ_LSHB01000044.1 GCF_001643375.1 Chryseobacterium sp. FP211-J200
AATAATGCACTACGAGTTAAGTAAATATAAACTTCCCACATCCAGCTTCCATCTTCCATCATATTTCACTACTTTTGCAAATTCAAATAAAATATAGAATACAATGCTTTCGGTTCAGGGATTAGGCTTACATCACGCAGGAAATTATCTTTTCAAAGACACCAATTTTACCATCAAAAAAGGGGACAAGATCGGATTGGTCGGAAAAAACGGAGCTGGAAAATCCACGCTTCTCAAAATACTTTCCGGAGAGATCAATTTCTACGAAGGTAATGTGATCACTGAAGGTAAGATCACAATCGGTTTCCTAAAACAGGATCTTGATTTCGTAAAAGGAAGAACAGTTTGGGACGAGACCATGCAGGCTTTTGAGCAGATCAATGCTTTGAAAGACGAATTGGAAGAAGTCAACCACCAATTGGCAACCAGAACCGATTACGAAAGTGATGCTTACACGGATCTCATCAACAGAATGACCGATCTAAATGATCTTTTGATGAATTTCGATGCTTACAATTTGGAAGGTGATGTGGAGAAAATTCTATTTGGACTAGGTTTCAAAGCGGACGATTTCCAAAAGATAACCGACGAATTTTCCGGCGGTTGGAGAATGAGAATCGAATTGGCAAAATTGCTTCTTCAGCAAAACGATTTAATGCTTCTGGATGAGCCTACCAATCACTTGGATATGGAATCTATCATTTGGCTAGAGGATTTCTTGAAAGATTATCAGGGATCGATGTTACTCGTAAGTCACGACAAGCAGTTTATGACTTCCACTTGTAACCGGACTTTTGATGTTAATAACAGAAAGGTTGACGATTACAAAGCCAACTATTCCAAATATCTTGAACTAAGAAAAGACAGAAAAGAAAAACTCATCCAGGCGAAGAAAAACCAGGATGCAGAAGTAAAACATACCGAGGAATTGATCAACAAATTCCGTGCAAGTGCTTCCAAAGCCTCTTTTGCGCAGTCTTTGATCAAAAAACTTGACAAACTGGAACGCATCGAAGTTGAGAATGATGACGTTTCCAAATTCAATATCCGATTCCAACCGAGTGTTCAACCTGGAAAAGTGATTTTCGAAGCACAAAATCTTGGGAAAGCTTACGGCAAAAAACAGATCTTCGATAAAGTTGATTTCATCGTAGAAAGAGGTGCTAGAATTGCTTTGCTTGGACAAAATGGACAAGGTAAAACAACTTTGGCAAAAATCCTTGCGGGAGACATCACTGACTTTTCAGGAAGCTGGAATCTTGGTCACAATGTGAACATTGGTTATTTCGCTCAGAATCAGGAAGAAGTTTTGACGCCGGATAAAGCCGTTCTTCAGGAAGCGGAAGATTCTGCAACCGAGGAAACAAGACCGAGAGTTCGGGATCTTTTGGGATCTTTCCTTTTCCAAGGTGAAGATGTGACCAAGAAAACGAAAGTCCTTTCCGGAGGTGAGAGAAACCGTCTGGCACTTTGTAAATTGTTGCTTCGTCCTTTCAACACGTTGATCATGGATGAGCCTACGAATCACTTGGATATCCAATCTAAGGAGATCATCAAGTTGGCACTTCAGAAGTTTGAAGGCACCTTGATCGTCATTTCTCACGACCGTGAATTTTTACAAGGTTTATCAGACAAGATCTTCGAATTCCGTGATGGAAGCATGAAGGAATTCCTTGGCGACATCAATGAATATTTGGAATACAGACAAAAAGAAAGCATCCGTGAGATCTCTGCTGAGAAAGCAAAACTGCATCAGGAAGAAGCAATTCCGGAAGTTAAAGTGAAGGTTCAGGAGCCAGCTAAAGAATCTAATATCATCGTAAGTAAAGAACAAAAGAACATCCAAAACAAGATCAAAAAAGTAGAAGAAAAGATCTCTGAACTTGAATTGAAAATCGAGGAATTTGAAAGTTCTTTTACTAAAGAAAATCCTTCTGAGGAGACTTTGGAAACTTACAACAAAATCAAAGAAGAATTAGATTTGACGTTGCAGGAATGGGAATTCTTGGGAACTCAGCTGGAAAGCTAAGATTTGAACTTTAAGGTAAAATATAAACTGCATTGGATATTCTGATGCAGTTTTTTATTGATGATATTCCGTTTGTTTTTGTAATTTCACATTAAATAAAAACCTCAATCACAAAAGTTATACAATGATCAACAACCTCAAAAAATACCTCAACGAAGAGCAAGACCCAAAATCCGTTGAAAAAATCATAGAAAAAGTAACAGACCTTTTGACCAATGGTGAAACCATTGAGTACATCGCGGTTCAGAATAAACCGGCAATTAATATTTCGCCGGATTCTATTGTTCTTACCAACAAAAGAATCATCTTTTTCCGTTCCAAGTCATTTGGTTTGGTGACAGATTTTCAGGATTATCTTTGGAAAGATGTGGGCGAAAGTCACATCAGTGAAGCGATTCTGGGTTCTACTTTCAAGATGACAGCGGTCAGCGGATTTGTGGAAACGATTGATTATATCCCAAAATCCCAAGCGAGAAAATTATACCAATACGCACAGGCCAAAGAGGAAGAAATGATAGAATTCCGAAGACAGAAAGAATTGGAAGACAAGCGTGCGACTTCTGGCGGAATCACAGTCAATACACAACCTGAGCAAAAAGAAGAACCTAAAAAAGAAATCCCAACTGAGGATCCAATGGAAACGCTGATGAAACTAAAGGCCTATCTGGATAATGACCTGATTTCCGCCGAAGATTACGAGGCTAAAAAGAAAGAGATATTGGCTAGAATGTAAAGTCCATCCTTGCAAAACCACTAAAAAAAATGAAACCCTGGAAAGCCTTTTTGTCGCGCTTGTTGATCGTTGCGATTCCTCTGCTGGTTTTGTATTTTTATGCTGAAATCGCTTTCGAAGCCAACAGAAAAAAAGAACATCCGACAGACGCGGGTTTGGGAATTGTCGTCTTACTTGCCTTTATTCTGATCATTTTATTTGGGGGTTTTCTAATAGATCTATTGTTGAGACTTAGCAGAAAAGAGTATAAAATCGCTTTGATCAATGTTCCTTTTCTGATTCCGTTTGTTATTTTTATTATTTACATTGCTTGTTTGATGGCCAGTAGAGAATGTTTTTGTGGCTGGCTGATCGGTACGATCGACTGGATGCGCTAATGTAAATTCCTTTCTAATTTTAATATAACATTTAATGTCCCAGATCTTCCGAAACCATTTAGAAAAATTCATCAAAATCAACGATGACGATTTCGAAAAGATATTCTCTTATTTCGAGGTCAAGACCTTTGCAAACAAAGAAGACCTCTTGGAAGAAGGACAGGTCTGCAGGCACAATTACTTCGTTCTGAAAGGTCTTTTACGCAAGTTTTTCATTAATGAAAAAGGAACCGAACAGACCACAGACTTTGCCTTGGAAAGCTGGTGGATGACCGACAATTTTTCCTTCGAGCACAAATCGCCTTCAGATTTTTCTATTCAGGCGGTAGAGAAGTCGGAAGTACTGGTCATTTCCAATGACGCTCAGGAAAAACTGTTGGAAGAATTACCGGTGATGGAGAAGTACTTCCGGATCGTTTACCAAAGAGCTTTTGCGGCCAATCAACGGAGGGTGAAATATATTTTCTCGTTCTCCAAAGAAGAGTTCTATCTCAATCTACTCAAGAAATATCCAGACTTTGTCCAGCGTGTTCCGCAATACCTCATCGCATCCTTTCTTGGTTTCACACCAGAATATTTGAGTGAACTGAGGAAGAAAATTGTCTCTTAAATCTATACCCGAGTTTATCTGCAACATTTGCCCAATCAATCTGCGAGAGATCATCATCCGAATCATTCTAATCATTTTCTTTCTTAAACCAGTTTAAGTTTTTCGCAGTTTCGATTCCTCAACTTTGTCCTATCAAATTAAAACATCAAAACAATGGACAAACGTATCAACATCAACACCACAGAACCACACGCTTACAAAGCCATGCTAGGATTGGAAGCGTATCTTGCCAACACAGAGATCTCTAAAACTTTGAAAGAACTGATCAAGATCCGCGCATCACAGATCAACAACTGTGCGTACTGTCTGGCGATGCACACCAAAGATGCCATCAAATATGGCGAAAGTGCTGAGAGGCTATTCATCCTAAGTGCCTGGCACGAGGCAGAAAGCCACTTCACAGAAGAAGAAAGAGTGGCTCTGAAAATGACAGAAGAGGTCACACAGATCTCCCAACATGGCTTGAGCGATGAGACATATCAAAAAGCTTTGAAGTTCTTTTCTGAGAAACAGGTCGCCGAGATCATCATGGCCATCGTGACCATTAATGCATGGAACAGAATTGCGATCAGCACGCAACTTCAAATTGGCGAATAAGACATTTCAAAAAAGTATTTTCCAAAAAACAACTTGATGTTCTCCTAAAAACATCAAGTTGTTTTGATCAAAAGGTCAAGTTGTTTTCATGAAAACAACTTGACCTTTTGAGGTACCATTCTAAACGTCCTATCCATGGGATTTGCAGAAGGTCACTTTTTGATCTGGATGAAGACTTAACAAAGTAAAAATCCCGATCAAAATTTGACCGGGATTTTGGGTAAATAAATCGAAAAATGAAAATTTAATAATAACAACAATTTTAAATACTATTCAGGGACCTCAAAGAAAAGGATGATGGCATTTTCACTCAACGCTTCGAATTCCAGTTCCTCGATATCCGTTATCAGGACGGCATCCCGGTTTTCCAGCAATCTGTTTTGGAACTCAAAAGCGCCATTGATCACCATCCCGAAGATCCCATGACTTTGCTCCCTGAGGATATAACGCCCTTCCTCTCTCCCATCGAAAACCCCTATGAATCCAGGAAAACTGAAACCTGTATCGATGAAGTTCAGTTTGTTTCTGATTTCCAGGTCCAGATGATTGATCCGGTAAGAATTCTCCGTTATCTTTTTATGGAATTTGATCACGAGAACATCCGCATCCTCATTATCAAGGACATTCTTGATGGTCACACTTTGTGGCTCGGCAGCTTCGAAGATCACTACCTCTCCAGCTTCTATCACTTTATTGAAACCGTGGATCCTGACCTTTCCGTAAATGGGTATAAAGATCACTTTCTGGTCTGCTTTCAGATCGACAAGGTTTTGAGAATCTCTATAAATCACAAACTCTAAAACTTCATACAATGTATGGTCCGTGCTGCTTACAGTTCTCTCATTTTTGTAAACATCTGCAATGGCAGCACTTGGGGCAAGATCCCAAAACCTGTGATCCGATCGTAATATCTTTGAAGGTGTCTGAACCAGCATATTTTATTTGGAAATACTTGATTGATGATAATTAAAAAAATTCCGGAACCCTATCAACAACTTAAACCTACAACATGTCAGGATTCCGGAAAAAAAATAAACTTATGAAAATTATTATGGACACCTACATCTACGAGAGTCGTGCAATCATAGATGTTAAATTTTAAAAAGATATTATAATATTTTACTAATACTAAATAACTTACGCATTCACTTTGATGGTATGCTGAAGCTTAAATCCTTCACCCACACTTCCGCTGACCGTGCTCATCTCATTTGCTGTCCAATCACTGAAGACATTATCATTGGCATTGTAAGTATAGCCGCTCATGCCGCGATAGCCAGGACTCGCGTTCACCAGTTCCACCGCACTCCCCGACCCTTCCGGAAAAGCGATCTGCGTGATGAGAAGTGACGTTCCCACATTGTTGTAGATATGAACGTGAATATGTGTTGCCCGCCCATTGTACCAACCAAGGAAAATGGATGCGTAACTTACTTTGCCGTTTTCATCCGTCGTCTGTCTGCCTCGTAGAAAATGATAATTGGTGTAATTCGTCGCCTGCATACCGCCACCGCCATATTCGGAATAGTTGCCGTCTTTGTCACAATGCCATATATCTACGACCACGCCTTGCAACGCAGCACAATTGGCCTTTACGTTTTGAATCGTTAGATCAATTTCAAAAGGAATACCTGTCCTGTCGCCAACAATATTGTTTTGAACAAGAGTCGATGGGGATTTGGTGGGGAAAGGACCTTCCGTTTCAGAATTCGTCACCGCACATTCTGTGGAAACAGAATTATTGATCGCTGCATTCTCTTCATCATCATTTTTGCTGCTGCAACGTAAAATAAACGGTGTTGCAACAACAGTTACACCTGCTAATCCTAGACTTTTCAGGAAGTCTTTCCTACTCACCATCCTCATCTTTTGAACATTTAAGTTTTACAGGACAAAAGTAGGGCGACCGGGAAAGAAGAAGAAATTTTTGAGGGAAACGATGTAAATGTGTCGATTTTTTGGCTAAACCTTAAAGATATCTTAATAATATCCAATGATCTTCTTCAGATCTTCCTTGTAAGTCTCGCCAACGGGAATGATGAAATCTTCCAAGTGAATATTCTTGTTCACAATCCCTTTGATAGCCTTTATCGGGAGAATATAAGATCGGTGAACGCGGATGAACTTCTTCTCAGGAAGTTTCGACATGATGTTCTTCATGGATGACCTTGCGGTGATCTTGGAAGCATTTTTTAGATGGATCTGGATATAATCGTCCAGGCCTTCGATCAGTTTTATATCTTCAAATTCTATCTTATGCAGTTTGTAATCGGCACGTATCAGGAGATGCTGGATCTGTAATTCAGAATTCGACTTTTGTCTGATCTTGTCTATTGCTTTTTGAAATCTATCGAACGAAAAAGGTTTTACCAAGTAATCTACGGCGTTCACATCAAAAGCGTCAACCGCATATTCCGAAAAAGCGGTGGTGAAGATGACTTTGATGTCCTGAGAAAGACTTTTATAAAAATCCAACCCATTTTTGTTCGGCATCTGGATGTCCAAAAAGATCAGGTCGACCGGGAATTTCCGCAGATACTTTTCGGCATCGCTCTGTTTATGGAAAGTCTTTTCCAGACTGATGTCATCGATTTTCGAAGCGAAAGTTTCGATGATCTTGAGAGCCAATATCTCGTCGTCTATGGCAATTGCTTTTATCATAACTAAGCGCTTAGATCTAAATTAAGTTCAACAGAATAAGTTCCGGAAATCTCTTCTACGTTCAAAGTATATTTTCCTGGATATAGTTTTTCCAGACGTTCGGTCGTATTCTTCATCCCAACTTTGGTCGATTCGTCTGCGGCAGAATGATTGACTATATTATTAAAGACTTTGAAGTTCAATGTTTCATCTTTCACATTGACCTCGATAGAGATCTTCGAATTCTCTTCTGCATTCACACCATATTTGAAAGCATTTTCGATATAATTGAGGAGGATCATAGGGACGATTTTCACATCATTTGTCACGCCGTTTTCTTTATAATCAAAGTCGAGACTTTCGTCTGTTCTCATCAACTGCAACGCGATGTAATCCTTAATGTAAAATAACTCTTTTGACAACAATACAAAGTCATTTTCACTTTCTTCTACGATGTAGCGCATCACATTTGATAATTTCAAAATCCCTTCCGAAGCATCGTCAGATTTAATCAAAATCAATGAGTAAATCGAATTAAGTGTATTGAACAAAAAATGGGGTTGAAGCTGATATCTTAGATTTAGGAGATCGGCTTTTGCCTTCGCACGTTCCATTTCCTTTTTCTTAATGGATTGATGCAAAAAGAAAGAACTGAAAAACGAGAGTAGGAAAGGAAGAATTCCCATAACATAATTGCGGACAAAGAAATTATTCTGTCGCAACATTGGCGGAGGCGGACCGACTTGTCTTCCCTCGGAACCTTGCATATCCGAAGGTGATTTTTGATTTGTAAAATCCCTTCCATTTTCAGGTATAAAATCGAGATCATTTGGTGGCGGTGGCGGCAAATCCCGAAGTTCATTCTGATTACTTTGACCTGCTGTTTTGGAGATCTTGTTTTGAAAGAAATCAAATTCATCATCATTTCTGTGCTGATTTGGAAACATCAAAAAAGGCAAAGTCGAAATCCAAACATAGGAAACAAAAACGCCTGCCCAATACAGAAGCAACCGTCTCTTATCATATAATTTTGGCAAAAGAAAACCGAGGTTGATATAGAAAAAGACGATCAATAAAAAGTATCTCGAAAAATCCCTGAGAAATCCTGAAGACTTCAACAAACTAAGGTTGCTATCCAACTCCGGCGATGACAAGATCGGAATTAGCAACAACAAAAGGATCAGGAGAATATGGTAGTAGATGTTTTTTAAAAATGATTTTTTACTAATTTTAAACGAAGTTAATCAAAAATATTCCAGAATTTAAAACAAAAAGAACGTCCCCAAAATTGGAAACGTTCTTTATAGATGGATTTTATTTTTACTTGATAAAACCTCTACTTCTTAACAATGGTTTGATATCAGCCTTGTGACCTGTGAAACCTTCAAAAGCTTTGTTCAAGTCAACGCTATTACCAACAGAAAGAATATATTTTCTGAAACGGTCGCCGTTTTCTCTCGTGATTCCGCCATTGGCTTTGATCCATTCCCAAGCATCGGAATCCAAAGTTTCTGACCACAAGTAAGCATAATAGCCCGCCGAATAGCCGCCGCCCCAAATGTGTGCGAAATAAGGCGTGTGGTATCTTGGCGGAACTTGCTGAACCAACAATCCATATTTGCTTAAAGCTTGTTTTTCGAAGTCCAAAACTGGGATCAGCTGACTGTCCGAAGTTACCGTGTGCCAATTCATATCCAAAGTTGCAGCCGCAACCAATTCTGTCGTTGCGTAACCTTGGTTGAAGTTGGATGCTTTTTTGATCTTATCAATCAATGCTTGTGGCATCGGCTGTTTGGTTTGATAATGCAAAGCATAATTTTTCAGGATCTCCGGTTCCAAAGCAAAATGCTCATTAATCTGAGATGGGAACTCCACAAAATCTCTCGGTGTGTTGGCTCCCGAAATCGAGGCATATTTTTGATCAGCGAATAGGCCGTGTAAAGTATGACCAAACTCATGGAACAACGTTTCCACATCATCGTAAGAAATCAAAGATGGTTTTCCTGGCGCAGGTTTTTGGAAATTGTAAACATTTACAATCACCGGTTTCTGACCTAATGAATGGGACTGCTGAACGAAGTTGTTCATCCACGCACCGCCACTTTTATTGCTTCTGGTGTAGAAATCCAAATAATAAAGCGCCAAAGATTTCCCGTCTCTGTCGAAAACCTCATAAGCCACCACATCTGGATGATAAACCGGAAGGTCTTTTCTCACTTTGAAAGTGATGCCGTAGAATTTCTCAGCGGCGTAGAAAACACCTTTTTCCAAAGCAGTTGTTACCTCGAAGTAAGGTTTGATCTCGTTATCATCCAGGTCATATTTTGCTTTTCTCACTTGCTCAGAATAGAAATTCCAGTCCCAAGGTTCCACTTTGAAGCCACCTTTTTGTGCATCAATTACTTCCTGGATTTCTGCAGCTTCACGATTTGCGGTTTCTACAGCTGGTTTTGCCAATTGCGCTAGAAGTCCCATTGCAGCTTCCGGCGTTTTTGCCATTTGGTCTTGCAAGCTCCATTCAGCGAAGTTTTTCTTTCCGAAGAGTTGCGCTTTTTGCAATCTTAGTTTAGCTAATTTTTCAACAGTTTCTCTCGTATCATTGGCATCGCCTTTTTCGGCTCTTGTCCAAGATGCTTTGTAAAGTTTTTCTCTGGTGGCTCTGTTTTTAAGATTTTGAAGAAGTGGCTGCTGTGTTGTATTTTGTAAAGCTAAAAGGTATTTTCCCTTTTGTCCTGCTTTCTCTGCGTCTTCCGAAGCTGCAGCGATGTCGTCGGCGGAAAGCCCGTCTAATTCTTTGACATCGGAAATCAAAACGGCGCCGTTCTTTCTGGCTTCCAACAATTTGTTGCTGAATTGTGTTGCTAAAGTTGCCAATTGTTGGTTGATCTCTTTTAGTTTTTCTTTGTTCTCTGCTGACAGATTTGCGCCGGCCAATTCGAAATTGGTAAGATAAAACTCGGTGAGTCTTTTGCTTTCCGCATCAAGCTTATCGGTTTTTACGGCTTTTAATTTTTGATATAATTTTTCATTCAATGAAATCTTGTCCGCGTGCGAGGCAAAGATCGGAGCGAATTCCTCTTCTAATTTTTGAAGCGCATCATTGGTATTGGAGCTCGTCAAATTGTAAAAAATAATGGTTGCCCTTCCCAAAGTTGGTCCGCTGTTTTCCAAAGCCAAAACAGTATTCTCGAATGTTGGAGCCGCTTTGTCGTTGACAATTTTATCGATGTTGGCCAATTGTTCTTTCAAACCAAATTCAAAAGCGGGTTTGAAATGTTCGTCTTTGATCTTGTCAAATTCCGGCGCTTGATATTGTAAGGTACTTTTTTTAAGAAATGGATTGTTGTTCATAGCTTTTTCTGTGGTTGCCGTGGTCTTTTTCTGTTGGGCACTGATCATCATATTACCTGTATTGAACGCTAAAAATGCGACAAGCAATGATGTTTTTATTTTTTTCATAGAATAAAAATTAATTGGGGAATAAAAGTAATGAAAAGTGAGGGAATAATCGACCTGGTTTTTTAAAGTAATGATCTCGGAATTAATCGATTTACTATTTAAAGATTTTCGTGAATTTGGAGACCAATGTAATTTTATGCTGAATCCGCAGCCCGGCTTGAACGGAGCTCATTTTTTGTGGCTGGAAAAGCAAAGGCAAAAATAGCGGGAGTGGAAGACGGAAATAGCTGCCATAAAAAAATAAAAACTAGCTATTCGACGAATGTCAAAAGCTGCCCAAATCATTCTCACTAATATCAACTTTAAAAAAATAAAATAATTATTTATCCTCGTCCTCATCGCCGCTCCAATGGTTTTCTTCGAAGGAGATGCTGTCGAGCGCCAATAGTTGCGCCTCGCGTTCCAAGGTTTCTCTGAGTGTAAAAGTGACCATATTCTCGTCTTTTTCTTTGGCAAGTCGTCTGGTCATGGCTTTATCGATGATCATGAAACGCTTGCCCATTCTTCTGGCGGTGTACTTTCGCATTCCGTTTTCTTTGAGGATGTCAACGGCCATATCTACGGCAGTTCCTAGGGTTTCGCGGTAAATATTATCGACTTTTTTATTGAGGAATTCGTACGCGTCGAGACGGTTTTTTGCTCTGACGAAAATTTTGATATCTGGATAATTTTCTTTGACGTAATCGACGAGGAATTTGTTTTTTTCAGGATCATCCAGGCAAATAACGAGTAACTCAGCCTCTTCTATTCCGGCAGAACGTAACAACGCGGGTTTCGTGGCGTCGCCGTAGTACACGTTGAAACCGTTGGAACGCAGCAGTGCGACGCGATCTGGATCATTGTCCAAAACTGTGGAACGGATGCCGTTGGCTTTCAACAATCTTCCAACTGTACTTCCAAAATATCCGAATCCGACGATGATAATTTTACGTTGTTTGATGATCCCGAGTTCTACATTTTCTTCAGATTTCTCTTTGATAAAACGCTTATCGAGAACTTTTTCCTTGAAGATCAAAAGCAAAGGCGAGATGCACATCGTGATCGCTACAATCGCCATCAATTCTGAGTTGGCTTGATAATCAATTAAAAATAGACTGGCAGAGAAATTAATCAAAACAAAAGCAAATTCACCTACCTGTGACAAGGCAAAAGCGAGGAAGAAACTCTGCTCATTGTTCATTTTATAATATTTTCCGATGCCAAATAGTACTGTTGCTTTGATCGCTAAAACAATGAAGGCCGCTGAAAAAATGAAAACTGGTTTTGAAGCGATGATATCAAAGTTGATCGTCGCACCAACACTCACAAAAAATACCGCCAACAACAAACCTTTGAATGGATCAATGTTACTTTCCAGCTCATGACGAAACTCGCTGTTTGCCAACATGACTCCGGCGATGAACGCGCCTAAAGCAGGACTTAATCCAATCGAGATCATCAATTCTGAAACGCCAATCACGAGGAACAATGAAGCAGCGGTCAAAAGCTCATTGAGGCCAGACCTGGAAACAAATCTGAGGAATGGAATGAAGATGTACCTTCCCAACAAGATCAGGATCAAAACTGCTCCAATTACGGTAAAAGGCTGCAACCATTCGGGAATATAATGCAGCAATATTTTTTCGTGGTCTGCTTGCGCAACAGCTTTTTGTGACCTTGATAGAAATGGTAACAATGCCAAAATCGGAATGACCGCAATATCCTGAAAAAGTAAGATTGAAAATGAGGATTCGCCGCTCACCGTTCGGAAAAGATTCTTCTCCTTCAAAGTCTGTAGCACGATTGCCGTAGATGACATGGCGAAACAAAGCGAAATGATAAATGATTTTTGAAGCCCAAATCCAGCGACATAAAACACGATGAAAATCCCAACAATACTCAGAAGCATTTGGCTCAAACCAAGTCCAAGAATACGTTTTCTGATCTGCCAGAGTTTTTGCGGTTCCAATTCTAAACCGACCAGAAACAACAGCATGATCACACCCAATTCTGATGCGTGCATAATATCTGCCGCGTCTCTTCCCGTCAATTGTAAACAAAAAGGACCGATCAAAATTCCGCCGAGAAGATATCCAATCACGGAACTCAAACCCAGTTTTTTCCCCAGCGGCACCGTGATGATGGCAACGCCCAAGAAAATAAGGATTGTCATTGCAATTGAATTTTCTGTCATTCTATTTTTAGGATCTTTGATAATTCTTCACAAGAAACATCCAATTGTTTCTCATCCAAATTATCTGCGTTATAAATGATATGTGTATGTTTCAGTTCTATATTGTTGATGTCCAAAGAAACCTGCAAACCGATGAGGAGACTTTCCGCATCAGTCTTGTATTTTCCTTCTTTGGAATAATTGCCTTCGCTTCCGCCAACACTGGTGATGATCAATGCATCTTTTCCTGATAGTATATTAAGCTGGCCTTCCGAGATCCATCGCATATCAAAAACCTCATCGATCCAAAGCTTAAGCAATGGTGGCAATCCGAACCAGATGATCGGGAAATGGAAAATGATCCTTTCAAAGTCGACAATCCTCTTCCGCTCGCGAAAAGCCTGAATATGAAAATCGGGATAATCCTCGTACAGGTCTCGGAAAGTGACATTTGGCATATTCTCATAACACTTCAACAATCTAATATTGGTTGTAGAATGTTCGAAGTAAGGATGCGCAAATAGAACCAGTGTTTTTTTCAAGAGAAACTGCGATTTTCGTAAATATAATGAAAATTCAAACAAAAATCAAGATTAAAATATTAATAAATATTCATAATAAATAAAATCAAAGAAATAAAAATCTTATATCTAACAAAAAAAATCAGAACCCTAATTAAGATTCTGATTTTTTTGTTTTTGATATTAAGGTTTGTTACCAACCACCAGAAGCACCGCCGCCGCCGAAACTTCCGCCACCGCCAAAGCCACCGAAACCGCCGCCACTACTGCCACCACTACTACCACCACCAAATCCACCGCCGCCGAAACTACCTGGGAATGGGAAGAATCCGCCACCGTATCTTCGGCTTCCTTTTCTGGAAAGCGTGTAATCATCGTCATCGTTGTTTCCCCCATTATTTTTGTTGATGATACTTAACAAGATGATGATAACAATGACGATCAAAACAAGAGAACCAATACTGATTCCACCATCCTTATTCTGCTTCTTGACGATGGGTTTGAATTTCCCCTGAACCGCCTCCATTATCGCAGAAGTTCCTTGGTCTATCCCATTGTACCATTCGCCTTTTTTGAAACTTGGTGTTACGAGATAATCCAATATCTGTCCCGCCACTGAAGCTGTCAAGTATTGTTCAACCGCCCGTCCTTGCTGGATTGACATTGTATGGTCTTCCGTAGCAATCAGAAAGACAACGCCATTATCAACACCTTTTTGTCCTATTCCCCATTTCTCACCGTACATTGTTGCGAGATAATTCACATCTTCGCCATTAGTTGTTGGAAGAATGATGACCTCGATTTCTGTAGAAGTGGAATCTGAAAATTTGATCAGTTTTTGATTCAGTGCATCCTTTTCACTTTCCGAAAGCAGATTGGCCTTATCATAAACAGGATAAAGCACCGCTGGTTTTTCCGGCACAAGCTGAGCATTGATAAACAAACCAAAGACCAGGAATACTGAGAAAATATACCGTTTAAGAGAAGCTGATATCATTGGGTAGTTCATTGATATTTTCCCCAATTACAGGGAAATATTTTTTAAGTTCAAAGCCCGTTTTCAGAATGGCATCTTTGAGACCTTGATAATAATTTTCTTTTACAAATTGAGCCGTGATCTCATCGTGAATTGTATCCCAGAAAGATTGTTTTACTTTCTTGTGAATACCTTCGTCTCCAATGATCGTGAGATAATGCTGTTCAAAATTCACGTAGAACAAAACGGCATTTCTTTCCTTGGTCAAATGCATATCCAAAGATTTGAAAATGCCAAAAGCTTTCGCGGCAAAGTTATCTTCTGCAGTAGAATCTATATGCACACGAATCTCTCCTGACGAGTGATCCTCAGCTATTTTGATGGCTTCCACAAGGGAAGCCATCTCTGTATTTGTAAGAAAGTGATTCATTATTCTGAGAAAACACTAGGTGCATTTTGTGCGCCTGCTTCCGCTTTGAAATATGGTTTTTCTTTGAAGTTTGAGAAGTTGGCGATCACGTTATTTGGAAACGTTTTGATGTTCGTATTATACTCTTTCGCAGCATCGTTGTAATAAACCGTTTCAGAACGGATACTGTTCTCAATCGCTGTATATTCTCTTTGGAAGTTGATATACTGTTGGTCAGCTTTCAGGTTTGGATAGCTTTCTACAACCGCCATCAATCTGCTCAGTGAACCACTCAATTCACCTTGAGCTGCCTGGAATTTCGCCATATCAGCTTCGGTCATATTTGTAGGATCGATGTTGATAGAAGTCGCTTTTGATCTCGCTTCAACCACTTTCGTCAACGTTTCGGTTTCAAATTTTGCGTAGGATTTTACTGTTCTTTCAAGATTCGGAATCAAGTTCGCTCTTTTCTGATAAACTGTTTCCACGTTTGACCATTTGGCATTCACGGTCTGCTCCTGACCTACAAATCCATTTCTAATTCCGACTGCCCAAAATCCAATAATTGCAATAATAGCAACAATGACGATGACAGCGATACAACCTTTACCTTTCATAGTTTGATGTGTTTTAAATTTTTAATTGAATCAAATATACAAATTATATGCAATCTTGAAATTTATTTTTCAAAAGTCTTTGCCTCTTCCCAAAGTTCATCCATCTTTTCTAAGTTAAGATCAGACAGAATCAAATCTTTCGACCTCGCAATATCTTCCATTTTCTGAAATCTGGAAATGAATTTGGAGTTCGTTCTTTCCAAGGCTGTGTCTGCATTCAAGCCCGAAATTCTCGCATAATTAATCAAAGAAAAAAACACATCGCCCAATTCCTGTTCTTTTTTGTCAGCCTCAGTTTCTGCGTGAAATTCCTCCAGCTCCTCTTCCACTTTTGCCCACGCATCTTCCGCAGAATCAAACTCAAAACCGATTCCCTTCACTTTATCCTGAATTCTGTAAGCTTTGATAATCGGTGGCAAACTCTTCGGAACACCTTCCAGAACGGACTTGTTCCCTTCCTTCAATTTCAGTTTTTCCCAATTCTGCTTCACCGCTTCTTCATCTTCCGCCACGGCATCGCCGTAAATATGTGGATGACGGAAAATCAATTTCTCATTCAAAGAATTGATGACATCAGCCATATCAAAACTCTCTTTCTCCGACCCGATTTTCGCATAGAAAACCAAATGCAGAAGCACATCGCCAATCTCTTTCTTGATTTCCAAAAGGTCATTATTCAGAATCGCGTCAGACAATTCGTAAGTTTCCTCAAGCGTCAGATGGCGCAAACTTTCCAAGGTCTGCTTCCTGTCCCACGGGCATTTTTCCCGCAAATCATCCATGATGTCGAGAAGCCTTCCAAAAGCCTCCATTTTTTCCTCTCTTGTGTTCATAAATGATGAATGATAATTGATTAATGATTATAATTAAATTTTATTTGGGCAGCTTTTCCGCCTTCCGCTCCCAATCTTTTTTGCAGAAATTTTCCAGTTCAATAGAAACTGAGAAGAAGCAAAAAAGGATTTCCGCTCAAGTCGGGCTGCAGCTTCGCAAAGTTGAACGTTTGTCTTTTAAATGTCAATTTCCATCCACTTTCAACCAACAACCATCAACTATTTTCTGACATCTTCAATAATGATATGACTATTCACTTTCAGCAATTCCTTCAAAAATTCATCCTGATTTTGCGGCGTGATGTAAAGGTCGTTTTTATTTTTTGAAAAAATGATGAGACCTCCCGTTGCAGTTCCACATTTATGAAAACCGCTCCACATCGTTTCACCAATTCTGATTTTCGTGATTTTAAAAATATTAATTCTAAACACATTATAGATGACGCTTACAATCAGTTCTTCATCTTTGATTTTAGTTTTAATAAAGAAAAAGTTGATTAATATGATCAAATCGATTCCAACTAAAATAAAAACCATCAACATCCAATCCCAAAAGCCTAGATCAAAATAAGACAAAACCAAAATGACAGCAAAAAGCAAAGTGATTCCCAAAAATATAGAACCATAAATCCAATCTCTTCTGCTTTTGTAAACTTTCATCAGTGCGATTTATTTTGCAACATCGGAACAAATTTGTAAACCCCAAATTCCTCTTTCTCAAACTGTGTATCCGAAATCTTTGTAAATCGGTAGAGAATCTGCTCATCGGTTTTTCCCAGTGGAATTACCATTTTGCCACCAACTTTCAATTGTTTCAATAATTCGGTGGGCAAAACTTCTGCACCACAAGTCACCAACACTTTATCGAAGGGCGCAAACGTTGGCAAACCAGCAAATCCATCCCCAAAACTCTGGAACTTCGGTCGCATATCCAATTCCTTGAAAAGTTTATGAGAAAAATCAAACAAGTCTTTTTGACGCTCAACGGTGTAAACCAAAGCTTTCATTTTGATAAGAACCGCCGTCTGATAACCGCAACCAGTTCCAATCTCCAGGATTTTTTCGCCTTCCTCAACTTCCAACAATTCGGTTTGTTCCGCAACGGTGGACGGATGAGAAATGGTCTGCTTCGCCAAAATCGGGAAAGCGCGGTCTTCGTAAGCATAATCCTCGAAAACACTTTCTATGAAAAGATGCCTTGGAACCTCGTTCATTGCAGACAAAACAAAACCGTCAGTGATTCCAATCTTCTGATGAAGATAATCCATTAATTGTTTTCTTTTACCTTTGTGAACGTAAGTATCTCTCATTATTGCTGTTAGTTCTTTGTATTATAACTTGCAATTTCCGAAGGATAAATTTAAAATCCAAACAAGAATCATAATTTTCAACATTTATTAAAAATTTCTCCTTCAATCAGATTAAACTTTATAAATTTGATTGTTTTTTTACCAAATATTTAAATAAAATTTTAATTAATTGAATGAACGAATGGATGTTATGCAGAAAATAAGAGCTTACATTAAAGGAACTGGCTCATACGTTCCACCAAAAATTTTAAAAAATGACTTTTTCGAAAAAGTAGGTTCGTCCGACGAATGGATTTTCAAGAATCTGGGAATCAAAGAACGAAGAATTGCGGAAGGCGAAGTGACCAGCGATTTGGCCTACAAAGCCGGACTAAAAGCGTTGGAAAACACGGATGTAAAACCAGAAAACATTGACTTAATAATCGTCGCAACCTCAACGCCTGACCGCCAAGCACCATCAACAGCTTGTTTTGTTCAGGAAAAAATGAATGCGCCACAAGCCGTTGCATTTGATATTTCGGCAGTTTGTTCTGGTGGACTTTACGGCATTGCGATTGGTTGCCAGTTCATAGAAACCGGAATGTACAAGAATGTTTTGGTTATCGGCGCCGATACTTTTTCGACAATTACAGATTGGGAAAGAAAAGATTCGGTTTTCTTTGGAGACGGCGCAGGCGCAATTTTATTATCTGCAACCACCGAAGACAAAGGCTTTTTCGATTTCAAATTGCACGCAGACGGAACTGGGAAATACCATTTCAATATTCCGGCTGGTGGTTCAGAAATGCCCGCTTCAGAAGAAACTTTAAAACAAAAACTTCACTATTTCCAAATGAACGGGAAAGAAGTTTATGAAACGGCAACAAGAGTTTTGCCAGAAACAATTCACGAAATTTTGGAAGCCAACAAAATGACTTCTGATAACGTAGATTGGGTGATTCCACATCAACCAAGCATCAGAATTCTTCAGGAAACGGCTAGAAAAACCAATATTCCTTTCGAAAAAGTGATGACCAATATGGACAAATATGCCAACACTTCCGGCGGAACAATCCCAATTGTCCTTGATGAAACTTACAAAAGCGGAAAAGTGAAACCTGGAAACATCTTGCTTTTTGCAGCCGTTGGTTCGGGTTGGACTTGGGGAACTGCGCTTTACAAAGCTTAAGCTAATTATTAATTGTTAATTGAAAAACAATATGTTAGAAAATCAAACTTTCCTGATAACAGGAATTGCGGATGAAAATTCTTTGGCGATGAAAACCGCTGAGAAAATATTAGAAAACAACGGAAAAGTCGTTTGCACAGGTTTGGGCGTGACGCCTTTCCACAACAATCTTTCGGAAAAAGCAGCAGGATTTCTCAATAAAAACTATGAAGATTTTGAATCAGCATGTAAAAAGGTTTTGGGCGATGATGTCTACACCGCGTCTTTGGATGTGACGCTTCCGGAAAGTTTAAAATTCCTTGCCGAAGATTTGAAAAATAAAGACATTCAACTGAATGGATTTCTTCACGCCATTGCAATGGACAAAACCATTCGAAACAAATCTGTAAAACCAATGTTGGAAGTGACGGCTGAGGAATTCAATGATACGATGAATGTTTCGGCATTTTCGTTGATTTCGTTGTGTCACGCTTTGTTATCCAACGGTGTGTTGCAAAGAGGTTCATCGATTGTTTCGTTGAGTTATATTGCGGCGGAAAAAGTTTCGTTTTTCCCTTACATCAATATGAGTATTGCAAAAGCGGCGCTTGAAAGACTGACGATAGAAATGGCCTATGAATTAGGAAAAGAATACGGAATCCGTGCGAATGCCATCAGATTTTCGCCTTATATGGGAAGCAAAGCCGGAAACGCAACATTAAAAGTTGAAGACGTGGAAAGAGCAGACAGAATTAGTCCGCTTGGAAATGCTTTGCCGGAAGATCTGGCCCACGAGATTGTTCATCTTTTCCGAAAAGAGACCAGAATTACTGGCGAAATTCGTCACGTGGATGGTGGATTTCATATTATGGGATAGTTTGGGTTTGAGACTTGGAGGGTTTGAGAGTTGGAGAAAGTTTGCAGGTCTTCGACTCCGCTCAGACTGACAAATCTATCACTAACAGTTTATTTTCAGCGATGTCAGGCTGAGGTTCTCGAAGCCTTTTCTATATTAAAGTTCGATAACAAATACGAGTATAAATTTCTCGCAGATTGAGTAGATTGAGCAGATTTATAAAAATTGAATCTGCAAAATCAGCTTGATCTGCGAGATTTTATTTAAATCTTCTGTGACTTTTGTGGTTTTATTTTAAATTTATTGCGACTTTGCAAGACAGAAATGATTTCAAATTAATTGTAAAATTTTATGAGAAAAATAAAAACAGCTTTGTTGGCTTACGGCGGTTCTGGGAAATTGTTTCACGCACCGTTTTTTGAAGTTCACGAAGGTTATGAATTATTGGGCGCTTATGAACGAAGCAAGAAATTAATCCAACAAGATTATCCGAAAGTCACAAGCTTTGATTCTTTGGAAGCCGTTTTGGAAAGCGATGCAGAATTGATTGTTGTGAACACACCAATCGACACCCATTTTGAATTCACGAAAAATGTTTTGGAAGCTGGCAAAAATGTTTTGGTAGAGAAAGCTTTTACAACGACTTCTGAGGAAGCTGAGGAATTGCATAAACTTGCGAAAGAGAAAAAGCTGAAACTCTGCGTTTATCAAAACCGAAGATATGACAGCGATTTCAAGACCGTGAAAAAAGTTTTGGATGAGGATTATCTTGGCGAAATTGTGGAAGCTGAAATCCGTTTTGAGAGATACAATCCCGAATTGAGTCCGAAAGCGTGGAAAGAAAACGGAAATCCTGGCGCAAGTATTTTGATGGATTTGGGTTCACATATTATCGACCAGGCTTTGACTTTGTTTGGTTATCCTGAAAAAGTTTTTGCCGATGTTAGAAGGACAAGAGAAAATACGCAGATTGATGATTATTTTGATATTTTGCTTTATTATTCGGACAAACGTGTGAGATTAAAATCCAGTTATTTCGTGAAAGAAGCTACGCCAGCTTATGTTTTTCACGGCAAAAAAGGAAGTTTCCTAAAACACAGAGGCGACGTTCAGGAAGATGAATTGAAACTGGGAAAAATTCCTAATCGTGAAAATTGGGGAACGGAACCGGAAGAGAAAACGGGACTTTTGGTTTACAATGACAGAGTCGTCCACTTCCCGACTTTCCAGGGAAATTACCTTAACTTTTGTGATGACCTTTATGATGCAATTGTAAATGATAAAAAAGTTCCCGTAACTGCGAAACAGGCTTATCACACTATGAAAGTGATTGAAGCAGCGAAGGAAAGTTCTGAGAAGGGGAAAAGTGTTGTTTTGTAAGAAAGAGACTTCGACTCCGCTCAGTCTGACATTTAATATCATTTTCTACAATATTTGTAATTCTGAAAGAATCTAAACTTAGCTGTCGAAATTCTTTCAGAATGACAATCATGTGTTTTTATGAAAAACTAATTTTACGCTGAAACCCGCAGCCCGACTTGAGTGGAGCTCTTTTTTGTCATTGCGATTATAGAAATGTTCAACTAAACGAAGAACGTCGCTCGCAATGACAAAAAAAGCGGGAACGGAAGGCGGATAAAGCTGCCCAAATCATATTTGAAATGACAAGACTCAGAAAGTTTAAAAATTCTGGGTCTTTTTTTATGTTGGTTGGCGATAATTCTTAAATTTACGTCTTTAAGAAAATTAAGCTATGATAAAAGCCGGACTTGTGGGCGCGGGACATTTGGGGAAAATCCATTTGCGATTGTTGAATCAATCTGAGAAATACGAACTCGTTGGTTTCCACGATAAAGACGCAGAAAACGGACGAAAACTGGAAGCGGAATTCGGTTATAAATATTTTGAAAGTTTGGAGGAACTTTTGAACGAAATCGGAATGTTGGATATTGTCACACCAACGCTTTACCACTACGATTATGCGATAAAAGCGATTGAAAAAGGCATTCATTTTTTCATTGAAAAACCGGTGACGCAAACGCTGGAACAAGCGGAAGAAATTCTCCAAAAATGCAACGAGTTTGGAATCAAAGCGCAAGTTGGTCACGTTGAAAGATACAATCCGGCGTTCATTGGTGCGAAAGATTATATTAAAAATCCAATGTTCATCGAGATTCACAGACTTGCGGAATTCAATCCGAGAGGGACGGATGTTTCTGTGGTTTTGGATTTGATGATTCACGATCTGGATATTTTGTTGAGTTTGGTAAAGTCGAAAGTGAAATTGATCCACGCAAGTGGCGTTTCGGTTGTGAGCAAAACGCCGGACATTTGCAATGCGAGAATTGAGTTTGAAAATGGTTGTGTTGCGAATCTGACCACGTCAAGAATATCGATGAAAGCGATGAGAAAATCGAGGTTTTTCCAGCAAGATGCTTACGTTTCTGTTGATTTCTTGGAAAAAAAATCTGAGGTCATCAGAATGAAACCAGCGCCGGAAAATCCGTCTGATTTTGATATGATCATCGAAAATGCGGAAGGTGAAAAAAACCAGATCCTTTTTGAATATCCTAACATTCAGCCGAATAACGCTATTCTTGATGAATTGGAAAGCTTTGCCAATGCAATAGAAAATGATTTGCCTGTTCAGGTTTCTTTGGAAGATGGAACGGAGGCTTTGAAGGTGGCGTTGGAGATTATGAGATTGATTCATAAATAGTTGAAAGATAACTTTTGATGATTGATTATAAAGAATTTGCAAAAGCAGAACTTAATCGTGTAATTCCAATTCAAAATAGATTCAAGGAAGAATTTGATATTGATTCTTATACCAATTGGTTTTATGATGATGAGTCTGGGATACTACGATTATACAACAATGATGATGATGAAATTTTTTTCAAATATATCCCCATTGGAACTTTTTCTTTAAGTCAAAAAACTTGGATGTGGAGCTGGCTCAATAATTCTCTTGTTGTAAAAAGTAAAATTGAGACTTTAAAAATCAAGCAATTTGGAGAAGAAAATCAATTTGAAAAATTAACAACCGGAACTTTTCCAAGTGATGAGTTCGATGGCTGGGAATTTCTGGCAATAAGTCAAAAAGTACTCAACGGAATTGGCGTTTATAAAATCAATGGAGATAAGTTAAATTATTACCTGTTATTAACAGAAATACTAAATCCAGACGGCAATCAAGAAATTATAAAATTAAAACAAAAAATAGTAGATTGTGGCTATCACGGCTTTAAAAGACCAGCTTTTATTTGCCAACATTTAGAACTTAATTCTAGCAATGGTTTTGAGGAAGCATTTGAAACTTTCCCAGGAATGGACTTGGACGAAGACGATGATTTTTCAGCTTGGTGCGATGAATGTGAAAAAAAGAGAACAGAATGCGATGGTTGGAATGACGAATCAGAAGAATTTGCAAAAATCAAATTAATTTGTGAAGATTTCTATTTTGAGATAAAGGAATCCAATCAAAAAATCACATGACGAGATTTTTAATCTTCTCGACACTCTTCTCCAATTTCTCTTGATCTTTCAGTTCACATTCCCAAATTGTCAAGACTTTCCAATTCATTTCTCTCAAATTGTCATTGGCTTTAAGGTCTCTGGTGATGTTCTGCTCAAATTTATCTTTCCAAAAATCCCGGTTGCTTTTTGGTAATTTGTATTGGCAATGCGGACATCGGTGCCAGAAACAGCCGTTCACAAAAATGGCAACTTTCTTCGAAATGAAAGAAATATCTGGTTTTCCGGGCACTTTTTTGTGATGAAGTCTGTAGCCTCTCACGCCATTTTTCCAAAGCGCTTTTCTTAGCAAGAGTTCCGGTTTGGTATTCTTACTCTTGTTTTTACTCATAACCCTGGAAACAGTTTCGCTGGTAGAAATGGGCGAGCGCTTATCTCTTATATATGTTTCTGGTTGCTTCATTATTAGAACTTTATATACATCAAAATATATTATGTTAAATTCAAAAGCAAGACCAAACAATAATTAAAACGTTTTGTACGCTTGATATGAATAAGATCACTTTCCAGATTCGGAAAATATGATATATTTACAAAAAGTAAACTTTAACATCAAATAGGTTTTCAAGAACCTTTAGAATCAACTTGAATCAAATAAAACTGATTCTTTTATAAAAATTTAAATATGAAAAACATCGTTGTTATCGGAGCTGGAACTATGGGAAACGGAATTGCCCATACTTTTGCCCAAAGTGGTTTTGCTGTGAATCTGGTAGATGTGAAACCGGAAAATCTGGACAGAGCACTTAAAACGATCACCACAAATCTGGATAGGATCATCTCCAAAGGAAACCTGACCGAAGAACAAAAAAACCAAACACTTGGTAACATCAAAACGTTTACAGATCTAAAAGATGCTGTTCCCAATGCTAACCTCATCGTAGAAGCCGCAACAGAAAACCTGGAGCTGAAACTCAAGATATTTGCTCAGATGGACGAACTTTCTCCTGAAAATTGTATCCTTGCGACCAACACCTCTTCTATTTCAATTACTAAAATTGCGTCAGTAACCAAACGTCCGGAAAAAGTCATCGGAATGCACTTTATGAATCCGGTTCCTATTATGAAATTGGTCGAGATTATCAAAGGTTATTCGACTTCGAAAGAGACTTTTGATGTAATCTATGAATTGAGTAAAAAATTGGATAAAGTTCCTGTAGAAGTGAATGATTATCCAGGATTTGTAGCGAACAGGATCTTGATGCCAATGATCAACGAATCCATCGAAACGCTTTACAACGGCGTTGCAGGCGTGGAAGAAATCGACACCGTGATGAAGCTCGGAATGGCGCATCCAATGGGACCTTTGCAATTGGCAGATTTCATCGGGCTTGATGTTTGTTTGGCCATCCTAAACGTAATGTACGACGGTTTCAAAAATCCGAAATATGCGCCTAATCCGCTTTTGGTCAATATGGTAATGGCCGGCAAAAAAGGTGTGAAATCCGGTGAAGGCTTCTATGATTATTCCGAAAGTAAAAAAGCGGAAAAAGTTTCGAAAATGTTTTTAAAATAACTTATTGAAATACAAATTAGTAATTATAAATTACGATTGATAACTTTGTCAGAATCAGATTTGGTTCTGACATTTTTTATTAATAAAACTATGATTTCCATAAAATTAAACGAGAAGTACGAGAAAACGCTTCAGTTTCTTTTGATCATCACAACTTACGTCATGATTGTCCTGAGATTCCTACTGAACGAAAAAGGACGTACAAATCCCGATTCCATAAGATATATGAGGCAATCGGAAATCTTTCCAATCATTGATAATACGACTGCGCCACTCGGTTATCCGTTGTTCATCAAATTTTTCACCTATTTTGGGATCGATGAATTTTGGAGCAGCAAATTGATTGGGATCTTGGCGTACACATTCCTTTTATTTTTCGCTTACAAAAAACGATTTTTCTTCAAAGAACTGTTGATCGCATCGGCATTATTCAGTTTCGTGAGTATCTTTTCTTTCACAATGAGTGAGGCTTTGACGCTTCCTTTTGTGATTCTTCTTTTTTATGTTGCCAATCAAATTTTAAACAATAAAATCTCGACCAAAAGTGGAATCTTTTATTTGAGTTTGATTTTAATTTTATTGATCAACATCCGTTACAGCGCATTGTTCCTGTGTTTTGGAACTTTGTTTTTTGGATTGCTTAATTATAAAAAATCCTACTGGAAAAGTTTTGTCATTTCTGGAATTATCGGCATTGTATTTTATGGTTTGTACAAGCTTTTGTTCATCGATTATTTTAATGAAAATTACGTTAATAATTTCCTTGAAATCGGTTTGAAACCCACGTCAACTCTACTTTTGGAATTGTTTCAAGGTTTGGCGACAACCTTCGACCCGTTTGTTCACATTGCCGACCCGAACGGCGGGATCATCAATTATGGGATTTATGGCATTGGCGTTGTGACAATCATTGGAATGGTAATTATTTTCATTAAAACAAAACTTTCTGAGACCGAAAGATTCATCTTAATTGTTTCCCTCATCAGTATCATCTGTTCCTATTTTGTTCAATATGTTTATTCGGTGAATCCAATTGATTACAGATTGTTAGCGCCTTTTTCCATCGGAATTTGGTTGGTATTTTTCAGGAAATTATTTCAAATATTTGATAGTTTGACTTATTCCATCGCTTTTTTGAGTTTGATGACAGGATTTGCTTTCACTTGGTTGTCAAAGGGTTCGTATCTCGAAAACAGAAAAGAGATCAGCCATTTTCTGGAAAAAGAAAATATGAAAGAGAAAACATTGAAATTCTATATCAAAGATGATGCGAGCGAGGAGATCCAAACAGCAGAACTCATCAGCACTGTGAATCCTAAGATCTATGTTACGTTCCAGCCAAAAGATACGCTGCAGAAGAGCGTTCTGACAAGGCACAGAGTGGAAAGCAAAATGAAGATCAAAAAAAATAATTATCAATAATTAATTTCGGGAATTTTTCTATCTTTGAACCATAGAGTGACAGTCACGAATGCTCTGATCTATTTTAAAATTTTATATTATGAAATTACCTAAGTTTTTATTAGCCGACAATTCTGAATTTCCAGAAGATCTTTTTGTAGTTCACACAGAATATCCACGTTTTATCCTTAACGTAGAAGAAGAGGATGTAGAATGGTTGGATGACTTGGAAGGAGACGACGAGGAAACTGTAGCAAACGAGGCTACGAAAGTTGTGGAAGAAGCCTTCAAATGGTGTGATGAAGAGCTTGCAAAATACGACGACGAGGAAGACGAAGAATAATAAAAAAAAAGGAACTCAGTTTTGAGTTCCTTTTTTTATGCTGTTAATTTTACAATTACTACTGTTTGTTGAACTTCAGCAACAACAGATTGTCTTTGTAAAGTTCCAAAGTGTTTTCTGTCACCACATATTTGTTCACTTCCTGCAATACACTGATGTAGCTGGTCTCAGCCGTCATATTGTTACACATTTTTCTAGTGGAACCAATGTTCTTAGCAGAAAAATTACCTGCAGAAGTATCGATCACCGCATCGGAAAAATAGTTGTTACAACCTGCATTTCCGGAGATCCTGTTTTGTTCTATAATAAGCGTTGGCTTGTTTGTGATATTATCTGCCAAAACCCATTGCGTGCCTGTGACCGCCGCTTGCGATTTTCCAACTTTGGAAGCATTCCCTACTCTGCTGGTACAAGAAGCCATTGCTAGAAGTAGTATTGTGGTATAAAAAATATTTTTCATTAGATATAAATTATGATTCAAAGATAGGATTTTCTTTTTGAAGTTTTGAAGCGTTTTGTTTCTCAACCTTGTCTTTCTATCTTTCGAGGAATTCTTAGTCCTTAATAATTTTACGGCTAATTGTTTCACCAGACCTTAAAGTTACAACAACGGTATAATTGCCTTTTGCTAATTTGGAAAGGTTAATGGACCTTCCTTTCATCGCCATTTCTGATACCAACTTTCCAGAGATATCATTAATTTTCACACGAGAGATTTCTTCAGAGAAATTAAGAGTCTCTTTTACGGGATTTGGATAGAACTGCATTTTTGAAGAAGACAAATTTTCAACAGACAAATTTTCGGTTGCAACGACTTTGAAGTTATCGATTTCCCAAGAAGTTGCCGCCGTAGCTGAAAGATTTGTGTACTTGAAAGCAATTCTGATAGTCTCACCGAGATAAGTTGTCAAATCGACATTTCCGGAAGGTACAAAACCATGATAACCTGTCAGATCTGAATCTAACACGGCATTCAATCTTGTCCATGTTACACTACTTGGCGAAGCTCCGTTTGTGTAATCATCCGTCGTAATGTAAACCTCCATAGGAAGTCCTGGGAAACTCGCATCTGTCTGGAAAGAAAATGAAGCCGCATCATAACCGCTTCTCAAATCAATGCTTTTTGAAATAAGCCAATCCTCATTCACACCACCAAAACCATTCATCATGGCTGCGGGCGCAGGATTTCCAAAAGGCATTATGATTGACCATTGCTGATTACCAGCAACGTTGTAAATGGTCCAGCCATTATCTGTATAATTATTGAAAGTTTCATCAATAAGTGTAGATACAATTGGCTCACTTAATAAATTGATTGAATCTGACTTCTTAGAAGATATTTCACCGACTGTAAGTGGGAAATCAATTCCATCATGAAGGAGATGTTGTGCGAGATTGTTATCATTTTTGGCTTGTATGGTGACTGAAGTGATGGCAAATACAAATAGTAGATTTTTAGTTTTCATGGCTTATAGAAATATATTTTCAAAGATAATGTTATAATGATAAAACTTAATATGGAAAAGAATATTCCAACCCAAACAAGCACAAATAAATTAATAATGAATAAGTTATGATTTTTTAAATTTAAAAGCTTAATTTTGCACCCCGAAAATAGACCTTGAATACAGTCTTGACAATTATTAAAATCTACTTATGAAAAGAATAGGCGAACACAGAAAGCTTCTTGGCGTTGACAAAACGGCAACCCTAAAGGATCTTAAAACAATTTACAGAAACACGATGAAGGACACACATCCTGATAAATTTGTAAATGATGAAGCCGGAAAACTGGACGCAGAAGCAAAAAGTAAATCTGTGATCGAAGCTTATCACTTTCTAGTAAGCATCCACGAGGAAACACAGGAAAAATATAAAGACGAGTACACAGATACAATCACCACATCCATCATCACCGATTTCTATCTTGAAAAATCCATTTTGAAAGTTCAGCATTTGAATGGAAAAATGTTCGAATACATTGGTGTTCCAAGAAATATCTATATCAAAATGGTGAATTCTGATTCGCCAAGTCGTTTTGCAAGAAGACACATCTACGGAAATTTCATCTACAGAAAATCCGGTGAAGTAATGGCAGATTAATTTCTAGCTTTAAAAATATATTGAAGACTTTCAGATTGATCTGGGAGTCTTTTTTTTGTTTTAATACTATAAGTAAGTATTAAATAAAAAACCGCATCAATAAAAATTGATACGGTTTCAAGGATTAAATAATTGATTTATGATTAATCTACGTGTTTCGGAGTGTATCCGTCTTCACTTAGTTCTCTGTGTTCATAATCTGCTTTCATTTCAGCGTCATAATCTACTGTTTCGTGTTTACCCATTTTTCTTAATAATGAATCGAATAATGAATACACCACCGGTACGATAATCAAAGTCAGGAATAATGATGATGTCAATCCACCGATGATTACCCAAGCCAATCCGTTGTTCATCTCCGCTCCTGCTCCTTTTGCAATCGCAATTGGAATCATACCGAAAATCATCGCAATGGTTGTCATCAAAATCGGACGAAGACGGGCGTGGTTGGCCTGAATCAAAGCGTCGTGCGTATTAGCTCCGGCTGCCTTTCTCATATTCGCAAAGTCGACAATCATAATCGCGTTCTTCGCAACCAAACCAATCAACATAATCATACCGAGCATTGTAAATATATTCAATGAGTTTCCTGTGATTGCCAGAATTACCATTACTCCAATCAATGCCAACGGAATCGAGAACAATACCACGAATGGATAAACAAACGAGTCATACAAGGAAACCATTACCAAATAAACCAATACAATAGCCGCCAATAATGCGATTCCTAAAGTACCGAAACCTTCCGTCTGGTTTTCCATATCTCCACTCCAGATGTAAGTTACACCTGCAGGTTTAGTCTTTTCATTATTCATAAACTGGTCTGCCCATTCATTGGCAACATCACCCACAGGACGACCGACCACTTTAGATTTCACCTTCACAGAAGGCGCTTTATCTCTACGTTCTAGCAAACTTGGTCCAGAACCCATTTTGACATCTGCAAACTGGCTTAATCTTACTTGTTGACCTTGTGGATTAGTGAACATCAGATTTCTTACGTCATCAATTGACTGTCTGTTAGCATCTCCAAAACGGATATTGATGTCATATTCATACTCTCCCGCTCTGAATTTTCCGTCTGTATTTCCTGAGAAAGCAGTTTGCATCGTTTGTCCTACACTAGAAAGATTTAAGCCTAAAGAAGCCATTTTATCTCTGTCGATATTCACCTGAACTTCCGGACTTCCTGAGTCAGTTGACAATTCTGCATCTACAGAACCAGGCACTTTTTTAAGTAATTCTAGGATTCTATTCGCTTCTTTGTTTGCAGTTTCGTTATCTTGAGCTGTTACAACCATTTCGATTGGTGCATTATCTGCTCCCATTAATCCGATTGGTGCTGTTTTAAACTCAACTCCGGTGAATTTCTCTTCTAAAGCTCTTTTGATTTTAGCAGATTTGATATCTGTACTTTCATTACGTTCAGATTTATCCACTAAAATTACTTGAATCTCTGATTGATACAAAGTTGCCTGAGCTCCACCAAAACCAGATGATTGCTGACCAACTGTTGTAATCATATCCACTACATCTTTGTCATCTCTAAGATATTTTTCAACCGCGAGAGTTACTTGATTGGTTTTTTCTACAGAAGCATCTTTTGATAACTCCATCTGAACAAGGAACTGTCCTCTATCAATTTTCGGGAAGAATTCTCCTCCAATGAATCCAAATGCTACCAACATAAAGGAAGAAATCAAAATAATAAATGTTACAATAACAGTCATTATTCTTCTTAATGTCGATTTCAAACACCATTCTAAGATTCCACTAATCCAGTGTGTAAATTTCTCCAATTGTTTTTCGAACCAAAGGATAAATTTCTCAAATGGATTTTTCCCGGTCAAATGTACCAACTTACCGAATCTTGATGATAACCAAGGAATAATCGTAAAGGAAGCCAACAATGATAACATCGTCGCAATAACCACGGTCACACAGAACTGCGCCAAGATATCAGACACTAATCCTGAACTCATCGCAATCGGTAAGAATACCACCACGATTACCAAAGTAATTGCAGTTACGGTAAATCCAATTTCTGAAGCTCCGTCATATGCTGCGCGGATTCTGCTTTTCCCCATCTCCATATGACGGTAAACGTTTTCCAAAACCACAATCGCATCATCCACCAAGATACCTACAACGAGCGAAAGTCCTAATAAACTCATCAGGTTTAAGGTATATCCCATCAGGTACATTCCAATCACTGTTGCAATCAACGAAACAGGTATTGAAACCATTACGATGAATGCATTTCTGATGTTATGAAGGAACAATAACATTACCACAGCCACTAGAATAATCGCTAAGAATAAATCGAAAATTACGTGATCTGCTGCTTCAAGGGTAAAGTTTGTTGTATCATCTACGATATTGACTTTAACACCTTGAGTTTTATAATTGTCCTGAACCTGAGCAATCGTCTTCTGAACCAATTCTGAAACGGATACTGCATTAGCATCTGACTGTTTTTTGATCTGCATCAAAATGGTAGAATTCTGGTTGTATCGTGCTATTTTCTCGACATCTTTCTGAGTATCTAAAACCGTTGCAATATCCGACAGACGAACCTGTGCTCCATTTTTGTTGGAAACCACCAAATTGTTCATTTCTGCCACATCTCTATATTTCCCAGAAAGTCTGATGGTAGAACGCGAAGTTCTCGTTTTCAAAGCTCCCGTCGGGAAATCTAGATTCGAAGAAAGAATCGCTTGCTGCACATCTGCAATCGCAAGACCATAACCCTGCATTTTCTTTTCATCCAAACTCACTTGGATTTCTCTTTCCTGTCCACCAACAAGGTCAACCTGAGCCACACCGTTTACACGGGAAAAAATAGGCTCGATTTTCTTGTCAAGAAGGTCATAGAGTTCTTTATTATTCAGTTTATCACTAGTGATACTCAAGGTCATAATTGGTAAATCATCCAATGAGAATTTCTGTAAAGAAGGCGGATCTGCATCTTCTGGAAGGTCTGCCAAGATGGCATTCACTTTTCTTTGTGCATCATTCAAAGCATAGTTTACATCGGCACCAGTATTCAGCTGAACCATAATAACCGATAAACTCTCGTAGGAAGATGATTCTACTTTCTTCACGTTTTCCAAAGAACCAACGGCATCTTCAATTTTTCTGGTTACCGACGTTTCCACCTCACTTGGCGAAGCTCCTGGATAAACCGTAGAAATCGTTACCATATTGGTTTCAAACTTCGGAATCAATTCGTACCCCATCATAGAGTAACTCAACAAACCACCCAATGTCAGAATCGTAAATAATACGATAACGAGCGATGGTCTTTTAATGGATATTTCTGCTAACTTCATCTTCTCTTACTTTACGATATTGATTTTTGAACCGTTATCCAGGTTGATTTGTCCACTGGTGATCACTTGCTCACCACCGTTAAGCCCGCTTAGGATCTGGACTTTATCACCGTAAACTTTTCCGGTTGTAACTTTAATTAATTTTGCAGTTCCGTTATCAACAACAAACAATTGACCTGAACTAACACCATTCACGAAAGCTTCTGCAGGAACGGTCAACATATTCTGAGTCTCAGCACCGTGATTGGTTTTGAACACAGCAGTTGCGTACATACCAGCTTTTAAGTTTCCTTTATTCTGAACTTCGATCTCTACTGGGAAGTTAAGAGAAGCATCACTTTTTGGAGCGATGAACGTAATTCTACCGCTGAAAGATTCGTCAGGTAAAACATTCACGTTGATATTAACAGTCTGACCAATTTGGATTCTTCCAACCTGGCTTTCGTCAACCAAAACAGAAAGTTTAAGTGAATTGATATTGACAATTTCGAACAATGCAGTTCCTGTTGCCACAACAGCTCCCGGCTCCACCATTTTCTTGTTGATGATTCCGCTGATACCTGCACGAACGCTAGTGTCATTCACTCTTACACCTTGAGCTCTAAGTGAAGCCTGTGCATTTTTGAGCTGCAATCTTGAGTTATCAAGTTGTTGTTTTGTGACGCCGCCAGATTTGAAGGCATTTTCGTAACGTTGGTTGTCAGCAATTGCATTTTGTAAATTGTTTTGTGCCTGAGTCACATCAACTTCGATCGCATCTCTTTTGATAGTTGCTAAAACCTGTCCGGCAGAAACTCTAGAACCTTCTTTTACGAATACGCTTACCACACGGCCAGCAATATCAGCTGATTGATTGGTTTCCTGTTTTGGAATGAATGTCCCGTTAGCTGAATAATCTGTATCGATATTGGCTCTGGAAGCAGTTACAACATTCACGTTGATCTTATCAACTTGTTTTGCCACTTCTTTTACTTCTGTTTCCTGCTTCTTTTTATTATCGGCAATTTTCCAAGCGGCCAGACCTACAAGTACAGCTGCTACGATGATATATATAAAAGTTTTTTTCATTTGATATAATTATTTTTTTAATGGTCAAATGGAATCTAAAAGATTTCATTTTAAGTTTATTATGGATTTTGTAAAGTATTAAGTTCACCCTTCGCTTTTATCAACTTGATTTCAGCTTGTTTGTAATCTAATAATGCTGTTGTATAATTCTGTTTGGCATCTGTAAGAGCATTTTCAGAATCAAGAACTTCTGTTAAAGTTGCCAAACCATATTGATAATTAGCTTGTGTATCTTTTTGTACTTTTTCAGCCAAAGACACATTATTCTTCATACTTTCTATATTGATAATAGAATTTTCCATATTAGCAATCGAATTTTTGTAATCTAAACTCAAGCTCAACTGCGTACTTTGAATATCCTGTTCAAGATCTAAAATATCAATTTCTGCCTGCTGAATCTTTGATTTGGTAGCGCCACCAGTAAAAATCGGAATATTGATATTCAAACCAACCGCTGAATAGTCACTCCAAAGAACGCCATTATTCAATCCATTTGTTAAAGGAAATTTCTTACCCATTCCTGCCCATCCATAGTTTGCAGTCAATCCAACCGTTGGATAGAGATAAGCTTCTGTAGCTTTTAGATTATACTGAAGAAGTTCTTTGTTTTTATTAAGAACTTTAATTTCTGTTCGATCATCCAAATTCACATTACCAGCAATCAATTCTGGTCTTGGCTCGATAGATTTTTCTTCCAACTCGATAGGTTTATCAATCGGAATACCCATATAAAATTTCAAAGAATTTTTAGAGAGTTCAACAGCATTCACCAATTGCTGTCTGCTTGCACTGATATTAGTTAATTGTACATTGGTTCTATCCAGATCAATTCCTTTTGCCAAACCATTATCTACTAAGCTTTTGATAACATTTCTAACTTTTTCTGTGTTAGCATAACTTACATTCAAAGTTTTAAGATTCTCTTCCTGAACAAAAACCTGATAATAAGCAGTTGCTACATTTTCAATGATCTGCTCATTGGAAAGTTGTGCGTTCAGAACATAAAATTCTCTTGTAGACTTTGCCGCTTTAAGACCTGTGAAAACCCTTTGGTCAAAAATTGCCTGGTTCAAAGTGACGACTGCGCTCGAGGTCCAAGGCTGCCCCAATTGTGCTCTGATCCTTTGTCCACTGAATTCTAATAAAGATTCCTGAATGATAGGATTATAGGTCACACCTGCAGTAGCACTTATTTGTGGGAGTGTTCCAGCTCTCGCTTCTGTGATCTTCAATTCAGCTCTTTTAATTTCAAGCGTGGCCTTTTTAGCTTCTGCTTTATTTTGCAAAGCCTGTTTGATGGCTTCCTGCAAAGACACCTGCTGCTGGGCAAAAGCAGATGTAGAGCCGAAAATCATAAATACTGCAGCTATGCTGATTCTTAGCCTTGTTGCAGTTATACGTTTTCTATTCATAATTTAATTAATTCTTTTATTTTTTATTTTCTTCTTTCTTATCTCTAATCATTGACGACGATCCGATTTTATAAATACTTTAACATTTAATTAATTATTTCCAATTAATTCTTAAAAAGCATTCTCATAATGATCTCTTTGCGATCTGATATCAATCTGTCAAATTCTTTATCATTGATCATCATATTTTCCATGAACAACGGTCTTATCGCACTTGGGAAAATCAATAGAGAGATCATATTGAAAATAAATTGAATGGGTTCCATTTTTTCAATATTACCCAATTCCATTTCTTTTTTGATATCCTTTAAAAATGTATTAAGATCCTCTTCTTCCACATCTCTTTTATGACAACTTCCCTTGTTGATCTGTGAAACAATGTAAGTTTCCAGGTAAGGATATTGGAGACTTGTCGATAAGCTACCATCAATGAACTGACTTATTTTTTCTTTAAATGCAATGGCAGATCTCATTACGATCTCAGATTTTTCCTTCTCCACCTTATGCGCTTCATCAAATACGATCTGCACGAGATTATCTCTCGATCTGAAGTAATAATTGATAAGCGTTCTGTTGACACCTGCTTCGTCCGCGATCTCTTGCGTTGTGGCATCAAACTTCCCTTTGACGAAGAATAAATTCTTGGTCGTCTCTTTGATCAATTCCTGTGTTTGGTCTTTTTTTTCTTGTTTTGACATTTTTGTTAAACAATTTTGTGCAAATTTATACCAATCATTTGTTTTGACAAAATTGTTAAACAAAATAATTAAACATTTTTGAGAAACTTAATAAAAACTTAACATTGCTTATAAAAGCTTGACTTTTCTTACGACAAGAACAGTTAGAAAAAAATTAAATTAAAATCATTAACTTTGCCGATTGAAAAACAGCACTTTTTCTTTTTAAATCATGAATGAAAATATTCTGTAAAACTCACATTCTCAAATAGAAATCATAACATTTTATCATCATAATGGAACTTATACACCGTAACCTTCTGATCGGAATTCACGATTGCCTGCAAGAAACCTTCTTCGAAGACAGAAAATATGCAGACAAGGTCATAGAAAGACTCTTAAAAGCCCACAGAAAATGGGGAAGCGAAGACCGACGCGTAGTTTCCGAGATCTTTTACAACATCATCCGTTGGAAAAAACGTCTGGAATATTACATGGGCGAAAGTGTAAAGCCGACCAATGTTTATAAAATGATCATCGCCTATTTGCTTTGGAGCAAAACGCATTACAAAAAATTTGAGGAATTCGACGGGATCAAAGTTGCGGATATTCTTACAAAACTTAAAAAAGGAACTGTTCCGACAAAGGCTATCGAACACTCTATTCCAGATTGGTTGGCTGAAACTTTGGAAAAAGAATTGGGCAAAAACTGGGAAAAAGAAATGGTCGCTCTTAATGAGCAAGCACCAACAGTGCTACGTGCCAACACTTTGAAAACGACGCCAAGAGAATTGATCGCCGATCTGAACGACGAAAATGTAGAAGCTTTCACAATCAAGAATTATCCAGATGCAATTCAGTTAGCAGAGAAGAAAAACGTTTTTTTGACCTCAGCTTTCAAAGATGGATTTTTTGAAGTTCAGGATGCAAGTTCTCAGAAAATCGGAGAACTACTGGATGTACAGGAAGGCATGCGTGTTGTAGATGCATGTGCCGGTGCTGGTGGAAAAACTTTGCACTTGGCCGCTTTGATGAAAAACAAAGGTCAGATCATCGCCCTTGACATCTACGGTTGGAAATTGACAGAACTGAAAAGACGCGCAAAAAGAGCAGGCGCTCACAACATAGAAGCCAGACTGATCTCTGACAACAAGGTCATCAAGAGACTTCACGAAAAAGCTGATAGATTATTGATTGATTCACCTTGTTCTGGGCTTGGTGTTTTGAAAAGAAACCCAGATTCCAAATGGAAAATAGACCAGGCTTTTATTGATAGGATCAAAGGAGAACAGCAACAGATCTTACAAGATTATTCTAAAATCCTGAAAAAAGGTGGACAGATGATCTACGCGACTTGTTCTATCTTGCCTTCAGAAAATAATGAGCAAGTAGAAACCTTCTTGAAAAACAATCCTGACTTCACATTGCTAAAGGATCAAAAGATAATGCCAAGCGAAGGCTACGACGGATTCTACATGGCACTCATCAAACGTAATGCATAAAAAAATTCCTGAGGTAAATAAATTACGCTCAGGAATTAAAAACACAAATGATGAAAGGACAATATTACGGAAAACCGTAAAATGATTTCTTATCATTTGGTAAGAATTTATCTAAAAATAGTTTTAAAAATAGAAAAAAAAAGCAATCTCGATTTGAGATTGCTTTTTTCATATTAATGAAATATTGTACTTAGTTTTTGATAAATTTTGAATTAATAATATTTTTATCTGCGTAAATTTTGATTAGATAAATTCCCTTCGAAAGATTGGAAACATTGATTGTTTTGCCACTTCCTGAATTCGATTTCAAAAGTTTTCCGCTGGTATCCAAAATCTCGATTTTTGAGATTTTTTGTTCTGTTTGGATGTTTAGGATATCGGAGGTTGGGTTTGGATAGATAACCGTTACAAATGTCTTTGCTTCTTGATTTGCCAAAATCCCTGTTTGTGTTACCACGACAGTTTTGGAAGCCACGCCTCCATCCCCTGAGATCAATATGCTTGAAGACCTTGTGCTTCCTGTATTATTAGTATCAGCTGTAACTGTCAATTTGGCATCGCCGTTTCCTGAAACCGTATTGTAAATATTTTTAGCTTGAGATGCGGACAGGCTCAACCAATTTTGGTCGCTTATTGCAGTCCAGTTGACATTAGTGATCAAGTCAAATATAAAGGTATTGGCATTCCCAGGATTGTTGGAAATATCGGCATTTGTCAAAGTTAAATAGTTGCTCATCGGCGTCAGATATTTTTGATCTATAGTTCCGAAAGTAGCAACGTAAAGATTGGTTGCATTTTGATTATTGATTTTATAATTGAGAAAATTATTCTCTGTTGTAAAACCCGAAACGTTAATTTTATCATTTTCTATCACATATACCAAAGAATAACCTTGCATTCCTTTATCTGCAATCTTATGATAAACTCTGTTTCCATTTGTATCCAGTTTCAGCAAAATCTTATTTCCCTCTGTTGCATTGAAAGAATATTCTGTCCCATTGAAATTGACTTTGTCTTTCACAGAGTAATACATGTAGATGTTTTTATTCTCATCCAATGATAAATTCGTATAATTCCCAGGATTACTGTTGTTAGAGTCTAAAACTTTTTGCCAGATTACCGTACCGTCCGTTTTTATCTTGGCAAAAAATGGCGAGTAGAATGACTGCGGATAAATTTTGGGAATATTAACAAAGTCTAGTCCTATAAAATTTGAATCATTTGTTTCTCCCAAGATACTTCCCATCATTACAAAATCCTGCCCATCATACACAACATCATTTGGCCATGCATATTTGTAATCGACGGAATTAGCAAAAAAGTTTTTACCAAAAACAGCGTTTCCATTGTTATCAAATTTTAACATTAATAGATCCAAGTTAGATTCACTTGCAGGAATTGTAACATTCCCAAATTTGAAATCTAACCCTAATCTATTGATTGGCTCCATGAATGCATATAAATTATTTTGCGCATCCAATACAGGCAGTATCGAATAAAATGAAACATCACTAGGAAATAGCTTAACATAAGAAAGGTTTCCTGTACTATCAAACTTTAAAACATGAAGAGAATTCAGTGTGCTGCTGTAATTTTGACCTTCCAAATATAGATCTCCAGTACTTCCAGTAACATATACATTGTTAAGAGAATCCACCAACACACCTGTGTAAGTTGTATTTCCTATCTCCTTCCCCCATATATATTTGCCATCTTTATCGAGCTTAATTAGAACTTTTCCGTCCATAAAATTCTTACTGAAATTAATTACGGTTCCAAAACCATCTGTGAAAGTAGAATTCTGGGAAGGTTTACTACAAAGAATGTAGAAATTATCATCCTTGTCTACAGCAGCAAAATTTTGCGAAACATTTTCCAGAGAACCTAAACCAGAATTCGTTAATCTTGCGATCCATTTTGTAGTTCCATCTGCTGCCAATCTTGTAATATACCTAGAATATACGCTTTGACCATTGTCAAAATTTGCATTAAAAAACTGACCTTTTCCCTCCACCAAAGCAGTAAAAAACATGTCTGACTTTGCAGACTTTAAGTGCTTTTGAAATTGCTTAGTAAGACTTCCCCCATTGGAACCGGCTTTCTGCTTGATCCAAGACAGATTGCCATTTTCGGCATTGAACTTTGATGTAGTAAAAACTCGTATATTAGAATTGTCAGTCGTTGTATAGCCAGTTCCAGAAACGCTTAATCTAAGACTATACGAACTGATTTGATTTCCTGATGAATATCCCCCAAGATTATTATACGACAATAAAGATGTATAATTCTGAGAACCAGACACAGGAGACAATGAAGTCAGCGTACCATTGGGATTGGTGTAAGATAATGTAGTATAGTAACGGTCTAAAATATAATTAATTTGTTTAAAATCTCCAGAAGTACCATACGGAATCAATTTCGAGGAATTCACATCTGTTCTAATATTATAGGTTGATTCCTGATTGATGCCACCAGATGTTCTAAAAAAAGAAACAGCACCAAGATTAAGATCCACTTTCGCTACATAATTATACAATCGATTTGCATTATTATAATTATCATTTGGATTGTATGTAAAAGAAAACGTTCCAACCTCTGTTTCAAGATTGATAGCACTTCTTGTGTAAAATCCAGATAACAATAAAGACCCATCTGTAGAGACCGCAATATCAGAAACATCGGAAAAGGCCTGAAATGAGCCAGCTTGAGCAGTCCTGATAGAGGAGGTGAAATTGGCATCTTTATCTCCTTTCACCACAAACCCTACAAAACTTTCAGTGAAAATCTCCGATCCTAAAACAGCACCTGAAGCAGTGGTCGCACCAGCCAAATACAAATCCTGATCTTTAACGGCTACAGTTTTTAATTCGACATTATTGTAAACATTATTAAAAATCACACTCCCGTCAGCAGTATCAAGTTTTAGTAAACGATTACCGCCATAAACAAAATAAGTATTGGCGCCTTCAGTAACACATTTCGTTTTGTACTGTGAATTATATCCATTCTCGAGATAATCAGCCCAAACCGCGTTGCCGTTGTTATCAATTTTCATGAGAAAAGTATCAGTTGCATTGACAGATGAAAAGGTTTTGTTTCCTACCGTAACAGAACCTTTGAACTGAGCAAAGACATATATATTTTCTGAAGAATCCACGTATACGTATCTTGGTGTAATAACGCCTTTGACGCCGGCATTGAACGTTTTGAACCAACTATTTGCTCCGGTAGCACTATTTGATTTTAGTACGAAAAGATCATCTAAACCAACATTGGTCGCAGAGATATTGTCGAAACCAACCTCAGAATTATTGATCGTTCCAATGTGATAAACAAAATCATCACTACTCTCAACTAAAGTTAATCGACTTCCTTTGATGGTATTAAGTTGAAAAAGTCTTGTGTTATCAGGCGCTGTTTGAGCAAAACCTTCGTTTGAAAAAATACTGATAAAGAGGAATAACGCAAATTTAAAAATTTGCCGAGAATAGATTTTTGTGGTCATAAATTGTTTTTCGCAAAGATATTTCAAATTAAATATTAATCAGCAAATTAATATCATACTTTAGAACCATTCTAAAATCAGATTTAATCATTAAATTTGCCTTTCCAAAATTTATATAAATGTTTGAAACAGATATTATTATAATAGGTGCTGGTCCAACTGGACTTTTCACCGTTTTCGAAGCCGGATTGTTGAAGCTGAGATGCCATTTGATTGATGCTTTGCCACAACCTGGTGGACAATTGACAGAACTATATCCTAAAAAACCAATCTTCGACATTCCTGGATTTCCAAGTGTGGATGCCGGTGTTTTGGTTGACAACTTGATGGAACAGATCAAGCAATTCGAACCGCAATTTTCATTGGCTCAAAAAGCATTGAGTTATGAAAAAACCGAAGATGGGCAATTCATCGTAACAACTAGCCGAGGTGTTCAAGTCAAAGGAAAAGCCATTGCGATTGCCGGAGGTCTGGGAAGTTTTGACCCAAGAAAACCGGAGTTGGAAAACATCGGAAAATTCGAGGAAAAGGGGGTTGAATATTTTGTAAGAGACCCTGAAATGTTCCGTGACAAAAAAATCGTGATCGCTGGCGGTGGAGATTCTGCCCTAGACTGGTCGGTTTTCCTAGCTGATGTTGCGTCTGACGTCACTTTGATTCACAGAAGAAACGAATTCCGTGGTGCATTGGATTCAGTAGAAAAAGTAACTGAACTAAAACATCAAGGAAGAATCAATCTTATCACGCCAGCAGAAGTGACTGGTTTGATCGGCGATGATAAAATTACCGCTATCGAAATCGAAAAAGATGGTGAGAAATCAATCTTGGAAACCGATTATCTGATTCCACTTTTTGGTTTAACACCTAAGTTGGGTCCGTTGTCAGATTGGGGATTGGAAATCGAGAAAAATGCGATCAAAGTGAACAATGCTTTGGATTATCAAACCAATATTGAAGGTATCTACGCCATCGGCGACATCAACACCTATCCAGGAAAACTGAAGCTGATCCTTTGTGGTTTTCATGAAGCGACATTAATGGTTCAAAGCGTTTACAACAGAATGAATCCAGGTAAAAAATTCGTATTGAAATACACAACTGTAAGCGGCGTTGACGGTTTCGACGGAACTAGAAAAGAAGCTGAAAAAGCGGTCGTAAAATCCATTGATTAGAAGTTAGATTTTAGAAGTTAGAGGTTAGATTTTTCTAACTATGTTTATAACATTAAAAGAGAATTTTAAAAATCCTCTTTTTTTTGCTTATTTTCAAACTGTCAATGAAAATCTAACTTCTAACTTCTCATTTCTAAATTCTACTTACTATCTTTGCAAAATGTCAGACGTTAATATTACAATCATAGACAGAGAGGGCGTTTCTCACACAATTCCCGCTCCAACAGATATGGCGATGAGCCTAATGGAAATTGTTCGCGCCTACGAATTGGCTCCGGAAGGAACCATAGGAATCTGCGGCGGAATGGCAATGTGCGCTTCTTGCCAATGTTATGTTTTGAGCGAGAACGTACCACTTCCAGAAATGTTGCCAGACGAGGAAGCAATGCTGGATGAAGCTTACAACGTGAAACCAAACAGCCGTTTGGGTTGTCAGATCCCTGTAACTGAAGAATTGGAAGGTCTCATCGTAGAACTTGCGCCAGAAGCTTAATTATAACCATATTACATCTATAAAAAATAAAGCGAGAACAAATAAATCTGTTCTCGCTTTTTATGTAAGTTTGAATTAAATTACTCAAGAATAAATTTCTTAGTAACCACTTTCCCAGATTTGGTTTTGAAAACAGCAAGATAAAAACCAGTATTCAGTTTATCAAGATTCAGTTTTCCAATTGACAAAAGGTTTTTCGATTCCAACAATTGTCTTCCGCTTGTATCCACAATCACCAGCGACTCAATCGATTCTTTTCCCAATTTATAATTCAAAGCTTTGTCTTTCACATAGATTTCGACTGAGTTATTTGAAGTTTCTGAAGTTGCCAAAACAGAACCTTTTGCCGTTTCTATAATAAATTCCAAACCGAGTTTTGCAAACTTAGCAGCGTGCGTTGCAGAATTACTACTTCTGGACAACGTATCATTGGCTGAATGGATATAAGGATTGGATTGCGAAAAAGAAGCTTCAAATGGAAAAGCCGCATCGTAACCATTTTGCGCCCAACTGAAATGGTCAGAGCATCCGTAATTACAAATCGTGTTTCCATAAGTGAAAGCGTGACTTCCAGTTTTGTTGTAATGCTCCATCAATTCTATCAAAAACAAATTAAGGTCATTGCTGTTATAAGCATCGGTTGAAATGTAAACATCACGATTAGAACCTTTATAGTTGGTCATATCAAACTGCACATAAGAAACCACGTTTCTTCCGTTTGCAGCGTAATCCTCAGCTATTTCTGATGAACCAACCAGCCCAATTTCTTCTGCAGCATAGGCCATAAACTCAACGGTTCTGGCAGGTTTGTAATTGATGTTCAAAAGTACACGGATCATTTCTGTTACCGTAGCAATTCCGGAAGCATCATCATCCGCGCCTGGCGCAACAGCCGTGTTGGAAATAGAATCCATATGACCGCCAACAATGATATATTCATTCGGCGTCGTATTTCCATTAATTGTAAAAACCAAAGAAGGCATCGGCGTTCCAACGTGGTTTACAATTCGCACAGAAAGGTCGGTTCTTCCCGTAGCTGCGATCAGACCTTCCCACTTTGTCTTCAAATCCTGAACAGAAGTCTGCGCCTGAGTGGTGTTATGACGTCTAGTTCCGTAAGCTTCCATTACCGAAATGTGCGCTTTGATATTATCCGCATTCACTTTTGCGATAGCAGAAGTTACCAATGCGTCCTGGTCAATGGTAAAAGCTAAAACTTTATTTGATTTTTTAGATTTGTTGATGGCCGATAACGCTTCCTGTTCGGAAGATTTATAAAGGTATCCAGGTCCGTGTGTGATAACATTATGATGAAGAAATTCTGCCGCTTTAGGGGAGAGATAAACCACAGATTCGTTGTCATTTGAACTGATGATTTCAACTTCGGTCGGCATTTTTGATTTTAATTCCACTGCATTTTTGGCATCAGTTGTCGCGTAAAATTTTTCAGACTGCGCAAAAGCCTGATTGAACAGAACCAAAGAAAATATCGAAAGTAATTTTAATTTCATTGATAGTTGATTTTTTAACTTCTATTTCGGTAAAAATAATTAAATTCCTTAACTAATTAATCAAATCTTTATCATTTTGATTTTACAATAATTTGCAGATATGTTATGATGGAATTATTTTTGAATTGAATGATCATCAAAAATATTCTACTATGAAAAAATCATTTGTAAAAATAGCCGTTCCTGTCACTTTGGGAATTTTAGGATTGATCATTTTCAATTCTTGCTCGGCTGGAATTCCGGAAAAAGCGACTGCCATCCAGAATTTTGAAGCGGAAAAATACCTTGGAAAATGGTATGAGATTGCCAGATTCGATTATAAGTTTGAAAAAAATATGAATCAGGTGACTGCGACCTATTCCAAAAATTCGGACGGCACGATCAAGGTTGAAAACAAAGGCTATGATTATGTGAAGAAAGAATGGAAACAAAGTACGGGCGAAGCCAAATTTGTGAATGCTGAGAACGAAGCGAGACTGAAAGTTTCTTTCTTCAAACCATTTTGGGCAGGTTATAATGTCATAGATTTGGATGAAAATTACAAATATGCTTTGGTTGCAGGAAAAAATCTCGAATACTTATGGATTCTCTCTCGTGAAAAAACTATTCCTGAACAAATCAAAACCCGTTTTTTGGAAAAAGCGAAATCGGTCGGCTATGACACTTCGCAGTTGATCTGGGTGGAACAGAAATAAAGATACAAGGCAAAAGTAAAAATAATCAAGTGAAAAGATGTACAAAACCTCAATTTAGCCCCGATTGCAGCGGCATCCTTTTTTTGCATTGGCTTGAAAAAAGCGTTGGCAAAAAAAGATATAGCGGAAAGCGGGTTGGAAACCTGAACTGAAGCTGAAACGAGATGCTCCTAAAAGTCAGACCTTTAAATTTGTTTTCTGATGATAAAATAAGTAACTTAGAACTGTAAAAATCACAAATAAACCCACTGATAATATGGCATTTATAGACTATTATAAAACACTGGAAGTAAGCAAAAACGCGTCTGCGGACGACATCAAAAAAGCTTACCGGAAACTTGCCAGAAAATACCATCCGGATATGAATCCGAATGACAAGGAAGCGGAACGGAAATTCAAGGAACTGAATGAGGCAAATGAAGTTCTGAGCAATCCGGAGAATCGCGCTAAGTACGACAAATATGGCGAAAACTGGAAACACGGCGAGGAATACGAACGGGCACAACAACAGCAAAGACAGCAATATCAAGGCAGTCCTAGCGGTGGATTTTCGGGCGCAGATTTTGGTGAAGGGGAAGATTTCTCTGACTTTTTCCAATCGATGTTCGGCGGCGCTGGCGGTGGTTTTGGACAAAATTCCCGCGGCAGTGCAAGTGGAAAATTCAAAGGTCAGGATGTTTCGGCGGAACTGAACCTCAACCTGAGAGAAGCTGCAAAAACGCATCAGCAGACGTTCGACATCAATGGAAAGAAAGTGAGGATTACGATTCCAGCAGGCGTTTACGATGGACAACAGATCAAACTGAAAGGCCACGGAAATCCAGGTATTAACGGTGGTCCGAATGGTGACCTTTACATTACGTTCAATATTTCTGAAGATAAAGATTTCAAACGTGACGGCGATAATTTGAGAACTTCTGTTGATATCGACCTTTACACTGCGGTTTTGGGCGGCGACGCGAACATTGAAACGCTGGAAGGTTCTGTAAAACTGAAAGTGAAACCTGAAACGCAAAACGGAACAACAGTCAGACTAAAAGGCAAAGGTTTTCCGGTTTACAAAAAAGAAGGCGAGTTCGGAGATCTGTATGTGACTTACAACGTAAAAATCCCGACAAACCTGACTGACAAGCAAAAAGAACTATTCCAACAACTTCAAAATTCCTAATGATGAGCGAGAGAATATCCATAACAGAGGTCATCCAGATCTACAAAATTGATGACCATTTTCTGAACGAATTAATAGCTTCGGAATTGTTGCATCCTGAAACGGAAAACAGCATCCAATATATTATTTATGAGGAACTACCACACTTGGAAAGGTTTACGAATTGGCATTATGACCTGGAAATCAATCTTCCGGGAATTGAGATCATCCATAAACTGTTGAACCAAATGGAAGATTTGAGAACTGAAAACCGAAGATTGTCAAAAATCTCCGGAAAGCTTACCAATTGGGAAGATGCGGAACTCTAAACCGTCCATTGGTTATTAGCCATCGAAACCAAATAGTATTGATCATCAATCTTTTCGAAGATGAAAATTAAACTATTCCAATCCATATAAGAATACTCTACTGTCCCAGCCAGGTAATTTTCAACCGTTACTGCGTTGGGATATTTTTCTTTGATATTGTTCAGGCTGTTTCCTTTTCCTTCAAAATTAGCATAGTTGATCTTTGCTTTGCTAAAGTCTTTTTTGAAAACCCAATCTTTAAAATAATCTTTTAGAGAAACGATGTAGATCGCACCGGAACCATCTTTGTGACCGAAGGTGAACTTCTCATCGGAATCCACATATTTTTCGAAATCAGCTTTGGAAAAACTTTTGTCATTGTCCGACACAAAGCTGTACATAGAAAAGTGAATACCTTTTTCCGGATGAATGTAATTTGAGAGTTTTGTATAATCCTTATTTTTCAGAACATCAATGATCTCATTATTAAGATTGATAATCGTTTTTTCTTCCGAATTTTCATCTTCAGCTAAATGTTCTGTTTTAACCTTTGGGATGATAGCCGTATTGGGATCAACTTTATTACACCCCATTATAATAGCTAAGAATATTACTGCGTTGATTTTCATAATTTACTTTTAATCAAAAAAATTGCCATAGTTCTAAGACTTCCTTATCGAAACTGATTGGTCAAAAATACCTGAAAAAAAATTAACAACCGTTAATCCATTTTATAATTTCTTATACACATTTCATAAAACAATATCATAATTATTAATAAGTGTAAATTATATTACGATAACCATAAATTTTTATTAAATTAGGTAATAATTAAAGCGTAGATTATGAAACAGTTAATATCGCTGATTATATTGATTCATACTCAATTTCTCTATTCACAAACCTGTTCTAATATTACCGCAACTGATATCTTTGGAAACACATCGGCACAGTTGAGCTGCGGAAATGGGGCTTGCGTAGAACTTACGACCAATGTTCCCAAAACATTCCTGACGACTTCTTACCAAGTTGCATCCCAAACTTATGCACCAGTAGTACCATTTGACCAAGGAACACCACTCAATGCCAAAACCGATGACGATTTTTCACAAATCATTCCCCTGCCTTTTAATTTTTGTTTTTACGGAAACACTTACAAGAACATCGTTATCAGTACCAATGGACTTGTAACTTTTGACACGGCACAAGCTGGATTAGCCAGCAATCCGAATATATTAGCCGACACCCAAGCGCGCTTTTACAAAAAAACTCCATTTTTGGGGTGATGCAAGATCTGATATTTTCCGAGACCGATGATTCCGAGATCTACTATACTGTTATCGGAAGTTCGCCTTGCAGGAAATTTGTTATCAATTATTACAAAGCAAGATTGACAGGTTGCACAGATACTTCCACTTTCCAAATTGTCTTGTCTGAATTTTCCAACGAAATAGATATCATCATTGAGAACAAACCACTTCCCTGCGCAACGGCACGTTTCAAAGAATCACTGATCGGAACTATGAATTCTGAAGGAGACGATGGTCTATCACCTCCAGGCAGAAACAGAGGCATCTGGCAATCCGGCAATGAAAGTTGGAAATTCAGTCCAGCAGGATCCCAGGTACAGCCAAGCATCACCTGGAAAAATTTAGCCGGTCAAACTGTCGGAAGTGGTGCAACCATCAACGCCTGTCCAACGCAGACAGATAAATATACAGTTACAGTTAACTATCTGGTCTGTGGATCAAATTTTACACTGAGCGATGATATAGACATCACCTACAGCACCGGAGGCAATTCACCAGTGATCAATAGCCCGGTGAGTTACAGTCAAACACTTTGCGACAACAATGCAGACAACTCCGAGATTTTCGATTTTAAAACATTCGTTACGCCACTAATAACGACAGACCCTACACTTATGGTCAGATATTACGACACTATGTTGGCGGCTCAGGCTGGCGGCACAGGTATATCCACTATCAAAGGCGGCCAATATACAGTCTATGCGAGAGTCACCAATCCAAGTGGCTGTTTCTCTATTGGTGTAGTGAATATGGACATTACATTCTTGGAAAAAATAGAAGCAACTGACATCAAAAAACTATATTGTTTCGATGGCAAAGAAGATATCACTGTAGACCTGAACGATATCTATCCAGATATGCTGATCACGCCCATTTCGGAGATCAAGACAGTTACTTTCTATAAAACTCAGGAGGATGCTACCGTTCCGAACGAGAGCGAAGAGACTCCTGCTATTCAATCTCTCGAAGATGACGGCGACCTTGTGACCTATGTTTTTTATGTTCGATTCGAAAATGAGGATGGCTGTTTTACTGTGAAGAAAATAACAATTGAACTTCGAAATCCCATTGCCAATCAAAATCAGGACATCTGTGATTTTCAAAATGATGGAACAGAAAATGTCACCTTGAGTACTTTAAATGGTGCGATTGCCGGTAGTCAACCTGTGACGGTGAGCTATTTTATCAATCCAATAAATGCCAATATCAACTCAGGTCCCATTACGACGTATTTGCTTACGAACTCGAACTCACCCGCGATTATTTATGTCCGCCTGGATATGGTTGCAGATAATGGTGATTGCTTTCGAGTTTATCCAGTAACGCTGAACTTGATAGCCAGCCCAACGCTTACCAATGAGCTGGTGAATGTAAATCTTGGACGGATCTGCGACAACAACAATGACGGCTCTGAAGCTTACGACCTGACACAGCATCAATCTCAGATCTATTCTGGACCAGAAACTTTTGGCTACAGTTATTATCTCAATTATAATCCGGCTAATGGAACATTTTCCAATGGAATTCCTGACCCAACAGCTTTTCTAATAAAAGAGAGCATAGAGGTTTATGTTAGAGTTTCAAGAGGCGCTTGTTTTGCCGTAGCAAAGATCAATATTAATTTTAGTTTTTTACCGGCTGTCATCATTAAACCTGCTACCATTGCAAAATGCGACAAAGGATACGACTACGGCGAAACCTATGACCTCAATGATGCAAAAGCCGATATGTACATTGCGTCACAAAATACGGATACGTTAGCAGATATGGACGTGACCTATTATTCAACTAAAGAGGATGCAAATCTGGGAACACCAGTGATTTCCAATTTCCAGACCACTTACGTCAATACCATTACTTTCTGGGCAAGATTCGAATCCAAAAACACGCACTGTTTTTCTGTATCTTCTATCGTTTTGAAAACCTATTTCCCTCCGAAAGCGATACCTTCTACCATACAAGTTTGCGATAGCAATCTGGACAGCAATCCGGAAGTCAATCTATTATCACCAGAATATACAAAAAATATGGTAAGTGAAACAGATCCTGAAAATCGCTTTATGTTTTTTCTGACAGAAGAGGATGTTACAAACAACAATCCTATAAAAAATCCTGAAAACTTTTCACAGCTTCCTTTTCCAACTAGGATCTATGTTCTTGTAGAAAATCTGGCAGGCTGTTTTACTTTACCCTCCACTATTGATTTTACGCTTGGAAATGTGGTTCCCGCAGATCAAGGCCCATTTTTGTTGTCACAATGTGATGTAGGCAATGACGGTAACGAAATCCTAAAGCTTGACCAATTTGAAGATCAAATCTACACTTCCGCAGCTACGTATTCATACTATCCAACTTTAGAAGATCTGAATAAAAAAATAAATAAGATTGAAACACCGTCTGCATACCCGTACGATAACAGTTTACATCCACCTGTCATTTTCATCAAAGTTGAAGATGTCAATTTCTGTCCAGCATTGGTGAAGATCAATATTGAACTAAAAAATACGCCTATCTTTGAATTACCACCTTATTACTTTTGCCCAGGCGTCGGAATCAAAATAGCGCCTGACCTGTCATTTATAAATCCAGTAGAATATACTTGGAAAAATCCGGACGGAGAAATCATATCCAAAGATCTATTTATCGACAACATCAAAACCGAAGGTCAATATTCACTCACCATTCGTATTGCAAATAATTGCACTTATACAGAATATTTTGATGTGATAGCCTATGAAGTTCCCATCATTACTCAACTGGTCGGCCTTTCCGCCACATCTTATCAGGTCATCGCAACAGGGAGCAGAAAAATAGTTTATTCTATTGACGGCATCAGCTGGCAAGACTCCAATATTTTTGAAAACATCACGCCTGGTCCTGTTAGATTTTATGTTCGCTTCGAAGATTCCGAATGTCTTGGCCTTACAAAAGACGGCCTTTCCGTAAACGTCATCAATGTCATAACACCGAATGATGATGGCGTGAATGACACTTGGACATTCAGGGACCTGGATGTTTTCAAAGATACGCCTTCCAATCTTAAAATATATGACCGAAACGGAATCATGGTTTATGAGCAATCCAGCACAAACAGTTTCATTTGGGATGGTAAATTCAATGGAAGAAGTTTGCCGACATCCAGTTATTGGTACATTATGATTCTGCCGGACAAAACAATTGATGGTTGGATTCTATTAAAAAACAGAAATTAATTCCAAAAAGCCGTAAATTTGAGTTATGAAATTATACGATGTTCTTATAGTTGGCGGAGGCCCAATCGGTTTAGCCAGCGCCCTGGAAGCGAAGAAAAATAATTTAAAATATATCATCATAGAGAAAGGAACGGTTGCGAACAGCCTTTACAACTATCCTTTATATATGACCTTCTTCTCGACGGCCGACCGTTTGGAGATTGACGAGATCCCTTTCATTACCACCAAACCAAAACCCGGCAGACAAGATGCACTTGAATATTATCAGGGAATCGCGCGGCAAAAAGAACTCAATATCAGACCTTACGAGAAAGTTCTGAATATTGAGAAATCAACCTTTTTTCAGGTCGAGACCAGTAAACAAATTTACTTTGCTAAAAACGTCATCATCGCCACAGGTTTTTATGACATTCCGAATATGATGGACATTCCAGGCGAAGAATTACCAAAAGTAAAACATTATTATACAGAACCTTATCCTTACGCTTTTCAAAACGTTGTGGTGATTGGTTCCAGCAATTCGTCTGTAGATGCTGCTTTGGAAATCTACAGAAAAGGTGGCAACGTCACGATGATTGTCCGCAAAAATGAGATCTCACCAAGCGTCAAATATTGGGTCAAACCAGACATTGAAAACCGAATCAAAGAAGGCAGCATCAAAGCTTTCTTTGGCGCAGAGCTGCTCGAAGTGAAAGAAAATTCCGTCATCTTTAAAACTGAAACTGGCGAAACGAAAGAAATAGAAAATGACTTCGTTCTCGCAATGACAGGCTATTTACCAGATTTTAATTTCCTGCAAAATATCGGCATCGATTTACAAAACGAATGTCTGAATCCAAATTACAACCCCGAAACAATGGAAAGCAATATCGAAGGAATCTATCTCGCTGGCGTTGTTTGCGGGGGAAAAGACACACATCTTTGGTTTATAGAGAATTCCAGAATCCACGCCAAACTAATCATCAAAAACATCATTGAGAAACAATAATTGATTATTAATAATGATAATTAAATTTTTGTCAATTATAATTTAATACCCATTTTAAGTTCCAAATGGTATCCTTTTTGTTTATATTCAGGCTGAAAAAAAACACTAAGAATCCTATGAAAATTAAAAACCTACTTCCTTTATTTATCGTATCAACCTTATTTCTAGTCCAATGTAAAAAGGACGAAAATATTCCTTCCGAGACAAAAGACAATCCTATCACTGACATTTTGGGTTCCGATGACAAAAAAGAGGAAGAGAAAAAAGAAGAAGAAAAACCAAAAGTACCGGACGTGGTCATCCCACGAAAAGATTTCGGATTTTTTCCTTGGGTATACAAAAACACCGACTCCGTTTCTCAAAAAAACAAGAAAGAATTTACCGGCAAAGCACTTTACACCATTCTTGCACTTAACCGTCTGGACAGAGCCAACATTGGCGCTGCCGACACTTTGGTGGTTCCCGCAAAAATCGAGGACGACTTCCTGATATACTCTCCATTTCCGGGTCACGTTACAAGCCTGGAAAATGTGAAAAAATTCGTATTTTTCTCCTACCCGATTCAGGCGTACGGCGTTTATGAATACGGAAATATCGTAAAATGGGGACCAACCAGTATGGGCAAAAAAGCGACCAAAACCAAAACCGGTTTGATGTTCGCCAACTGGAAAAAAGAAGTAGCCATCTCCACTGTCAGCGACGAATGGAAATTGCGCTGGAACGTCAACATCGCCAACTTCGACGGCATTGGCTGGCACCAGTACGCAATGCCCGGATATCCCGCTTCGCACGCCTGTCTCAGAATGTTGGAGGAAGACGCCAAATGGATGTACACCTGGGTAGACAATTGGGTTCTGAACAAAGGCGGAGCAACAGAAAGAGCTAAGGGAACGCCAGTTATCGTCTATGGCGATTATCCATGGGGCAAAAGACGACCTTGGAAAAAACTTCTAGATTCGCCGGAAGCCAACAACATTTCCGAAGACGAAATGAACAAAATAATAGAACCTCACATTGCAACCATAATGAAAGAGCAGGAGAACAGAGATATTGTGATTCAACAGGTGACAGCCGAGAAAAAAGCCAAAGCAGATTCTCTGGCAAAATATTAAAAGCCAGACGCAACTTTCAGCAAATATGAATTAAGGTTTTCAGTAGCTGTTTCCCGCTATCCGCTATATCTTTTTTGCCAACGCATTTCCCTAACCAAAAAAAAAAGGATGCCGCTTCTATCGGGGCTATGGGATCACTCTTCAAAACAAGATTTATCATTCAATAAAACAAAAACCCTTTCAAAGATTCATTTGAAAGGGTTTTATTATAATTGTCACGCTGAGCGGAGTCGAAGCGCTATTTCTTTAATATTTAAATATTTCCTACAACTGTTTTTATCTGCGTAAATTCCTTGATTGCGTGCAGAGACAATTCAACGCCGTAACCAGAGGATTTTGCACCACCAAAAGGAAGTCTTGCATCTGAACTTGTGGATTTGTTGATGGAAACTGTTCCAGATTCCAGATTTTCTATGAAAAATTGCGCTCGTTTTTTATCTTTCGTCCAAACCGAATTTCCTAATCCAAACGGAATGTCATTCGCCAATTTCAAAATCTCTTCGTCGTCTTTTCCAACCATCAACATTGCCAACGGACCGAATAATTCTTCCTGCAAAATCGGGTTGCCTTCTTTCACTAAAATAATTCCCGGACGAAACTCGCTCTCCGAAATACGTTCCAAAGCCAAAACCACTTCTGCGCCATTTCTCAAAGCTTTTTTATATTGACTTTCCAATTCGTCTGCCAAATCAGGTCTTGCCATTTTGCTCAGTTTAGTTTCCTTTTTGAAAGGGTCAGCTGGTTGATAGGAATTGAATTCTTCTACGAATTTCGGGACAAAATCTTTCTCCACTTTTTGATGCACGATGAAACGTTTCGCTGCATTACAAACCTGACCTGTATTTTGAAGTTTTCCGCTCGGCGCTTCGGTTGCCGCTTTTTCAACATCTGCATCATCCAAAACAATATAGGCGTCACTTCCGCCCAATTCCAGAACAGATTTTTTGATATTTTTTCCAGCGAGTGCAGCGACATTTGCGCCGGCTTTTTCACTTCCAGTCAAACTTACGCCTCGTACAAAAGGATTTTCCAGGATCTCTTTGATTTCTTCGTGACCGATTCTCAGATTTTGGAAAATGTATTCTGGGAAACCTGCATCTTTGAAAACTTTCTCTACTGCATCGCCACTTTCGAAGCAGATGGAAGCGTGTTTTAATAGGATTACATTTCCTGCCAGAATTGCTGGAACCGCAAATCTAAGTACTTGCCAGAACGGAAAATTCCAAGGCATCACACCCAGAATAATTCCCAACGCATCGTAATGAACCTCAGAAATTTCGAATTCTGTTTTGATCTTCTCCGGTTTCAGCACGTTTTCTGCTTTTGCGTAATATCTTATCATTCCTGCACTTTTTTCGATTTCCGCAATGGATTGAGAAATCGGTTTGTGCATTTCTGTGGTGATGAGGTTAGCAAATTTCTCTTTGTCTTTTTCAAGAACATCAGCGAGCTTCAAGAGTAATGTTTGTCTTTCTGTGAACGGCACTTTTTTCCATTCCAAGAAAGTTTTCTGTGCTGAATTTATATGGTTTGATAGATTCATTTTGAAATATTTTTTGTCTAATTAGGTTGCAGTAATTGTACCATTTTTGGATTGCTAAATGTACAAAGTTGAGAAGAAACCCGAAACCTAATTTTATACTTTCTATAAATTTAGGTATTAAATTTTATAAATAATGAAATTTGGTTTTAGACTTTTGATTTGTAAAACTCGTTTCAAAATTAGGTCATCATCGCAGCCCGACTTGAGTGGAAATCCTTTTTTGTGGCTGGATTAGCGCTGGAAAAAAGATTGGGAACGGAAGGCGGATAAAGCTGCCCAAATATTCTACTTTTTCTTGTTGCTTCGGAAAAGTAAAACGGCGTTGAGGAAAATCAAAAGTAAATCCAACGTGACCCAAATGCTGAGCTTGATGTTCTCGTACTTCAGCTCTGCAACTTTTTCTGTGGCGATGGTCGAGAGTTTCAAACTGTGGTTGATGTAATTGCGAACCTCGATGATCTTGTCCTCGTTTTTGTTCGGGACTGCAACTTGTGAAAAGTAAACCAAGTTGCCTTTTCCAATGTATCCAACGACCCAAAACTCATTGGATTTCTGCATATTGAGATACTCTATCCTAAAATATTCTGGGCGGACCTGACCAACGTGTTTGGAACTGAATTTTTGATATTCAGGCACTTGGTCTTGAATCCTGATGATGTAAAAATCTATCGGCTGCGGCAAGTAATTGATGACCTGAACCGCCAAAGAGTTCTCCAAAAACTGAGAAACGCTCCTTTCCACGAACCAAAACGTGAAGTATGTGGCTGCAGAAATGGTAATAATTGTGCGGACGACCTTGTTCCAAAAACTCCATTTTCCCCCTCGGACAGCCGAAAGAAATAATGCAATGATGAGAAAAATTAGGATTAAAATGATCAACATTGAAACAAAGATAATGGTTTCTCTTTAATTAAAAAGTGACATTCCATTCTTTGTAGAATTCGTCCAGGAACTGAAGCATGAATTGATGTCTGTGTTCCGCAATTTCTTTGGCAGTTTTTGTATTGAGCAGATCCTTCAGCAGCAACAATTTTTCATAGAAATGGTTGATCGTAGTTCCGTTTGATTTTTTGTATTCTTCTTTGGATTGCGTCAATTTTGGTTCGATATCCGGATGGTACATCAGATTGTTTTTGTAGCCTCCAAAGTTGAAAGTTCTTGCAATTCCTATCGCACCAATGGCGTCTAATCTATCCGCATCTTGGACGATCTTCAGTTCCAAAGGCAGATCTTTCGGCGCTTCATTTCTATTTTTGAAGGACATATTTTCTATGATGAAAATGACCTTGTCGATGGTTTCCTGATCTACTTTTTGTTCGGTCAGAAATTCGGTTACGATCTTTGTGGCGATGGTTTCGTCGCCGTTGTGGAATTTTGGGTCAGCGATGTCGTGCAAAAGTGAGGCTAATTCGATGATCAACTTGTCTCCACCTTCTTTTTCCTGAATTTTCAAGCTAAGCTTCCAAACACGTTCTATGTGAAACCAGTCGTGGCCGGACTCTGTTCCTTCTAATTTTTCTTTTACTAATTCTATTGTTTTGTTGATCAATTCCATTAATTCAATTCTTTTAAAATAATATTCCAAAGTTTCCTGTTGTAGCTTCGGAAAAAGTTGATGTGTCCTATTTCGTTCTTTTCGGATTCGGAGGTTTTTACTAATCTGTAAGTTGGTCTCATATTCGGGTAAGTGTCTTCCAAAAGAGACCTCACGCCTTTTTCTGTGAGCCACGCATCGTCTTCTGCTCTTATGACAAAAACCTTTTGAGTCAGCTCTTTTGAGTGATCCTTTACCTTTTCCAACAACCTATTTGTTGACCTTTTATTAAGAATCAAAGTTCGCCAATCGAAAGCACTTCCAGCCGGTAAACTTTCGCCAAGTCCGAACCAATTGCCTGGGAAATAGCCCAAGATCTTTGTTGACAACGGCTGTGCAATTCCGAAGCCAAGATAAGCCTCGATCTTTGTTTTGAACTTTAAATTTCCAACAAAAGCATTCTGAGTTCCCACGAAAAAAAATCCCTCAAACATTTTCGAATCTTCATTCATTCCCAATATCAAGGCACCTAGCGAATGTCCGAGACAGAATTTTTGATAACCTTGAAAATTGGTTTTAATATAATTGGTTAACGCTTTGTAATCCTCAGTTCCCCAAATTCTCATTGATGCTTTGAAGCCTTTCATCTTTTTCGGTTTCGAAAGTCCAATCCCGCGATAATCATAGGTGATCACCGTAAAACCCTGATCACAGAAAAATTGTGCAAATGAAAAATAAATTTGCTGTTTCACACCCGTTGCCGAGTTGATCAATAATAATTTATCATTTGGATCTGTTGGTTCAAAAAAGTGGCCAGACAAGGGATAATTGTCATCAGTTAAAACATCGATACTTTTCATGAAAAGCGATTAGATTTCAGTAAAAGTAGAAAATTTTGTTCGGGTAAATGTAAGTATTAATATGCGTGGGATATCAATTCCTTCATTTCTTTAAGATAAGGCAGACCTTTCTGAGAACCTCGGTAATCGGCCGCTTTCAAAGCAACTTCATTTCCAAATTTCACACAATCCTCGATAGAATTCCCGTGTAGGAAAGCAATTGAAAATCCAGAAGTAAATGCATCTCCCAAGCCCATGCTGTGCGATTCTGTACTTGGATTTTTTCGAAAATATTTCATTTCTGAGCCATCAAAGTAACTTGTGCTGTTGGCGCCATCTCTCACAAACAATTTATTCGGAAGATGTTTCATGATATCTTCATGATTGCCTTCGCCAAAGATAATTTCCAGATCGGTACTTTTTGCAACAATGAAAGTTGCGTAGTCTATGATCTCGTCGGAAAGCCGGCTGGCAGGTGCCGCGTAGATCCCAATTTTCCGATCCAATTTTTTAGCTTTTTGGAAAAGATATTCCACTGTTTTGGCAGGAATTTCCATTTGGGTCAGGATCAGATCTGCAACGGCCAAATATTTCTCCGCCTCATCTACATTCTTTGGGGCTAAGTTATAGTTGGCTGCAGGAACCACTGTTATTGCATTTCCCTCGTTGGAAGCTGTAACATAGGCCGTTCCTGTCGCTTCGTCCTCATCTTCGTATACGTAGGCCACGTTCACTTCCTCATCATCCAGATTTCTCAATACTTGCTGACCATACGGATCCATCCCAATACAACTTACAAGCGATGTGTTTGCACCCAATCTGGATGTCGCAATTGCTTGGTTTGCCCCTTTTCCTCCCAAAAAACTTTTCAAATTATCGGCAAGAACAGTGTTATTGGCTGTCGGGATCTTGGAAGTTTTCATGATCAGATCAATGGAAGAACTTCCTACAACTACGATCTGCGGTTTTGTATTACTCAGTTTCATTTGCTAACATTCAATGTTTTCAAAGGTCAAATAGAATCGCTAATTGCGATTTCATTAGAGGCTAAAGTAATAATTTAATCCATACCAATTTCTATAAATTCAGAAATTAACTTAACCACCTGATTATCTTTGGAATAACCAATATACGTTGCATAGAATCCTTCGCCATAACCTGTCTCGAAAGCGACGATGTTTTCCTTTTTGTCCTGATAAGGTTTCAAAATTGAGAATTGGTCGATTGCGCCATTTTCGTCAAAAAAATGCGAATGGAAAAACTCCTCATAGATTCCCATAAACTGATCGCCTTTTTTCTTGAATAATTCTTTTTCTAATGTATTCAAAGCATTCTGAGCATCTTTGTCCATAAAGCTTCCCATCCCAGATTCTACAAGATAACCGTAAATCTCTTCGTCTTTCAGATCTTTCAAATTCTGATTATCACACAAAGCCAATTTCCAGTTTTCTGCCACTTTATTTTTATCAAAGACAATCTCAGCATAAGCAACACAATTGGATTCGGTTTCTTTATAAATATGAACCGGAAAATCACCTTTCGGAAACTCCTGCGTGAAAGCCGAATGATCTGGCGAAATCAAAGGATCACTGGCTACGATGAAACCTGAAGAAATGTGAATTTCTCCAGCTTCATACGTTTCCAGAAGTGGGTTTTCTACAAAATTTTTGGAGAATAGTTTTTTTATGTTTTCTATGTGTGTCATTATAAACTTTTCAGTTTTTCTTCTAAAAGAACAATTTTATCCTGCGCGTCTTTCTGTTTTTTACGTTCGATTTCTACAACTTCTGGTTTTGCGTTGGCTACGAATTTCTCATTTGAAAGCTTTTTATCAACCGAAATTAAGAATCCTTTCAGATATTTGATTTCTTCTTCAGTTTTGATTTTTTCTTCTCCCAAATCAAGGTTTTCGCTTAATGGGATTGAGAATTCATTAGAACCAACCAAGAATGTGAAACTAGGTTTATCGGTTTTCTGGGCAAAATTGATTTCTGAAATATTGGATAATTTCTGAATTACCTCAGCATCTTTTAGTTCTGTCGCATTTGTGAAAACTTCCACAGATTCTCTTGGCGAAATTCCTTTTGATTGACGGTAATTTCTAACGCCGGAGATCACTTCTTTAGCAAAATCGAAATCTTTGATGGTTTGTTCATTATAACTTTCAGATTTTTTCTGTTGCGTGATGATCAGAGCTTCATCAATTTTTCTATCCGAAATCGACTGCCAAAGTTCTTCTGACAAGAAAGGCATAAATGGATGCAACAATTTCATCAATTCCTCAAAATAAGCAATTGTTTTTTGGTAAACATCTTCACTAATTGCTTCGCCGAAATTAGGTTTTACAGCTTCAAGATACCATGAGCAGAAATCGTCCCAGATCAGTTTATAAACCAAATGCAATCCATCAGAAATCCTGAATTTCGAGAATTGATCTTCGATCTCGCCAACCGTTTTGTTCAATTGTTCGCCGAACCATTCGATGGTTTGAAGGTCGTGGTTTTGCGCTTTGATAGATTCGTCTCGTTTCCAGCCTTGAATCAATTTGTAAGCATTCCAAATCTTCGTAGCGAAATTTCTTCCCTGCAACATAAGATCTTCATCAAACAAAAGATCATTTCCTGCAGCGGAACTTAACAAACTTCCAACACGAACGCCGTCCGCACCATATTTCTCAATCAAATCGATTGGATCTGGAGAGTTTCCAAGTTGCTTGGACATTTTTCGTCTTTGTTTATCTCTCACGATTCCAGTGAAATAAACGTTTTTGAAAGGTACTTCTTGTCGGAATTCCAATCCAGCCATGATCATTCTGGCAACCCAAAAGAAAATGATATCCGGACCAGTTACCAAATCCGCAGTTGGATAATAATAATTGATATCTTTGTTTTCCGGATCCAAAATCCCTTCAAAAACCGACATTGGCCACAACCAAGAGGAGAACCAAGTGTCAAGCGCATCTTCGTCCTGTTTAAGGTCAGAAGCTTGAAGTTGGGAGTTGGACGTTTTTTCTTGTGCTAATTTTACCGCATCTTCAATATTTTCAGCTACAACAAATTCATTTTCGCCCGTTCCGTAATAGAACGCCGGAATCTGTTGTCCCCACCAAAGCTGACGCGAAATGTTCCAATCGTGAACATTCTCCATCCAATGGCGATAGGTATTTTTGAATTTTTCAGGATGGAATTTGATTTTATCATCCATCACAACATCCAAAGCTGGTTTTGCCATTTCTGACATTTTAAGGAACCATTGAACAGAAATTTTCGGCTCGATTACAGCGCCAGTTCTTTCAGATGTCCCCACTTTATTCACATAATCTTCCGCTTTTAGAAGAAGGTCTTTTTTTTCTAATTCCTTAGCTATTTCTTTTCTAACGGTAAATCTTCCTTGACCTTGATAATGCATTCCGTGTTCGTTCAGAACAGCATCGTTGTCCATAGAATCGATGATCGGCAAGCCGTGTCTTTGTCCGATTTCATAATCATTGATATCGTGAGCCGGCGTGATTTTCAACGCTCCCGTTCCGAATTCAATATCAACATAATCGTCCTCGATAATAGGAACTACTCTACCAACGATTGGAACTATTACGTTTTTACCTTTCAGATGTTGATATCTCTCGTCATTCGGATTTACACAAACGGCAACATCACCGAAGATAGTTTCTGGACGTGTCGTTGCAACAGTTAAGAAATCTTCTGTCCCTTCAATCTTGTATTTAAGATAGAATAATTTTCCATTTTGTTCTTTGAAGATCACTTCTTCGTCAGAAATATTGGTTTGAGCTTCCGGATCCCAGTTTACAACTTTATATCCGCGATAGATCAATCCTTTATTATAAAGATCAACAAAAACCTTGATTACTGATTTGGAAAGATTTTCTTCCATCGTGAATCTCGTTCTGTCCCAATCGCAAGAACAACCCAATTTTTTCAATTGTTCAAGGATGGTTCCGCCGTATTTTTCTTTCCATTCCCAAGCGTGCTTCAGGAATTCTTCTCTGGTAATATCTTTTTTACTGATTCCCTCAGACTTCAGTTTCGCTACAACTTTCGCTTCTGTTGCGATAGATGCGTGATCCGTCCCAGGAACCCAACAAGCATTGAAACCTTGCATTCTCGCTCTTCTGACCAAAACATCTTGGATCGTATTGTTCAACATGTGTCCCATGTGCAGGATTCCAGTCACGTTCGGGGGTGGAATTACAATCGTATAAGGTGGTCTGTCATCCGGCGTTGAGTGGAAATATTTGTTTTCCAACCAGAAGTCGTACCATTTTTGTTCAGTTTCTTGTGGGCTATATTTGTCAGCGATCTGCATGTCGTAAGTTATTTATAAGTTGCAAAAATAAGATAATGTGAAAAAATTAACATCACATATTTAAATTATTTATAACTTTGTTACTTAAAAGTTTAATTATACTAAAACAAAAAAATATGAAAAAGATTCTTGCAGGATTATTTATGACAGGAGCTTTGGCTTTTGCATCTGCTCAAACTATCTCATTTGACAAAACAACTTTTGATTACGGAAATGTAAAAGCTGGAGCTGATGGTCACAGATTTTTCACTGTAAAAAATACTGGTGACAAGCCACTTATCATTAGTGAAGTGAAACCTTCTTGCGGATGTACAACTCCAGAATGGAGCAAAGACCCGATCTTGCCAGGTAAAACTGCTCAGATCAAAGTTGGATACAACACTGGGATCAAAGGTGCTTTCAACAAATTGATCGAGGTTTATTCTAATGACCCTGCAAACAACCGATCTGTACTTTACATCAAAGGTAATGTTGAAGATGTTGCTGGCGTAAACCAAGAGGCTAAATTGACAGTTTCTTCTCCTGTAGCTACTGCCAAAGCACAACCCGCAGCTAAGTCTGTAAAAGTTGCCAAAACTGCTAAAAAAGTAGAAGCTGCACAATAGTTAAAAAATCTACAAATTTATATTGCCGTCTCGTTTTCATAACGAGGCGGTTTTTTTTATATTTACATCAAATCAAATATTATGGATTACAACTTCTCCGATGATTTTCTAATCAAAGAAAACTCAAAATTCGAGATTGGGAAACATGAGACAAAATACAGCGGAAAGATCAACAAAGACGAGGCAAAACAGCTTTTGGAAATCGAAAAGGAAAAACTTCGACTGCTTCAGGAAAAACTCTATGCGGACGGAAGTCAATCTTTATTAATTGTTCTCCAAGCGATGGATGCTGCGGGAAAAGACAGTTTGATAGAACATGTTTTCGGCGGCGTAAATCCGCAAGGCTGCGAAGTGACCAGCTTCAAAAGTCCTAGCACCAAGGAATATTCTCACGACTTTATTTGGCGTCATTATATTGCACTTCCTGCAAAAGGCAAGATCGGAATTTTCAACCGTTCTCATTACGAGAGTGTTCTCGTTTGCAAAGTTCACCCAGAATATAACCTCAGCGAAAAAACTTGGACCGATGTCAAACAATTTGATGACAAATTCTGGGACAACAGATACGAAAGCATTAGAAATTTCGAAAAACATCTGGCAAACAACGGAACCAAAATCATCAAAATCTTCCTAAATGTTTCTAAGGAAGAGCAGAAAGAAAGATTCCTAGACAGAATCAAGGAAGAGGATAAAAACTGGAAATTTGCGGAAGGCGACCTTACAGAAAGAGGCTATTGGGACGATTATCAGAAAGCTTACGAGCAAGCGATAAAAAAAACTTCGACCGAATCTGCACCTTGGTTTGTGATTCCAGCTGATCAGAAATGGTTTTCCAGAGTTGCTGCAATCCAGATTATTATTGATAAGTTGGAAGAAATGGACCTAAGATTCCCCGAACTTTCCGGAAAAGAGAAAAAGGCTTTGGTTGATTCTAAAAATAAGCTGGAAAACGAGAAGTAAAATGATAAATATTTGGGCAGCTTATCAGTCCTCCGTTCCCAAACCTAACGGAGTGGTTCGACGAAGTCAATCTTTTTTGCAGACGATTTCACTTCAAATACAACTTGAAGACCAAGCAAAAAAGGATTTCCACTCAGACCGGGCTGCGAGCAATACAATAGTTACAAATATCTCTAACAAATAATGTTGACTTTATATATACTTTTTGGAATAATCATCGGTGCGGTTCTCGTATTTCTTTTAATGAAAGCCAGTTCCGTCAGCAAGAAAAACTTTGATAACGCCTATGAAAAACTGATTCGGGCGCAGGAAAACGAACTCAACTATCAACAGAAAATTGAAGAACTGAAACTTTCCAATCTTGAATTGACGAAAGAAAATTCATTGATCCAAAAAAGTAAGGAAGAATTGCTTTTCACCAACGCGGAACTCAACGCACATTACAAAAACCTGCAGGAAAATCTAGAACATCAAAAAGAGGATTTTGTAAAACTTCAGGAAACAAACCGACTTCAGTTTGAGAAAACAGCGAATCAAATTCTGGAACAAAAATCTGAAAAGTTCACGCAACTCAATCAAAATCAGTTAAAATTAATTCTTGAACCTTTTCAGGAGAAGATCAACGAACTGAAAAATACAGTCAATGAAACTTACGACAAGGAATCCAAAGAGCGTTTTTCTCTTGGCGAAAAAGTGCGTGAACTGAAAGACCTGAACCAACAAATTTCCGAAGACGCCAAAAAGCTAACGCGCGCTTTGAAAGGCGAAAGCAAAACCCAAGGAAATTGGGGCGAAATGATTTTGGAAAGTATTTTGGAGAAATCTGGATTGAGGAAAAATCAGGAATACTTTATGGAGCACGAACTCCGTGATGAAAATAACAAAGCCATCTTCTCCGAATTTTCCGGTAAAAAAATGCGTCCAGACGCGGTTGTAAAATATCCAGACAATAGAAATGTCATCATTGACAGCAAGGTTTCTCTCACCGCTTTCGTAGAAATGACGGATGAAACGGATGCCGAAATTTTCACCATCAAACAGAATCAGCATTTGCAATCGGTTAAGAATCACATCGTGCAGCTAAGTCAGAAAGCTTATGATGATTTCGATAAATCCTTAGATTTTGTAATGATGTTTGTTCCAAGTGAAGCCGCTTATATGACGGCTTTGCAAACCGACCCCAATCTTTGGAATTTCGCCTATGACAAAAGGATTTTGTTATTGAGCCCAACCAATTTGATAACTTCTCTCAAACTGGTTCAAGACCTTTGGAAACGCGAACATCAGAATAGAAATGCGATGGAAATTGCAGACAGAGGTGCGAAATTGTACGACAAGTTTGTGGGATTTGTCGATAATCTGGAACGCATTGGGAAGAATATTGACCAGGCGAAGAATTCTTACAATGATGCTTTCAAACAGTTGAGTTCGGGGAATGATAATTTGATCCTTCAAACTCAGAAGTTGAAAGGTCTTGGAATTAAGAATAAAAAAAATCTTCCTCAAAGTTTGGGTGAGGAAGATTGATTTTTTTTAAATTTCCAGGTGTACAGGTCACCACTCTGTGGCTTTCTCTGAGGGAATGGAAAAACTTTTATAAAGCAAAGTTTGGATAACAAAACCCATAGCCCCGATTGCAACGGCATCCTTTTTTGCTTTTTCACAAATCGTGTTTCTAAAACCAAATGTGATTAAAGCAAAAAAGATATAGTGGAAAGCGGGATTAAGCTCCTAAAAAATTTATCTGTTCAAAAGTTTTGCAACTTCGGGAGCGGCGTAGGTGAAGATCATATCGGCACCGGCACGTTTGAAACTGGTCAAGCTTTCTATGAGAACTTTGTCGTTGTCCAGCCAGCCGTTTTGAGCAGCAGCTTTCAACATCGCATATTCGCCACTGACTTGGTAAACGGCAATTGGTTGCGTGATGAGTTCTCGGATCTTGGAAACGATGTCCAGGTAAGGCATTCCGGGTTTTATCATGATGATGTCGGCACCTTCGTCCACGTCTTTCAAAGCTTCGTCTATGGCTTCACGGGAATTGTGGAAATCCATTTGGTATGTTTTTTTATCTGCCGGAATATCTTGATTATCAACCGGCGCGCTGTCCAAAGCACTTCTGAAGGGTCCATAGAACGCACTTGCATATTTGGCGGCGTAGGACAAGATCCCAACATCCGTGAATCCGTTTTCTTCCAGACCTTCGCGCATCGCTAGAACTCGGCCATCCATCATATCGCTTGGTGCCAAAATGTCTGCACCAGCTTCTGCAAGGGAAACTCCCATTTTCACAAGTGCTTCTACTGTGGAATCGTTGTCTATCTTTCCATTTTTGATGATACCGTCGTGACCATAAATAGAGTACGGATCCAGGGCGACATCTGGCATAATGATAATTCCAGGAACGGCGTCTTTGATTGCTTTTATAGCGTTCTGCATCAATCCGTTCGGGTTCCAAGCTTCTTTTCCGGTGTTGTCTTTTAGGTTCTCGGAAACCTTCATATAGAGATTGATGGCTTTGATTCCAAGATCATAATTTTCTTTGACAGTTTTGACCGTAAGATCTAAACTTTGTCTAAAAACGCCTGGCATAGATGATATGGCTTCTTTTTTGTTATCACCTTCTGTAACGAACATTGGCAACACCAAATCGTTTGTTGTGAGACTGGTTTCACGCACTAGCCTTCTGATAGAATCGTTGGTTCTGAGTCTTCTATTTCTTGAGATCATCTTTATTAAAAATATTTATGCAAATTTAATTATACTTTTATGGATAGACTATTGCATAAGTAATTTATTTAAAATATATTTGTTGTAATTGTTCAAATACAGACTAAAGCGAATGAAAAAACTTTTATTCTTTATCATATTTACGGTAGTATCAGTGGGATTTTCGGGAGAAATGAAAGCACAAACTGCACGTACAATTTCTAACCAAAGAACCGATGATGGTGTTTTGGTGGCTTATCCTAATCCTACGAAGGACGTCTTATTGCTAAAATCAAAAGATGTTTCTGTTAAAATTAAAACAGTGACTTTCTTCTCGATTTTAGGAGCTCAAGTAGGAGAATATAATATCAACAGCAACAATGCTGAGCTTAGACTTGACAAACTTCGTCCAGGGAAATATCTGATGAGATACACTTTGGATGACAATACGCAGAAGATCACCCAGATCATCAAACAGTAAAAATTTTGTTTTCAACATACAATGCCGGTTTATAGCCGGCATTTTTATTTATTAATTTCTGTAAATTTGTGGAACCAAGAAAGCCTTAATAAATGAGAAAATATTATCTCCTTCTCCTCATACTTTTAGTTCAAAATTTTAATTCGCAATTCAGGAATTCTTTATACGATGACAATCAATTCAATATCTCTTTGCGAGGTGGATTGGATTTTCCTTCGTATGATAATCAAACAAAATATATTGATTACAAACCGAATTTGAATCTGGGAATTTCTGTAGATTATTATTTTAATTGGATAGGTTTGGGAATCGATGCAGATTATCTCAACAACACACCGAAAAGTTCTTATCCAACAGAGAATTTATATTTAGGAAATACAAAACTCTCTGACCCAACTTTGAGTGAAAATAAAATCCAGCGCTATTTCTTTGGAATTGGTCCCAACTTGCGATGGGTAATCAATGATAATATGGGATTAACGTTCAAGTTAAAAGGGGGAATTTCCAATATCAAAGGTGGCGAAACTTCACTGGCTTCAACCAATGGAGCAACTGTTTACAATCTTAATTCTCATCCAGGATATGACGAGAAAAATAGTCTATCTGGTAAAGGTCAATTGGAGTTCAATTGGTTCTTCTCGGAGAATGTTGGGTTGAATGTCGGTGGCTATTACCTTCAGCATTTTAAAGCAAAAGATCTGGTTGCAAACGGGAATTTGTCGGGTTATATTCCTTTTACTTTCAATAATAATCAGAATATGATATCTCCTGCAAATGCTGAAATTAGAACTTCGGCATTGGAACACGAGATCCATTCAGCAGGTGTTTTTGCAGGGCTTACATTTAGATTTTCAGGTAAAGATGCAAGTCCAAATTATGGATTATCTGTCATTGCACGAGATAAAGAAACAGGAGAACTACTGCCAGATACCTTTGTAGAACTTTATAAGAATGGGAAACGCGCTTACTTTGCAAGGACCAATGCGCAAGGTGTTGCGTTCTTCAAAAATATCAAGCCTGAGAATTATGAGATCAAAGGAAGTCTTTACAATATTGATTTAATTTCTGCAAAGGCTGAGAAAAATGAGTTCGTCAAAAATGCGATGTTGAAGAAGGAGATATCGACAGATAAGGAAACTTTTTTTGTGAAAGGACAAGTGAATATTTGCAATTCCAAAGACCCATTGAGAGAGGTGACAGTTGTCATCAAAAACACTCAAACAGAAATTGTTCACGAGATAAAAACGAATATAGAGGGCAAGTTCTATTTCAGAGCTGATAAGAATACGACCTATAACATCTATGGTAAAAAGGGAAATTACTTTTCACAAACCGAAACTGTCACTTCCAAAAACGTAGACAGAAGCAACACACTTTTTCTGAATCTTCAAGTTTGCATGGAGGAAACCACTTGTGGAAAACCTATTAATCTTAAGAATATCCATTACGATCTGGATAAATATTTTATCCGTGAGGAAGCAAAGGCGGAACTTAATAAGATGGTGCAGTTCATGAAAGACAATCCAACCGTAAAAGTTGAATTGGCCTCTCACACAGACTCCCGAGCTTCTGATGATTACAACAAAATATTGTCTCAGAACAGAGCAAACGCTGCAGTTGATTACTTGGTATCGAAAGGAATTGTCAAATCTCGTTTAAAACCAATTGGATATGGAGAAACAAAACTTTTAAATAAATGCAGCAATGATGTAAATTGTACAGAAGCTCAACATCAGACAAATCGAAGGACAGAGATGAAGGTTATTTGTCCTTAACAAAGAAAAACTTTTTGTAGATAAGAAAACCAATGACAGCACCTAATGTATTGAGGATGATATCATCAATATCGGCAAAACCTCTTTTGAAATAATATTGTGAGAACTCTACGATATTAATGACAATAAAAAACGCAAATACAAACCATTTGAATTGATTGAGTTTTGGATAAAGAATCCCGAGAAAACCGTAAGGGATAAACAGAATGATATTCCCAAAGATGTTCTTGACAAATTCCAGCTTATCATATCTGATGACGTTCATTGTATATTCGTCGATGGTCTCAAATGGAACAGTCTTGATTGTAAAAAGAGTGGTCTCCGAATAACGAAAAGATGCAAAAAAAAGCAAATACAAGATCCAAACGGTATAGACATTGATAAGTGCAGGATAGCATTTATAAAGTAGTTTTTTCATCAAGAACAAGATAGATCATTAATAGTAATTTCAAGTAAAAATATTTAAAAATATGCACACACACAAAGTAAAAGCGTTCGGGACAGAAGCTCCCGAAAACGATTTAGAATTAATAACGATAGAAAGAAGAGAGATCCAGCCAAAAGATGTTGAAATAGACATCATGTATTGCGGCGTTTGCCACTCGGACCTTCATACAGCAAGGAATGATTGGGGTGGCTCGGTTTACCCGGCAGTTCCAGGCCACGAGATCGTTGGAAGGATCACGGGCGTTGGAAGTGAGGTGACCAAGTTCAAAGTGGGAGACCTTGCAGCTGTGGGTTGCATGGTAGATTCTTGCAGAACTTGCAGCAGCTGCGCTCAAGATCTAGAGCAGTTCTGTGAAAATGGATTCACTGGAACTTACAATGGAAAAGACAAGTATATCGACAATCAAAGAACGTACGGTGGTTACTCAGAATCTGTAGTGGTAGATGAGCATTTTGTTCTACATGTTCCAGAAAACTTAGATTTGGCTGCCGTTGCACCACTTCTTTGCGCTGGAATCACCACTTGGTCGCCTTTGAAACATTGGAATGTGAACGAGAACTCAAAAGTAGCTGTAGTTGGATTGGGTGGACTGGGACACATGGCCATCAAATTGGCAAAAGGTCTTGGCGCGCACGTTTCATTATTCTCCAGAAGCGCTGGAAAGACGGATGATGCTAAGAAATTAGGCGCAGACCAGGTAATCATCTCGACAGACGAAGAGGAAATGAAAGCTGCCCTTAACAAGTTTGACCTCATCATCGATACGGTTCCTTATGAGCACGACATCAATCCTTATATGAATACTTTGACAGTGAACGGGACTTTGGTTTTGGTAGGATTTATCGGCGAGTTCGAGAATGACTCTGTAAGTACCAAACCTATGATCTACAAAAGACGTTCTGTTGCAGGATCATTGATCGGTGGGATCAAGGAAACTCAGGAGATGCTGGATTTCTGTGGTGAGAAGAATATCGTTTCCGATATAGAGATCATCAAAATGCAGGACATCAACGAAGCTTACGAAAGAATGCTGAAAAGCGATGTGAAGTACAGATTCGTGATCGATATGAAAAGTTTGAAGGATTAACTTCTGAACTAAGGCTTCTCAAAGTCTTCAATAAATGAAAAAAGGGAGCACACATCTTGTGCTTCCTTTTTTGTTTTGATGACCATCAAAAATCGAATTCTTACTATGATCCAAGTTCTCTTCTAAAAAACAACCGCATGTTTTGATAAAAACATCAAGACCTTTTTA